>DVDV01000413.1 GCA_015296075.1 Leptolyngbyaceae cyanobacterium M33_DOE_097 | reverse complement strand
CACAGCTGATTTAGAGCAGCAGATCTTGAGCTTCATTGACTACTTCAACCGCACCTTTGCCAAGCCTTTTGTCTGGAAGTTTAAAGGGTTTGATCAAGTCATCTAAGCTGGTCAGTCACTCCTGCTAGCCTGCACTAGTGAAGCGGCAATTTGAGCTTGGGATTGCTTCTCAAAATAAAGCAGTCTTAAAGCTGGCTCGACTTGATGAGCCAGGTGAGCATACCGAGGACGTTGCTCAAGCTGACGAACATGCTCGGAAATACCTGATTGAATTGCCTCATCTAGACAACATAGAAGCTGCTCCTGACAGAAATTTTGCAATTCTAATTGGTTCTCTGTTTCGAGATTGTTGCTATAGGTCTCATCTGGAATTTCTTTGACAGTTGTTTCTCCTGTAGTTGGATCTGTTACTTCTAAAGGTTCCGTCACTGGAAAGCCGCTACGACCCCAAATTTCCTCCTGTCTTAACATGCTGGCTATGCTTTTAAGTTGGCTGATTACACTAGATGCTGAAGATATCAAAACCTGGCGATCGCGGAGCAGTTGAGCCATTTCTTGAAGTTGAGCAGTTGTTGGATCAGGGCATTTTTGCCGTAACCCTTGCCGATGTTGCTGGGGGCGATCGCGTCGGTAAACTTGGTGAAAGACCTCAATTAAATGACGGTCAATTCCCTTGAAATCTCTAGGATCAGCTCGGTTCAATAAAGCCCAATCACTACAAAACCGTAGGCCATGCTCTAACAAAAACTGATTTAACTCAGGATGTCGCTTGACCCGTAGATCAGCCCATTTTCCTAAACTACATTGACGCTCTGGCGAGAAAGAATTGAGAATCTCGATTGAGAAAGGTACAAATGTTTGCAACTGCGATCTACCATCATCATTTAATACAAAAGGTAGTAAGTCACGATAGGTAAATCCTTTGCCTGTACCAAATAAACGCGCCCGTTTTTGACAGGCTTGTAGAATTGGATGAGATATATAGCAGCGCAGACAAAGCTCTGCGCGAGTACTTTCTTCTTGGCAAGTTGTATTCGTTCTTGCGAGATAAAAGAGTTCACTTTGAACTGTAAAGTTTTCTGTTTTTTGAGAATCGTCAAGTTCCGTAAATTTTGTCAGAACAAAGTCTTGGGCAGAGGTCAGTGGCTGGATCTTATAGCCTTCTCCAGCTTCAGCAGCGTCAATCCGGATCAGTGTCCAGTATTTTGATAGTCCATTCATAGCGCCTATGTTTTCCTCAGATGCAATGGGGCTTTTTCTGATACTGCAAGTCAGGTTGAGGGTTTGGGCGGTGACGATGATGAAGGCAAAGTAATGAAGCAAAAAGCTAAGTGAGCCTGCTTCAGGTTTCAAAGTTTCTTTCTAATTTACTGTTATCAACGATTAACCACTCATACAAGCTCTCTTAATGTCCTAAAAACCTATAGAGGTGAAAATTTGGAGCCTATGCAGTAGGATAATCGGGAAATGTTGACAACTCAACTAAATCAGTGGGTTATTTACACCTGCCATGATCCGTTGAGCGTCATGAAATTAACAATCAATAGCTACAGGGCGGTCAGGTTGACAAAATTTGTTTGCACATGGCCCGTCCTCTCGTAGCCTTCTGTTCTACCAAAGTCCTACTTGTCGAATTGAAATTGCAATTAGGGATGGTGCATCATGAAACGCTTGATCAAATCAAGTTTTATTGGGTTACTGGTCATCGTTCTAGTTTTAATTACATTTAGAGCACCACAAGCTGCCCCGCCCCCAAGTCAGCCAATCGCTGCTCCGCAACTGGATATTGAGCAGTTTAGGCGAAGTCTCGATCGCAAAGATACAACTACGGCAATTCGACTGGTCGAGGAATTTTGGAGAAGTCAGTATGAGTCCTATTATGGCGGCTCGCTTACCCTGCAACAGCTTGATGCCAGGGCAATTAGCCAAAAGCTAAAGTATCTTTATTTAACAACTAATAATAAGGCGGCGCTTATTTATATTGTGCCGACTCCAACCCATTTAGAGCTAATTTTTGTACCACCTGGAGCGCCTCCAATCCATCGACGCGTTTCTACTAAACGAGAAGTACTGCTTCAGACAGTTAAAGCCTTCCGTGACCAGGTTACTGACCCTTATACACAGTCAGCAACTTATTTACCTGCCGCCCAAAGCCTCTATCAGTTAATTATTGCGCCACTAGAGCGAGATTTAAAGTTATTTGAGGTAGAAACCCTGGTTTTTTGCCTGGGTGGGGGATTGCGAACTGTTCCGCTAGCAGCTTTGCATGATGGTAAACAGTTTCTCATTGAGAAATACAAGTTAGGAATCATTCCTGCCTTTAACTTGCTGGACTCTCAAGCCACTGTATTGCATGGAACTCAGGTTTTAGCGATGGGAGCCTCAAAATTTGAAGAGCTAGCACCGCTACCTGCAGTTCCACTTGAGCTGCAGATAATTGCTAGTACTCTATGGCAAGGCAAAGTTCTACTCAATCAAAACTTTACTATCAAAAATCTCAAGGCTTCCCGTTCAGAAATTCCTTATGGTATCCTCCACGTGGCAACCCATGCTGATTTTTCCCCGGGTTCCGTTTCAGATTCCTACATCCAGTTTTGGGATAAGCGCCTCAGTCCCAACCAGATGAACGAACTCAATTTGCGATCGCCTGCGGTTCAATTGCTGGTTTTAAGTGCCTGTCGCACAGCTGTTGGCAGTCCCCAGGCAGAGTTAGGCTTTGCCGGATTATCGGTTATGTCTGGCAGTAAGGCTTCCATTGCTAGCCTCTGGCATATTAGTGATGCTGGCACACTGTTACTCATGACAAGATTCTACAAGGAGTTAAAAACAACAAGAAAAACTGAAGCTTTGCGGCAGGCACAAATTGCGATGATTAAGAAACAAGCCACGCTAGAAGAAAGTTTGGCTTTGCGAGGAGACGATCGCTCACTACCCAATGAATTGCAACAAGCTAAACCAACTGATTTTTCTCATCCTTTTTATTGGGCCAGCTTTGTCTTAATTGGTAGTGTTTGGTAATCTAAAGCTGCCTGCTTCGTATTGCTTTCCACAGATACTAGCTGGTAAATTAGCCAGAAAGTTAGTGAGTTGAGGTGATTTTTGAGGCAGAGCATCTAACACTTGATAAGCGTCTGAAAAGAGAGAAGAGTTAGACAGCTCAATCGCTTTGGCGATCGCAATTGTTTCGGCTGATTTCTGTTGGTTGTCGAGGTCTGTCTCTAGCGCCATTAACCTTTGCAACATCTCCTCTCGTTCGTCCGTACTGAGCAAAGTAAATTGAGCATCTTCCCCTACATTTAAGGGATCCCCTTGCCGACCAAATGCAATGACTTGATACGTTTTTCCTGCTTCGAGAGGCTGTCCTTGGTAAACAACACGCTGAGTTCCTTCTGGAAGGATCTGATTCCACACAACCTGTTTATTCTTGGCAAGTTGCACTTGGACACGGGCAACAGGTGTACGCCAAACGAATAGGGGGCGATCGCTTAAAACAGAGGGTGTATCACTAAAAGGCATCTGCTTAGGGCGCATACCCGGTGTAATCAAACAAACTGGCCCCCGCGTGCTCCCCGGTCGCCGCTTTGGTCGAAAAATTCCTTTTAGTTGATCGAGTGTACTTCTCTGCTGGCTCAGCCTCAAAACAGATTGATTTGGCAGTTCAAGAAAGTTTGGAGGAACAATCATACTACTGGTTAAAAATGCTACTAGTAAGCTTTTAATAGAGTGCATAAAAACTTCTCCACAGATAGCATTCCTAAAACTGCGATGATATTAACAGAAAATGCTTCAGAGGTTAACTTTGAAATCGAAGCAGTAGTTGCCGGAGTGTTTCTATCTGGAGCATGAATAGCTGTCGAAGGAAACCTCTTGCAACACTACCGAAAAAGTTTGGGTTTGCTCTTAGCAGCTCCAAGCCCAACCAAGATTAGGCGCAGGGGAACTAACAAAGTAGAAAGGACTTTTAGTAATGTGGCGTAGAATCGCCACCACTAAGTAGCCGTTGCTATTACTATGCAATTAACCATCGGTATACTCCAAAACAATCTACAAATAGAAAAACTGAGCCAGCATAGACAATCATGCTGATATCTCGTTCTTGAATGCTGGCAACTAAAAGCTGACTGGAACTCATTGCCAGAAATACAAATCCATAACCACTAATTTCTAGCTTTGAGGCTAATAGAATGCCTCCAATCAATGCGCAAATACTACTTGAGGATTTTAAAAAGAGATGGGGAGAAGTTCTGGTACGTCTTCTTGATCCACGATCGCTGAGTTGTTGAGTATTTGAATCACAATCTGGAGTACACATACTTATCTCTACTCATTATTGGCCTTCGGACTCAATCAAGTTTCACAGGCTAAAACCATTACTGGGCAAGAATCGAAGCTTGAAAGCGGCATAGGAACCATCAAGCCCTAAAACTTTCCATCCAACAAGATTTCAAGGTTTTTACTGGAGGCTTAGTCCAACTTCCAGTCATTACCAATAGTTCTTCTCTCGAGAAGCCTCCTTGGTAAATTCCAATCCTGATGCAAAACCTCTACGGTAATAGAGAAAACTGCTGAGCAGCATGTGTTGCACAGGAGAAAGATGTTTGTATGTAGCGTTATGCCATCCTAAGCGGTAAAGCTGATAACCCATGTAACCGACTTGCTGAATACTCATTTCACACCTCCATCTATTGATAAAAGATCTTTCAAATACATCTGGATATTTCTCTGGTTTCTCACTCTTTCAAGCTACAAACGCTGCGAATCTTTGCAAAATCTCATGATTCTGCTCATTAGAGACAGCTAGGCAAGTTTGCACAAATGCTGTCTTCTGTGGCTAGTGGTCTTTCAAGACTTTTCTGTGAGCCTTCCGCCCAGAAAAAACACCTCTTGTTGACCCCAGATGCATTAAATCCAAACTGACAGACCACTAGGAGGAAATAAAGGTATATCGAGCGAAGCTATGCAGATCTCAAAACTTTAAGTCTCCAAATGTATCCTTTTGTAAAGGTTGGCAGAATTTTCCAACTCCTTTTCAGAGAAAGCTTAGAGGTTGCAATTGGGAATTGGTATTTGATGGCTTCAACTGTTCTTGTCACTAAACCTGGGTCAGTCATTTTTGAGACACTGTCAGTTGCAACCTTGCCGAATCTGATTGCTGCTCGAATTCAATAGTTAATTTGCATCGGAGCAGGAAATCGTATTTGTAAGCCCTTTGAAAACCATAACTGCATAGGCAAATATTGCAAATATCTATCTTGATTCATCAGCCTAAACAGGTTTCATAGAGGGAGTTTCATTAAGGCTTTCTTGCATTTGTCTGTTTCAATACTAGTAGGATTTGAACCATGTCAGACATCACTGTTTTGATTGATCAGAATTTGGAGAAGATGCAGTCACTTTCTCAAGAAGCTGATGATGCGCTAAACCAAGTAAACCAGCTTGAAGAGTTAGCAAGTACTTTCGTTGAGACGATTAACGGGAAGGAGCAAGAGGTATTAAGCAATTTTGAGACGCTAGGTAATCGATTAGGAGAATTAGATCAAAAGCTAGAAACTGAACTTGAAACCACTAAGGAGGATTTAGAATCACTACGTCAAAAAGCAGAAGGAATCGATGAACAGTTAGATCAACTCAGCGATCGCGTCAAAACGCAATTAGGGGAACTGCGTACTCGTGCTGAAGAAATACTTGCAGAGATTGAAACAAAATCCGGTGAGATTCAACAAGATCTAGATACTTTGACTCAACAAACACAAGATTTTGAAGGGGAAGTTGATGGTCTGGAAGATGAAACCGTGAGAGGTGTGGAAGAAATTGGAAATACGGTTGAGACGGCTAAGAACGACTTTGATAGCCGCAAAGACGCTTTGATGACTGAATTTAATTCTATTTCTCAGTTGATTGGCGATCGCTTACAAACCTTGCAGCAAGACTTTGAGCATTTAAACCAGGAAAGCGGCACCCAGCTTGAGCAAATTAATACAGCTCTGACAACCGCTGCGCAAGAAGCATTAACAGCAATCCAACAAAAATTTGAGCAGATTGGTGGTGAGATTGTAACCTCAGCAAAGACATTAGCAACTGCGATCGTCGATTTGGGTGAAGCTGGAACTGATGACTGCGAGCGGATGAATGACAAATTTGGTGATGTAATTGATCGCACTGAAGACGTCGTTTCAACGATTGAAGAGATCATGCCAACGCTGGAAGCTGTGGAGGAAGCACTAGTGCATGAAGGCAAGAGTAGTTAGACAGCTAGAATAGAACTGATGTCTAAAATCCAGCAGTTCTTGTACCATGCCGACCCCTTACGCCCTCGCTATCCAGTTAAGCGAACGCCAACAGCACCTACTCGAGCAGAT
>DVDV01000224.1 GCA_015296075.1 Leptolyngbyaceae cyanobacterium M33_DOE_097 | reverse complement strand
ACGGACTTGTATTTGCCGAGATCAATCCCTAGAATTTTCATAGCTTTTGTCCTTGGGTTGGAGATACACACTACAGGTCAGTTCGGATTTAGTTTAATTGTCCTGGTTTTTCCAACCCACGGCTTACATGGATTCTTTAGGCAGCGAGGGTGAAAAATAGACTTAATCGGAACTAAGAAAATCCTTCCTCAAGGCGATTGGGGTTGGCATCCCAGAATGTCTAGCCGCTTGGGAATATTTCGGTTCGTGCAAATGTCCGGTAGTCATGAAGTGATGTTTTCCAACCCGGTCGGCTTAGCAGAAAAGATGATTGCGGCAGGGCGTGACTAGCTGATGGTTGAGATGAACAATAGACAATCGCTTATCCCCGAAACAAGGGTGCTAACCGAATGCCGAGCACAGCGTAGCAAGGCTTCCAGAGATTTAGAGCTGCGTTTAATTAAGCTCACCTACTTACAACGTGGTAAGCAAACAAGGAGCACCCAAAAATGGTCAAAGGTAGGTTAGAAGCATTTAGTGATGGGGTAATCGCTATTATTATCACCATTATGGTGTTGGAGTTAAAAATACCTCATGAGTCAGATTTAGCGGCACTACGTCCGCTGATTCCAACCTTTCTAAGTTATGTGTTGAGTTTCGTGCATGTTGGTATCTACTGGAACAATCACCATCACCTGTTTCAGGCAGTTCGACACGTGAATGGTTCAACTTTGTGGGCAAACCTACATTTGTTGTTCTGGTTATCATTATTTCCCTTTGTCACCGCATGGATGGGTGAAAATCAATTTGCTGCGTTGCCTGTGGCGCTTTATGGTGTGGTTCTATTGTTGGCTGCGATCGCCTACTTCACTCTGACCCGCACACTTGCTTTTCACCACGGTCAAGATTCCACACTTGCAACCGCTCTTGGTCGAAATTTTAAAGGCAAGTTATCAGTATTGACTTATGCAGTTACAATTCCACTTGCTTTTGCAATCCCTTGGCTTGCATGTGCGTTATACGTTCTGGTTGCAGTTCTGTGGCTCATTCCCGATCGCCGTATTGAAAAGGCGTTGAACTCATAAAGTTCCATTTTTGATGCAACAAAAACCAGCTAACAAACCCTCTGTACCAGCACGAATATAGGTTGTTGGTCACAGACAAACGCGAACAACATCATTGGCATACTCCTGTTCAACATAACTGGAAGTGCTGTGGCCACACCGGTTCTGTTCACAATCAGTGAGTTCCACGCGACCTACGGAGTATAGACCATAGTTTAGAGCGGTGTAGATCTAGATTACAAGTTACCAATGAGAAAGAAGCAAATGAACAATACTGATAAAGTTTGGTTGATTACTGGAAGTTCCACAGGATTGGGGCGTGCTTTGGCGCAAGCCGTGCTAGAGCGGGGATATCATTTAGTTGCAACTGCCCGTCAGCCTGAACAATTAAAAGAACTGAGCGATCGCTATCCGGATCGGGTCACGACGATCGCGCTTGATGTCACTAATGCTGAATCGATTCAGCAAGCTGTAGAAGCTGCATTGAACGCTTACAATCGCATTGATGTACTCGTTAACAATGCGGGTTACGGTACAGTAGGCGCGATCGAAGAAGCGAACGACGATGATATCAGACGGCAGTTCGACACGAATCTATTTGGTGCAATCAATGTGACCCGTGCAATTTTGCCAACCCTGCGTGAACAGCGAAGCGGTCATATCCTCAACATTTCTTCGGCAAATGGGATTAGCGCGTTTGCAGGAGTGGGAATTTATAGTGCAACAAAATTTGCTCTAGAAGCAATTTCTGAAGCGCTGGCACAAGAAGTGAAGCCGTTGGGGATTAAAGTCACAATTATTGAACCTGGCTCCTCTCGAACGAATTTTAGTAGCCGAGCGCTTTCCACACTATCCCACCAAATTAATGACTATGCTCAAACGAGTGGCAAAATAGTGCAACGGCTTCAGGAGAGGAATGGCAAACAACCTAATGATCCGGCGAAGGTAGCAGCAGCAATGATTCAAGTGGTTGAGAGTGACAATCCACCCTTGCGCTTAGCATTAGGCGAAGATTCGGTGAGTTTGATTACTCAAAAACTCGAATCGATGAAAGCTGAATTAGAGGCCTGGAAAGACGTGTCGATGAATACAGCGTTTGAAGAAGTAAAAGCGAGTGTGGGGTAGCTTCCTTTCTAAATCATGAATCGACAGAAGACTCACTGCACCCGTTTCAACAGATATGAACCATTCCAGACTTTCACTCAGAGTTGCTCCGTTCGGTAGTAGAGGGTGACACGGCTTGGGCTGAGTGGTACTGGTTCGGCACCCATCGTGATGGTACGCAGTTTGGTATGCGCGGCATGAGTATTCTTGGTGTACAAGCAGATCAGATTAAGTGGGCACGCTTGTATATAGAACCTGTATCAGCGAGTAGCGAATAACCCGTAAACTCAACGGAAATTGCTCAAGCGGTTGTGTTTCTCTGCTCTGATGCTGCTAGCTATATCACTGGGCCACCCAAGCGCGATCGATGGTGGATATACAGCAGGCTAAATCGCGATCTGCCTTCAGATATCTTTTTGCGATCGCAGTTCTGAATAGGTGGTTTCTAAGCGATTTGCTGGAATGACCTCGACACAGATTCACGATTGCTGAAAGAAGCACCTTCAGAATCTGAAAGAAACTGAGTATTGGAAGCCATCACACTCAAGTAAATGCAACTGGTTTCATAACAAGAGGTAAAAATCATGATACTTGAAAATAAGGTGGCTTTAGGACAGGTACTTTTTGCCGGAGGATCGGGCTTCGTGGGGCGCACTGCCGTCAGGTGGTTCCGCGAGAGGCACCCCAGCGTTCGAGTGCTCGTCGGAGGACGGAACCTGCAATCAGCAGGTGAAGTCGCCCAGGAGGTGGGCGCTGCCGAAGCTGTTGCCATAGATCTCGATAAGCCCCGCTTGGGTCTCGGTGATGATGTCACAGTAGCTGCTGTAGTCATGTTGGCTCCCGAAGCCGGACTCAAAGGACTGAGCTACGCACAGGACTTGGGCGTCCCTTACCTGAACATCAACGCTGCCCTCACCGAAATCGGACCTGAGTTGACGATGTTCGCACATCGTGCGACCGCAGCACCCGTCGTGCTCGCCAGTCACTGGATGGCTGGTGCGGCTGTGTTTCTGACACTCAACAGTGTCAAAGGCTTCGAGGTCATCCACTCCATTCAGATCGGAGCAATCCTCGACGAGAATGATCCAGCAGGTCCAGCGTCGCTCGAAGATATGGAACGGGTACACGGGGCTGCTCCCCCCGCAATGGTATTTGAGGGTGGGCGGCGGGTATGGCTGTCCGGCGACGCAGCAAAGGGCAGGATTGAATCAATTGACGGTCGATTACTTGATGCTACCGCATTTTCCACATTCGATATCGCGAGCCTCCATGCTGCCACTGGGGCACCAAATGTACGTTTCGACCTAGTGACTGGCAAATCATCCAGTCGCCACCGGGGCGGTGAGACAGCGACCGAGATCATCGTCGAGATTGAGGGCGAAGCCGATGGTCGAACGCAGCGTTCGCGAGCGATGCTGGAGTTCAAGCATGGCGCAACCTCACTAACGGGTCTGAGCGTCGTTCTTTCTCTCGTGTCGGTATTGGGACTGAACGACCGCGCTCCTGCTCGCCCTGGGCTTTACCTACCCGAACTGCTCTCGGATACCGAATGGTTTCTGAATGAACTCCGCAGTGCGGGAGCGACTATCTACGAAGACTCTAAATCAACTCTACAGTTTTAAGGTGGTGGAAAAATGATTAAATGCAAAGATTTTGCGCCTCGGATCACTGAACGGGGACCCTTCGGCGGAGCTTCCGAGTATGAATCTTTCTCTGAGGTTGTGAGTACTGTCAATCAGTGGATCGAAAATACAACGACACAGGTGATCAATATCGAAACTGTCGTTTTACCCGATCGCATAGAAGGCACAAGTGATGGTGACTATGGATTGACGGTCAGTAATAGTTTCCACCCAGTGATGATCAGTCAAGGCGTGACAATCAATTGCTTTCAATGCGTGCGTGTCTGGTACAGAGAATAAGCTCTATTGGAGAAAGAATGAAACGATTTACCTTATTTACCTTCCTGTATCTCGCGCTGGGAGTTTGTCTCACAGCGATCGCGCGTAGTCTTACCCTGGTTGGTAATTGGATTCAATATTGTTTGGATGCTCTAGGAGGTTCAGAGTCAGAACTAGGCAATGGAAGCCATTTTACAAGCGTTTTCGCAGCTAATCGTTGTCTTACTATTTGCAGAAATCATTGTGATGACATGGCAAGTGAATTCTGAACATTAGGGTCTAAATCGAATGATGCCAAAACAAACTCGTTTCTACAACGCGAGATAGAGCAAACATACTATAAAAGGAACACCATGAATAAGCCTGAGTTTTTTGTTACCCCCGGTTATGGGGAATACATGCTGAATAACTTGCATTACTCGCAAGCCGTAAAAATTGGCGATCGCGTGGAGATATCCGGTCAAGGTGGTTGGGATGACAACCTGCAAATTCCAGAATCGCTTGCGGACGAGATTGCTCAGGCGTTTCGGAACGTAGAGCGAACCTTGGCAACTGCCGGGGCGGACTGGGAGCATGTTGTCCATGTCAATTCTTACCATGTTGGTGGGTTGCCCCCAGAAGTTAACGATGTGATGGTCAGGCTATATCGCCATTACATGCCCAACCATGCCCCAATTTGGACACAGGTAGGAGTCGCAGTACTCGGGCTGCCAACGATGCGGATTGAAATTCGTGTTACTGCAATTGTTCCATGAGTTTCGCATCAGTGGCAGCAGAGACGGCTCCGTTAAAGTATCCATTTGAACAAAAGAGCAATTCAGATGTCAAACAACAATAAAGCCATCTTAGAAGCAACAAACGCAGCGATCGCTGAAGGCAACTATGAAGGATTCTTGTCGTTCTGCACCGACGACACGCAATGGACATTTGTTGGCGACAAGACCCTGAGTGGAAAGGAATCCGTTCGCCAATGGATGGCAACGGAGTATGTGGAACCGCCTTTGAATATCGTCGCTAACTTAATCGCTGAAGGTGATTTCGTTATAGCAGTTGGCGACCTGACAATCAAGGGTAAAGACGGGAAGGAGGCTCATTACTCGTACTGCGATGTCTGGCGCTTTCGCAGCGGCAAGATGGTCGAACTAAGAGCTTTCGTCATCAAACCCGAAGTCAAGGATGAAACTAGTGCAGGCTAGCAGGAGTGACTGACCAGCTTAGATGACTTGATCAAACCCTTTAAACTTCCAGACAAAAGGCTTGGCAAAGGTGCGGTTGAAGTAGTCAATGAAGCTCAAGATCTGCTGCTCTAAATCAGCTGT
>DVDV01000067.1 GCA_015296075.1 Leptolyngbyaceae cyanobacterium M33_DOE_097 | reverse complement strand
TGATCTGATTCGTCGCCCTTCAGGGAATTACCTAATTCCTGACAACGAACATCTGATAGAACGACTACGACAAGCCGTGCAACAAACCCGTTCATCTCCAAAATCTTCTTCCTAGGAGGGCATTCTTATGGTCGAGCTAATGCTCTGCCAGAGAACCCAATACGCAAGTAAGTGAGCAGGGAGCCTGCCTCCGCCTACGGCTTTCCTATTATGAAATCGCGCGCAGTATCGGCATTACTTACGAGGAATGCGTTCGTTTGTTTAAGCAGCTTCATTCTGTGATTTCTTACAGTAGAGGTGGAAAAATCACAATTCTGGATTGGGCTGGGTTAGACGCGATCGCTCATGGAATAACTGAGGCCGCGATCGCGCCTAAGCAAGTTGATAAACCGTCTGAACTCAACGGCAAAAAGCATTGATCAATCACTCTGTATCTGAAAGCGTTAGCAGAAACGCTAAATTTGTTTCTGCTTTTAACGCATGGGGAGCATTGGCAGGCATAAATACAAACACACCAGCTTCCAGGGCAATGTCTTGTCCTGCTAAGGTCAGCGTTCCCTGCCCTTCGATTATAGAAACAACGGCATTGCGGGTTGAAGTGTGTTCTGCAATATCCGTTTGAGCCGCCAAACAAAAGAGGGTGTACTGACAGTGGGGTGCTTTTAGCAAAACTTTGCTAAAGACACCTGTTTCAGCATATTCAATTTTGTCTTTGAGTTGTGTGATCAGGGATTCAGAAGTAGTTGAAGTCGCCATCATTGAGTCTCCTAATTTATTTCCGTTCAGCACACAAAACGATATAGCCTAATTCCTGTTTGTATTGCTGGAACACACCTCGGATGGTCAAGAGCCGATTGCGGACTTGAGGCTGAGTAATGACATTCCAGAAGAATTGAATCGCATCCCTCAACCCTTCATCCTGAATAATTCGAGTTGGGTTGAGTAATCTCATTTCGCCTATCTGATGTTGCTGAACTTGCAATCCTGCCATTTTGTAAGTGTCAATCCAGTCAGCTTCAGACAACGGGGTAGAATTCACTCGCAGGGTGGCAGCCAGGGCACCATGAATTTCCGCCTCCCGATCGGTTGCCAGCAGTTCATGGGAGAGAAACTTACCACTAGACTTGAGGCGATCGCGGATTCCGTGCAGAATTTTGACTTTGGCTGGCAGCGATTGCATAGTTAGAATCGCTTCTGCCAGTACGTAGTCAAATTGTCCGGGAATCTGCTCTAGATGGAAAATATCACCCTCGATCACCTGGACTTGGTCTGCCAGCCCAGCCGCTTGAATATTGGCACGAGCGCGGGCAACGCTCTCAGGATTCTTCTCGACCCCAACAACCTGTACTCCGTAGCGCTTTGCCAGGGCGATCGCACTGTACCCGAAGCTTGCAGCCAGTTCTAAAACGGTCTCTCCGGGTTTAAATCCAGCCCACTGAAACAATTGCTCAGTGGCAGCTTTACCACCGGGACGTAAAATTTTCTTTCCAGCGGCTGCCATCACCTGATGTCCAGGTGCGGTTTCAAAATTGATGGTTGATGGGGTCATGGCTTTGCCCTTAAATACTGACACCTCTACTCTGACAGAGTGCTGATTAGGGAAATATGATCTACCTCATGATCCAGGCGATCGGACAGACCGCTTTTGTGGGAGAACACAATCAGAAGCAGACGTTTGAGCGAGATGTTCCAGCAGCAATCGGTGGATAAAGATATAGCTACCACCTACCTTTTTCAACAGGATACGGTCAGCAGCGTAGTTGAGAAAGCGGGCATAGTTCCAGGGAATGTATCCCCTGATCCAGAGGACGAGCCGTAGCACAAAATGTTGGAGCACGATGAGTCCAGAATTTTCCCCTCCTACCAGGCCACCAATAACACCTAACAGGATACCTACGCTAAGTCCAAGCATTAAGCCATCTGGAACTAGCTGGTTGCCGTAGTGAATCCACCAAATAAACTCAGAGGAGATCGGGTCAGTGCCTTCAATCGGAAACCAGGAGTAGAGCAGCCAGAACAAAATGCTGATGAGGGTTGCCAGTGGGGCACAGAAGGCAATTAGCTTAATCGCATTCTTAACTGATTTCCAAATCCCGTGATTGGGAATCGTTCTGCTTTCAACCGCAGGAATTTTTCGGAAGCCCAAAACAAACCCAACATTCAAACCCGTAAAGATGCTCAATGCCAGTAAGCCAAGCAACATCTTCAGGCTGACTTGTTTTTCTTTCTGACAAATAAAGTTGATCAGGACGCTTCCTGTCCACCGAATTAAGGAGTCAGGGGAAGCTTCAAAAGTTTGGCATAGATTGCTAATCGGGTCGGTGGAAAAAAATAACCAGCGGCCAATGAGCAATATACTGCCTACCGACAGTCCCCAGACAAAGCTCACGATGAATTTTTGCTTCCCTTTGGCCCATGACCATTGAACCGTGTCGCCTGGTTCAAAACCTGGATCCTTCAACCGGAGAAGAATTATCCCGCAAAGGAGACCAAAAATACCCAGGTTCAACGGTTGGAGGCTATTAAACAATCTGCCAACCAGCCCAAAGGCCAGCCATGATGCTAGGCCAGCCATGATGCCAAAGGCCCAGTTAGAGCGTAGCCTGGGTAGAAACCCTACAGCAATCCCTGAGATTAGCCCTGCACCTATGCCAACTTGCATACCCAGCAAGGGGTCAATCAAGTAGTTCAAAACTCTGGCAAAAAATCCCATCACAAAACCGCAGAGTAGACTCGCCAGAGTCATGACTATAACTCGATAAAGCTGCTTTTCCAGTCGGGTTAACAACCAGTTGGGTTGCAAATCTTCAATCAAAAACACACTGTGGGATTCTTGAACCATGCGTTGAGCCAGCCAGGTGAGGTAGTGGATGACCTCTGCTTTAGAGTAGCGATCGCCCGCTACTCGCCGTTTCAGCATTCGTTCTATGAAGGCGTCAAATAGATGGTGGCGCTGGGTTTCCAGGTCGAGGCTGGGCAAATTGGTGATCTCTGCGCCCCGGTAGACCAGCGCCATAATATTCAGCATTAGCGGCGATTGAGCCAATTCTTGCAGCACCGAGTCTTGAGCTAGCAAGTTTTTCAGGGCACCTAACTCAGAGCCGCCACTGTCTAGATAATGATGAATCTGCTCTGGAGTGAGCGATCGCACCAGCACCGCTTGCTGAAAGTTGAGGCGATGCTTGAGACTTTCGTAGTCTTGCGCTCGGCAGCAAACTACCATTTCAGCCCCGTATTGCTGCTGAAATTGGTTTAGCGCAATGACACAGGCATTCTGATTTTCCGTTTTGACTTCATCTAGCCCGTCCAGCAACAACAACAGATATTGCTCCTCAATCCAAGTCTGCCCGATCGCTGCAGGAATCTGATATTTTGTATTTAACTCATTCACCAACCAATCGCTGATAGCTTGCTTGCCGCCCATCCAGGAGGAGAGGTTAAATACAACCGGAATTCGGTCATCAATGCCCTGTTCAGCTCGCGTCACCAGATCCCGCGCCAGTTTCAGCAGCGTGGTAGTTTTTCCGGCTCCGGGTTCACCCAGAATCAGCAGTGTCCGCCCCTCACCAAGCTGGTCAAACAGAGCTGTCACCCGCGTACCCTCTGGAAAAGGCTTTGGGGTTGAGTTAGGGGTATCGGTGGAGATGTGCCAGGGTGGAATAACGGCATCCATCTGTTCCTGCAATCCCAGTTCCATCAGCACCCGGTCTTGCAAAGAGTTTTCCAGAACTTCCTTAATCCAGTAATTCCGAACCTTGTTCAGGAGGGTTTTGCGATTGCGATATTGTTGGGGGGACATGCGGCGTAACCGCAGTTCAGCCTCCTGCCGAGCCAGTTCATCTTGCCGACTGGCGTGAATGTAATTGCGCTGGAGTTCAGTGGCTTGGGGTTGTTTGGTGTTACTGGTTTCTAGCCATTGCTCTGCTTCCAGTAGATCCGTTCCCCGCAGCAGGAAACTGCTATCTGAAAATTTCCGCTGCCACTCCTTTGCTCGTACCAGCAAGCGGGTATGGTTACGCGCATACTCCAGATCGGTATCCAGGGCCGCTAGCAGTTTGCCAAATGCCTGCTCAAAATCATCTACTTCTCGAAAAAGAATCCAATTGTGTTGAGAAATGGCAGGATGGACATCATCCATGTTGAAACCTTCTCGCCACAGCAACGGCACCAATCGCTTATTGTGCTGGAGTCCATATTCAACCTCTTGCCGACAGACTTTAGAGGAGATGGAGTCAGGGCTAATGATAAACACAAAGTTACTGGCAGACTCAATCCCGCGTTCGATCGCCCTCCACCAATCTTCAGCAGGCTGAATATCAGACCAATCAACCCAGGGATCCCGCCCGGTCTGACGCAAGGCATTGTCAAGTTTGGTAACGAAATCTTTGTCACGCCGTGAGTAGGAGATAAAGATTTCGTTTGGAGATGCATCCTGTTCGGTGGAACTGCTGCCGAGACCCTGGTGGGCAACCATACTTACAACCCGAATTACAACGTGTTCCGAGATTTGTCAATTTTTTGTAACAGCAACATAATAGGAAAATTATATGGGAATAGTATTTCAATTTTTCGACGAACCTGCAATTATTCATGCATTGAACTACCTGGCAGCACCCGTTGGTTTTAGCCCTTCTACTCTGCTCCTCCTGCCTCAGTCTGGCAGCTTACGTTGCCCAATTTCGTGCGGCGATCGCGGCGATCGCTCAATTACAGCCTCTAGAAGGTACCACTGTTGAGCAGCAATCTCTGACAATCATCCCTGTCGTGTCGGTGGTTGTTCCGGCTTACAACGAGGCTGACAATATTCAAGGCTGCATTACGTCAGTTCTCGACAGCACCGTTCTATCACAGCAATACCTAGAAGTTTGGGTTGTGGATGATCAATCGACAGATGATACCTGGGCAATCTTAAAAAACCTCCAGCAACAGCGTCAAGATCCCCGGCTGCATCTACTATCTGGGCTGCCACGCCCGGAAGCAGAAAGCTGGACGGGGAAAAACTGGGCCTGTGCTCAGGCATCCCAAAAGGCAAGGGGAGAATTTCTCCTGTTTATTGATGCCGATGTACGCTTGAAACCAGGGGCGATCGCTGCCGCAGTGCAGCTTGCCCAGGCTGAGAAGATTGACTTACTGAATGGCGTTCCACAGGTGGTTTGTGGGTCGCTTGTCGAATGGTTAGTGCAGCCCTTGATTTTCATCAGCATGGTCATTTCCTTTAATCAACCTGCTGTCCGTGATCCAAAGCAGGAAACGGCCTATGCGGCTGGCCCCTTTATGCTGTTTCGTCGTTCTGCCTACGAGCAGATCGGGGGGCATCGTGCCGTTGCCCAGGAAGTTGCTGAAGATGTGGCTCTGGCTCGTGCAATCAAACGTCATCAGCTAACGTTGCAACATCGATTAGTCGCCAATCTAGCAAGCTTACGGATGTACACCTCTGGGGCTGCGCTGTGGGAAGGCTGGACAAAAGTTCTCTATGTGGGAGCCTGGCGCAGTATCGGTTTGATGCTTCTCCTGGCAATTCTGATGTTCAACTTGTATACAATGCCCTGGCTTGGATTAGGACTGTTATTAATCAAAGGGCTAATAGTTGATTGGAGCAGCCTTGATGGGCTATCAGTAGGGTTTATTCTGCTATCGCTAGGACTGCAATACTATCTGCGACACTTGGCGAGTCAAGCCTTCTTCTGTTCTTCTAAGTATTGGTGGTTACAGAGTATAGGTGGATTGCTGGTCGGTGTGATGGCGATCGCGTCAGTAATTAAAGCAGAAACAGGCTGGGGGTGGACATGGCGAGGTCGAGCTTTAAAAGTTTCCTCGAAACCCCATTAGACTCTGCTAAAACTTTGTCAAATTAGAGCAATGAGTATAACTCGTAAAGGTCAAGTGCAGCGAATGGCATAAGGGGTTGCTGTACTCTGCGTTAAGTTATCGAAAGGATCTTTTAAATTTATGCTCAATCTGATCCTTATACCCCTTCTATCTATCTAAAACAACTATTTCTGATGCAACCTAATTTCTAACTTGTAAATGCAGAAGGTGAAATTACATCTTATTTATCTATGCTCCTTTGTTGAATTGGAGTTGAGTATAGCGGTAGTTATCTAGGTTAGGACGGGATTAGGGGTGGAACCCATAATCCCCACACACCCTTTTATTTTCAATATCCTCAACCAACTGACGACAGCTATAAATCATCTGTTCTTTAATATTTTTACGACACAACGGTGCTAATAGCGATGTTGAATAAAATAGGTAGGAAACGTTCCATACCCTTTGGCATAAGCCATTCTTCCCACGTATTCGCAAGTAAATTCAGCAATTCCTTCTGCCGCAACTAAGGCTGCAAATGCTTGACTCGCATACACTTGTCCTGGAGGAGTCACAGGCTCAATCCGAGCGGCATGATTGACATGAGAGCCAACATAGTTCATGCGTCCGGTAACGGGGTCGATACAGCGGTAAACAGGCCCCGCATGAAGGGCGATACGTAAGCTCAGATGTTCAGGTAAGCCTTTACTCGTCCATTCAGTGTTTTGCATCAAATTCTGTAGCTCTAAAGCAAAACACCCTGCTTCATGCACTGATGCAAACACAAAATAAATAGCATCTCCCCAGGTGTTTTTGTGGACAGGTTGATAAGACGTCATGGTGAGTTGGGCGATCGCTCCCAAAAAGTGCTGCACGTAAGCGGCAATTTGATCTTCTCCCAAACGAGAAAACTGAACGACATCAGCAAACAGCATTGCCATGATCTCGCGAGTTAGCTCTACATTTGGAACGGAATCTGGCTTACTAGAGATGATACCTTTTTTGTCAGGTTGAGCCTGAGATGCTTTTACCTGGCTTTGTTTTAGCAAAGCCTTGAGGTCAACAATATGTACTTGATGCCCTTGATTTTGCCAGTATTTCACCATAGTTGCGGTACCACCCCGTCCATCTCCGGGGCTACCATTCCAAACTGCTAAGGGGGTCAAAGTCGTTTCTAGCTGTCTGGCACGCATTTGTGCTAGACCATACAGGATCTGGTTGGAATATTCGTAAGCCAAACTGCGATCGCCCTGTTGCCGTTGCGAGACAACGATCACTTCTGTGGCTTGCTCAATCACCCGATCAAAGCGCTTGACCCATTCTACCCCAGCGGGCAACACTGAATCGTGGATGAATTCTTCGCGGGCAAACGGTAAAACAATGCGAACTTCACCGCCTCTTGCCAGCATTGCTTCGGCAAATAGAATATCGGAACCATTCGCTGCAGAACAGTAGCCTAACTTAGCATCCAAACTTTCGAGTTGAGCTTGAATTGCTTCACTTACTAAAGGCTCAAGTTGAGTTGGAAAGCGGGGTTGCGATCGCTGGGGGCGATCGATCATATGTCCAGCAAAAACGAACACGGATGGAATTTGAAAACATTCTCGAATTCCACGTTGATCAGCGTCCAAAAATTCTAGTAACAAGCGCGCATTGCGATAGGTACTGCTCAAATTCCCAAGGCGACCCTGCCCAACTTGATTGGCTTGAACATACCATTGGCGAGCATTCTCCTGATCTGACTGAATGAGAGCAACTTCCCCCAACGTGGCATAGCACCAGTAAGGATCTTGATACTCCGCTTGTATTCTTGCTAGTTCTTGTAAACAGGCTGATTTAACTTCATTCGCAAGTTGGTGAGCTTGTTGTCTGTCACCCAAGATGAGAGCCAAGGTTGCGGCATTGATCCCGGCTGACCACCGTTGCCCTAAAGTGTAGGCTTGCTGATAATGCTCATAAGATAAACGATATTGACACTCCCCACCGCATAGGCGATGGGGATTCTTGGTTCTACGAAGTTGCTTGCCTTGGCAGGATCGCTCCAACCAAAGTAGAGGCATCTTCTCCCCAAGCGTTGCTCGGATCAAGTCCGAAAGTTCCGGTATGTCCTA
>DVDV01000305.1 GCA_015296075.1 Leptolyngbyaceae cyanobacterium M33_DOE_097 | reverse complement strand
TGAGAATAATTCTCACAAAAATATTCATTTTGAACAGCTATCAATGGCTGGAATACCCATTCTGCCGTTCATAAAATTGAGCGCACAAGCCTTTAGAGGCTCTGACTTCAGTACAAATGTTTCAAAATGAGAATTGCTGACGAGAATTCCGGGATTCTCATTTTGAGCCTTAAGTGAAACTCCTTGAATCATCAGCGATCGCGCACTTCCTCCATTCCAACCGAGCGATCGCATGTAAACAAAGTGTTTCAAAATCTCGCTTTACAAAAAGAAGCGCCCACCATTTATTAAGAAACTAGTCTTCGTCCGCGCTAATACCAATCCCAATGCAGAAGCGATAAGCTCACACTGAACTGATCTCCCTTCATGAGGCAGGCTTAATTAAGGTCAGTAAAGCGAAAATTTGGGGGCGGCGGAGCCGCAAGATCGGGGGACTTTCCCCCGTTCCCCCGCTCGTAGGGGCCTCACTCCCCTACAACCCCCGCAAGGTGGTGTCGGTGGGTGTTGTAAGGTTAGCTGCCTGATGGTAAGGGTGGCAAGTTTAGCACTCTGAGCGCTTACAGAAGGGACGAGTGGGGTGAGGCGGAGGTTATAAGAACGCCTGCGTTGGTTGCCTGACGAAGGTTCCAACACAAAGCTTCCCATAGCCTGAGTTTGCCCAGGGTGGGAAGCAATGGATGAGTGATTTGTCGCTTAGGGCGCGTCGATCACAACGAGCGAATTTTCTGGCAGGTAGCCGCGATAACGTCCACCGTCTGACAAGACCATTAATAAATGGATACTCCAGCCTGGTTCAGCTTGCATATCAGCCCAGGGCACGGCCAGTTCTAAGCAGCGATCGACCGCAACTTCGGCCCGACTTGCCCGCGACATCCAGCGGAAATCATTTCTGGCCTCCTGATACCAGAGAGTGCCAGTCATCAGGTTGATACCTAGATGATGGTGATAGTGATAGTTGAGTGGTGCCTGACTGGGCAAATCAACCAGAGAAATAGGGCTGTTGTACATCGTCTGGCCCGGATAAAACCAGAACAGGTTTAACTCAGGGGGAACATCTTCACCAATCTTGATGCCCGACTTAAAGTCAAGCCGCACGAAAAAGTTCATGTGGTTCATGCCGTACCAGAGCCGTTGTAACGGGCTACTCTTGTGCATCGTGCCACGTGAACCACCAATTTCAATACGTCCCGCTTTATCCCAATCTTGCTCGTCACCTAAACCGTCAATCACGGGATGGATGAAGCTCGTGGGGCGCCGATCGCCAATGTTACCGTGAGCCTCAACTGGCATCCGCACATTATCGGGAATTGGCTCATCCAATGCCATGTAAAGCGCAGCCAGATGCTCTCGAAACAACTGGTCAAACATGGCATCTTGATTAGAGGTATGCCCTTCCCCAAACCACCAAAACCAGTCAGACCCCTCAGCCGCATAGAGTGCTTCCCAGGCTTCTGGGTTGGCTTCTTCGGTTGCTTCAGGGTGGTTCGCCAGGGTTTCTCGCGCGGCAGTGAGTAAATCCCAGGCGCGGTTTTTAGCGGGGTCACCAATCCAGGTGGTAAAGCTGCCATCAACCCAGGAACCACTATGCAACTCGGCAGCTGGAATTGTCTCAGTCGGTGGAAACTGCTCGATAAACTCTGAAACTGTGACCAGCTTAATTTCAGGGTGGGTGCTGAAAGCAGTATAGAGAGTATCTAAGAAAGGAATACCATCTTGCTGATAAAACTCCCAGCAGTTTTCGCCATCCAATGCGATCGTGACGAGCCAGGGGTTTTCTAAGTGGCCAGCCCCATTGGTTTGCTGCTCTTTGAGCGATCGCGAAATAGCCTCTAAGTGACCAATCAGGTCGCGGGTGGCATGGGCTGCATCCATATCGCTGTAGCTGAACCCGATCAAGTCAGACAAACGATGATCGCGGAAGACAACCGCCAATTCACCATTTGGGGTTTCTAACCGATAGGGGCGATAGAGCTTTTCGGGACTATTGAGGTTCCCCGCCGCATCACGATGGAAGTAATGCTTAATCGACCAACCCAGCACCGCTTCATCCGAACAAAGCCACTTAAACCCTTGCTTGGCAACATCTGGCAAAATTGCAGGACTCACCGATTGCTCTGATGGCCACAAACCACGTGGTGTGCGACCAAAGCGGTCAAGATACATATCCCACGCTTTGCGGAGGTGGCGCGGCATATCTTCGGGAAACTGAAAGCGTTGCTTAGGCAAAACCATCTCCGGTACGGCAACGCGTCCCGCATTGGTGTCAGCCAGTAAGGGCAAAATTGGGTGAGTGTAGGGAGTGGTTGTGACCTCAAGTTGCCCGGTCTCTTGCATTTCCCGGTGTTTGGGAATAATCCGACTGAGAATTTCTTTTTGCTTCGTATGAATTCGCTGGCGATCGCCCAGCGTAAATCCTTTACCCCGTTCTAGCCAGCTGGCAATCTCCGGGTCATCCCAAAAGAGCGGGTCGATCCAGGCCAGGTTATGCCATGCCAGCAAATCGCTATATTCTTCACCCGTCCAATTTTCGAGGCACCAGCCACGGCCTTTATCTTGCCGTTGATAAAACAGTTCGGCATAGCGTGGGTGAGGGTCAATCAGGGTGCGGTGATTGCCATCAAAAAAGTGTTCAATAATAAATTCTTTCTGCTCGCGCGTCAGACTTTCAGGCGGCAAAAGCGCCACTGCGAGATAGGGATCGATCGCAGTCCCAGCAACATAATCCTCAATTTGCAGTATCAGCGATGGCACCAGATTCACCGTCTGATGCAATGCCGGATACTTTTCTAGCATTAGCACCAGATCGAGATAATCCTTGGTGCCGTGCAAGCGAACCCAGGGCAACCGATATTGCCCACCAAATTCTTCGCTTGCTCCTAACCGACTCTTGTAGAGAGGCTGGTGTTGGTGCCAGATAAATGCGACGTACAGAGGGTAAGCCATAGCCAGGGTAAGAAATGAGTGGGTAGAAGCTGGAGATTTCTAAGATAAGCAACGAAACCGTATCCGTTTGCTATGTACCTTACTAAATCAACATTGCTAAATCAGAGTACGAATCCAGGTGCATTGCAATCCCTACAATGACTTAGATTGTTCCTGCTTAAACAGGTCAAAGCTGTCCACAAGGGACAAAGGGACGACTTCACGTTTGGTTTAGCAGTGTCAAAATTCTCGTCCCCGGCTTGGCAAAAAGCAAACTAAAGAACTTGCTCGACTTCAGAGATTTCAGGGATAAATTCACGTAAACGACGCTCAATCCCCATTTTGAGTGTCATCGTAGAGCTAGGGCAGGTGCCACACGCCCCTTGCAGGCGCAGCTTAACAATGGGTCCATCAATTTCGACGAGTTCCACATTGCCGCCGTCAGCCATCAGGTAAGGGCGCATTTCATCTAAAACGGTTTCAACGTTTTCAGAAGTGAGTGCCAGTGTTTGTGTCATATTCAAGCCTTTGGAATGTGGTTGTTAATCGGTTCTCTTACTAGATCCTAATCCCTAACAGGTGAAATGGTGAGGTTGAAAGAATCAGTGGTCTAAATGGTTGACTCAGAGAGTGAGCAATAACAATAACATCAGTCCTAAAGACGGAACTGGCGATCGCAATTTGAACCCAGCATATAACCAACCCGAAATCTTGCCAATCAGCGCTCAGTCATCAGTCAGCAATAGCTGACGATTAACCCGCTGGTTTCCTAAACTTTAGGAATGTTTGAGGACGCTGTCGATGAACTATCGGAAGATTATTCACATTGACATGGATGCGTTCTACGCGTCGGTTGAGCAACGCGACAATCCGGCTTATCAGGGCAAGCCAATTGTTGTGGGTGGTTCTCCCGACAAGCGAGGGGCTGTTGCAGCCGCCAGTTATGAGGCCCGCAAGTATGGGGTTCACTCAGCCATGCCCTCGCGAACCGCGATTCAAAAATGTCCCCATCTGATCTTTGTCAAACCTCGGTTTGAGGTATACCGAGCCGTATCAGAGGAAATTCGCGAAATTTTTGCTCGCTATACCGATCTGATCGAACCCCTCGCCTTGGATGAGGCCTACCTTGATGTCACCGCAAATAAGCTCGGCATTCCTTCTGCTACTTGGATAGCGCAAGAAATTCGGGCGGCTATCTATCACGAAACTCACCTCACCGCCTCAGCGGGGATCTCTATCAACAAGTTTCTCGCCAAAGTCGCATCGGGCATGAACAAACCCAACGGCCAATTTTTAATTACGCCAGCCGCTGCGACAGAGTTTGTTGAGACGCTACCGATCGCCCGCTTTCATGGGATTGGGCAGGTCACCGCTCACAAACTGCAACAAATGGGAATTTTTACCGGAGCCGACTTAAAGCAGTGGAGTGAGGCCGAGCTGGTGCAACGGTTTGGCAAGATGGGGGCGCACTACTACCGAATTGCACGCGCCGAAGACCACCGCCCCGTTAACCCTAATCGCGAACGCAAATCGATTGGAGCCGAAAAAACCTTTGAGGTTGATTTAGAAGAGTGGGATGCCTTGTCTGCCGAGTTAACCGCGATCGCCCAGAAAGTCGAAGCCCGTCTCGCTGCCCGTCAAGCCGCCGGACGCACCCTCACCTTAAAAGTACGCTATGCCAACTTTCAGTTGACGACCCGTTGCCGCACCGTAGCGACCTGGTTGTGGCAAGCCCCCGCGATCGCCGCGATCGCCCTTGAGTTACTGGCCAGCATTGACCTGAGCCAACAAAAAGTTCGTCTGCTAGGAATTACGCTCTCCAACCTGGGTAGTCCCAACTCGACTGAACCGAGCTATCAACAACTGACGCTAGAGTTTTGAGCAATCTGACCTGTACTTAAGCCGAGCGATGCGGGCGATCGCGGGTCTTTCGTTAGCGAATCGCTACATTTAACCGATAGGTTGCATTTCCCCGCTTACCACTCACAATCACCTGATAATCTCCGGTTTGGGGTAACTTACCCGACCAGTTGATGGCTTCTTGCTTGAGCAAGCGACGGGCTTTTGTCTTGGGATCGACAGAAGCCAGGTCAAACACCGCGTTGCTTTCTAACGAAGAAATTTTGAGCTGCATGGTCTGGCCCTTGCTGGCACCCAGGAGATACACATCCCGCTCGCCCCGAATCACACTGTTTTCTAAAGTGGCTGAGCTGGTTCCCGGCTTAAACTTAACGCGGCGAACGTTTGCTTTTTGAGCAATCACGGTGGCGTGATCAGGCGCAGCCAACTCACTCGGAGCGATCGCGCCCATTAAAGCAGGTGCCAGCGCGAATGCCAGCACGGGTAGCCAAACAAAAGAGCGTGGCTTAAAGCCAAGTTTCATGCAGATTTACCTTACAAAAGCAGCTTGGTGGATGCTGGGACTATCCGCTTAGCTGCTAACTGAGGGAGAAGCAGCAATTTCAGGCTTATCCATAGTTTCAGAGTCATCGACAATCGGTAGACCTAACACTTCGCGATACAGCCGATCGTATTGTTTAGCAGACTTATCCCAACTAAAGTCTTGACTCATTCCACGCTTCTGAAGTTCCTTCCACTGCGGCTTGTACTGAAACCCTTCCCACGCCCGCACCATGCAGGTGTAAAGGTCAAGCGGCTCATAGCGATCGAAGCAGTAGCCCGTCCCCTCATTGGCGGCTGGGTAGTGGTGCTTCACCGTATCGACTAAACCACCCGTTCGGCGCACAATCGGCACACAGCCATAACGCAGCGACAACATTTGACTGATGCCGCAGGGTTCAAACCGAGAAGGCATTAAAAAGGCATCACAACCCGCGTAGATCCGGCGAGAAAGCGCGTCATTGTAAAGCAGATAAACCGACATCCGCCCACCGTAACGGGCACTAATCTGCCAAAGTTGCGTTTCATAGTAGCGATCGCCCGTGCCCAATAAGATAAACTGCGCGTCGCTGTAGGCCATAAACC
Organism: Leptolyngbyaceae cyanobacterium M33_DOE_097; assembly: GCA_015296075.1. Taxonomy (GTDB): domain Bacteria; phylum Cyanobacteriota; class Cyanobacteriia; order Leptolyngbyales; family Leptolyngbyaceae; genus DSRU01. The sequence goes on along the minus strand of DVDV01000305.1, from coordinate 42,167 downwards.
GATCCAGAATTTGCAGCAGCAAATCGAGACCCTTTTGCTCCACTAAACGCGTCACCATCCCCACCAAGAAGGCGCTGGTGTTGACCTCTAAGCCAACTTCTTCTTGCAGAGCAATCTTGTTCGCAATCCGCTTATCGATCGTGTCGGGGGTAAAGGTCTGGGTCAGTTGGCGATCAGTCGCAGGGTTATAAGCCTCGACATCGATGCCATTCAAAATGCCAGACAGTTTACCGCTAATAAACGACAACAACCCTTCAAGTTGCTCACCATAGGCAGGAGTCTTGATCTGCTCAGCGTAGGTTGGTGAAACCGTATTAACGCGATCGGCAAACTGCACCGCTGCGGCCATTGTGTTATGACCCTGCATATACCAGGGACACCAGGTCATTTGCTCTAACCGCCAGCGCCAGGGACCCTGATAGGCCAGGTTATGAATCGTAAAGACTGTTTTGACATCGGGCGTTTCGTGCAGCCAAACCGGAAGCATGCCTGTATGCCAGTCGTGGCAATGGACAATATCGGGTTTCCAGTAATTCCAAACAAACTCGGCAGCCCCATTGGCAAATAGAGTAAAACGCCAGTCTTCGTCTTCACCAAAGTAAATGCGCCGAGGCCAGAAAGAAGGATGGCCAAATAAATAGAGTGGGACATCAGAGCCAGGAAAACGCGTCTCATAAATCTCAAACTCCTGGAACATCGCGGTTCCTTCCCAAACTGGAGTTTTTGGCACCTTTAACTTGTCTGACAAAAAGCCATAAAAGGGCATGAATATTCGGACATCGTGCCCCATTTTCTTGAGCACTTTTGGTAAAGATCCGACGACATCACCCATTCCGCCAACTTTTGCGAGGGGTGCGGCTTCTGCGGCAACAAACAAGATTTGCATTTTGAGATTCGTACCCTTAACTGGTTACTCTTGGCACTGTGATCATACCGACTCAAGGGGACAATCTAGCGTTACCTGGGTGGCAAAAGTAGAGTGATTCCCCAAAAGCCTCTTGAGGATGATTTATGAACCGCGATAAATGCGTTCAGCTTGCTCAGGGGTTAACCACCCTGACCCAGAAAAGCCTGGGATCGCCGCAGCAGTGGCAGGTACAGGCAATGGAGTTGTTGAACTCGGCACAATGCTAATTGGCTCATCTGAACCATTTGAGGGTAGCTCACAGGCTACCGGGGGCGCTAGCGTTTGCAGAATTTCGGCACGATGCCCGTTACTCATTGCTTCGAGCTGGGTTTGCGGCGGAATGTAGGAGTGCGTCTTTTCGTCGTAAGCCAGCACCTCACCTGTTTCAATCATGTAGACCCAGCCATAGATGAAGAGGTTGCCCTGGTAGAGGCGCGATCGCACAACTGGGTAGGTCTTGAGGTTTTCAATTTGGGTCAGTACATTCTCAGCGATCGCAATCTCAAGCAACTCGTCACTTGAGTAAGAGCGATAATTTTCTTGCACCAAGCGACGGGTTGCTTCGGCATGGTTGAGCCAGTCATACACAAGCGGCATTTCGCCCAATTTTTCTTTGTGCAGCAAGCCTTTCATCGCGCCGCAGTGCGAGTGACCGCAAACAATGATGTGTTCGACCCCTAGCGCGTGAATGGCGTATTCTACTGCTGCGCCTTCACCACCATTGGCCGCTCCATAAGGAGGAATAATATTGCCTGCATTGCGAATCACAAACAGCTCGCCTGGGTCAGTCTGGGTGATCAGGTTGGGGTCAATGCGAGAGTCAGAGCAGGTAATAAACAAAACGTTTGGGTCTTGCCCGTGACTGAGTTGCTCAAACAGCTCCCGATATTTAGTGAAATAACTTTTCTTAAAGTCTCTCAGTCCCTTGATTAGATCTTTCATGCCCCAACCTCTCTGGCGAAACCGCTCAAACGCAGCCACCCTTAATCATCGCGCAAAATGGAGCGGCTAGCTGTGACCTTCCGTGAATGACAGTTTTGGGTTTTATGTTGAAGAGATAAGAAAAACTAAGCATTCCCGGTTTAAAGTTCACTATTACACTGGCAAAAAGACTCGAATCTCCATTTGGGATTGAGCCATGCCCTCAATACACGGTTTACAACGACTTTAACTATGGCAAAGCCTACCCAAGCTCACCTCTCTCGTACCATTGAGAAAAACCAACCCCAATTTTTGCGAGATCGCACCATTCAACAGATGGAGTATTACATGGGCGCAAAACTAATAGAAGTTGGCGTTGACCCTAAATCAACGATTTACCGTTGGACGACTGAAATTAAAGGCAATCAGGAAGTCATCACCTGTAGCGCTTACTGGAAAGACTCGAAAGATAGGATTCTGCAAGAAGAAGCAGCCCAAAGCGGCAACTAAGACCGCAACTGGCAGATCGCTCTCCCAATCATTCACCCCAACAAGTTGGGAGAGCCGCTGCCGAGGCTCAATCCGGGTTTTAGATGCGATCCATCTACCTGGGTTAGGCTCCGTTATTTGTGCAGCTTCTTTAACTTGACTAGACACAGAAGTTGGGTTGTGCATCTATATAAGTGGTTGTCTGACATAAACGCCTATGCCTTTCGACCCCAGCAAGCTAGAACATCCTGTTGTCAAGCCTTGGGATAGAGGATCCGCCGTTGCGGAACTCCAAAGCTTGCTCTTTGCCCATGGCTATGATATTCGCATTGATGGCGATTATGGGTGGATCACGGAAGTCGCGGTCAACCAGTTTCAAGGGAATCATGGGCTACGCATTGATGGAGTCGTCAGAGCTGACACCTGGCATCTCTTGAAAACTAACGTCAAAGCAGGCACCCGCCGGGTTAAACGGGGTGATTCTGGTCAAGATGTATATGAGTTGCAAGGCTTGCTGCTCGTGAATGGCTTTAATCCTCCTCGAAATGGGATCTTTTGCGATCGCACAGAGGCTGCTGTACTAGAGTTTCAAAAGCAGTATCATCTGCTGGCCAATGGCGTTATAGACGAGATTAGCTGGACAATTCTTACAGGTGGGAAAAAGTTACCTGACAAAAAGAAACGTCTCAGTTGGTTATTTGGCAAATCTCGCCTTTAATCCTTAGATCGAACCCCCGCTTTCTGGCGTCTCAGCTTATGCTAAGAAGGGTGAATTCGTTCTCAGGTATTTTTTCTCTAACCGCTATGAATCTTATCAGCCAATTGCTCAATCGACCTGCTTTACCTGCTCCGACCCGAAAGCGCCGCGGAATTCAGATTAAGACAGAAGCCGAAATCGAAACCATGCGGCAAGCAGCGAAGATTGTAGCAACCGTGTTGAAAGAGATTTCTGAACGAGTGAAGCCAGGTATGACAACGGCTGATCTTGATGCCTACGCCGAGAAACGAATTCGTGAAATGGGCGCGACACCGAGTTTTAAGGGCTATCACGGCTTTCCTGGTTCAATTTGTGCCTCTGTAAATAATGAGGTCGTCCACGGCATCCCCAATCGGCGTAAGGTGATTCGGGCAGGCGACGTGCTGAAAGTTGACACGGGCGCTTTCTTTGATGGGTTTCATGGTGATTCTTGCATTACTCTTGCCATTGGCGCTGTCACACCCGAAGCTGCTCACTTAATTAAAGTCGCAGAAGGGGCGCTGTATGCGGGTATTAACCAAGTCCGCGCGGGTGCCTATTTGCTCGATATTGCTGGGGCGATCGAAGATTACGTCAAAGCCAACGATCTCACCGTTGTTGAAGATTTCACAGGTCATGGTGTGGGGCGTAACCTGCACGAAGAACCCCAGGTCTTCAACTTCCGCACCAATGAGTTACCCAATGTCAAACTCAAGGCCGGGATGACGCTCGCGATCGAGCCGATTGTGAATGCGGGTTCTAAATTTACGCGCACGCTCAGCGATCGCTGGACGGCTGTAACTGTTGATAACGCTCTTTCCGCTCAGTTTGAGCATACGGTGCTGGTCACCGAAACGGGCTATGAGATTTTGACCGATCGCACCAAAGTCTAGTCAGGTTTTGCTAAGGCTCTGAGTACCAGCGCCAGTTGGGGCGATTCCAGTCATAAACGCCTTGAATCTCATACTCAGAGCCATCTTCAAAGCGCACGGTACAAAAAATTTGGTTATCGTCAGGGTTAGATTGCAAGCTGATCACCGTGCAGGGAAACCACTCGCGTTGGCAGGGGCCCTCTTCTTGCACCCACTCCCAGAGGCCATTGTTAATTTCAATCCGATCGCCCACTTTTAACAGCAACGATTCACTATCGTCATACTGACTTAAATGCTTTGGGGCAACCTGCTGAAGCCACTCTAAACCGTACTTTAAGCGAACAAACTGGACTGAACCTGAATCTTGCTCCCGCAACCAATCATTTAATAAAGTGGCTTTCCAGTCTTTTCCAGCAGCTTCTTGCTGTTGCACAAATACTAAAAGCGCTTGTTGTTCGGTGGCGGTTAGCTGATCTAACGGGTTTGAGCTACTTTCTCCGACTGGAAGAGCCGCCAGCATTGCTTCCAAAATAATCTGGCGTTGGCGATCGCTCAGAGGCTCACCCTTCGCCGCACATTGACGAAAAGCTGATAGCAAAGCAGTCTCTAGCTCAGAAGGTGTCATACCCAAAAGGTGAGCTTAAGGTGAACACACGCTTAAGCTCTTATTATGACAAACGATCACTAAACTGGCCGAACAACCCTTAGCTGAGGATTTTGTCTACCTTTCAGGTGAAATCTTTGTCTGACTCAAAGCTTTACTCTATGTGACGACAACCTGACCAATCAAACAAGCGTGATGGAATCGAGGCTGAAATTCGAGATAAGCTGATAAGAGAAAAGTTCACAGATGACAGAAATTTGGACGCTTAGTGAAGTGTTGCCGATTCTGAAAGCAAGCATTTCTCTGAAGCCCAATCACATCTCAGTTGAACTGCTCGATTTCTCAGATCTTTTTGACGGACTCAGCGAATTTCTATGTCATTTCGAGCTACTGCGATCGCCTTTATCACGAGTTGTTTCCTCAGCGTTACGTTGTGGTTGGCTCCACCTGCCTACGCTTTAACGCAAGTCAAGCTGTCTGAGGTGACGTATCACGAGTGCCCGCCTGAGCTAGCCGAGGGGGCCGTGACTAGCGGTGGCACCGCGATGCCAGCCAACTGCTTCATCATTACCGGAAAAACCGAAAACCCTTCGGGCAAGCCTGTTGTCAATGCTGACATTTTTGGCCGCATTTTTGATGCGAATGGCGACTCTGTGATGCAAAATCGCACTCGCTTAGGTTCGGTTGATGAAATTCCGCCGGGGGTGGGCACTTTTGAATTGCGTGTGTCTGTCCCTGCTAACCAACCGACGCCGCTGAAGCTGGAGCAATTTAAGGCAGCGGGCTTTACGGGTGCAGTGCGTCGCTAGTTGCTACTCGATTTTGCTGGAGTAGGGGTAGATGACTGTTTGCCGTTAAAAGGGGCGAATGGCTGTATCGCCTCTGGCGCAGTAACACTAGCGTCCCCTTAAAGAGTTTTCGAAGTTGTTTAATTCTCGTTCCTAAAAAAGCTTTTTGGTTTGGAGTTAAGCAGAGATTTGGGGGCGGCGGAGCCGCAAGATCGGGGGACTTCCCCCCGCGCCCTCGCTGTGTAGGGGACTCACTCCCCTACAACCCCCGCAAGGTGATGCGTGTGGGGGTTGAATGGTTAGCTAGTCAAACGGTACGGGTTGTAAGCTTGACACGTCGATCGCTGGCTACAGGGACGGGTGACGAGAGGCGATGGTTACACGCGAGAGCGCCTTCATCGTTCACCTGAAGAACTTTGCCGGGTGAATCCAGATTATTTTTTGAGAGTCTGAAAAATTTATTTAACAATTCTGATTAAAAGCGCTATTTCTATTCCTTAAAAGCCTTCCCCTGGTTGAATCAGGTTCGTTAGACTGTAAATGTAAATGTATGTTAAGACTCTAACGACTTATGGCAGAGATGAGCGATCGCAAAAAACGAATCATGGAGCATCTAGCTCGTAGCAGCGGCGATTATGTCAAGCAGTCCACTTCTGCCTTGTCTGACCAGCGCAAAAAGCAGATTCAAGAACACATTCGCTTGACGAAAGGTAACTAATGTTGAAACTAAACCCCTAGACTCTTAGAGAATCTGGGGGTTTTTGCCAAAAATCAAGCTCTAGACAAAGAGCTGGGTTAACGAGGTTGCGGCTTTTGAGAAGGCTTTGGCTTTAAGGGGCTAACCTGACACACATAGGGGAACATGACTGACATGCGGTTGTCGTAACCGACATATTTACCATTGTGGTCATACACCTGATCCGAATTGTTTGCACAGCGCGCATACCACTTGTAGGTCGCATTATTGCTAACTTTGCGCACTAAAAAATATTGCTTATTGCCGATCGCCCCTTGCCCCCGGTTCACAACTACATCGCCATAACCGGGTAACCCATAAAATACCTTTTCATTAGGCCCTACAACTGGATTGGTTTGATTAGGTTTGGGGCCGCGCTCAACCACAAATTGAGACACCTTAACATTGTTGGTGACAAAGCAATAACCCGATGACCCGTAGCGCTGCACGTTCCAATCAATGTAATAGCCATTGTTGGTACGATTGCCAACGCTTGCTTTGATTGCACTCTCAGGCACCTTGTACTTATTTGCCGCAAAACGACCACAGGCAACTAATTGATCAGTTCCTGGGGCGATCGCCAAAACGGGAGCGATCGTCGATAGCAAAGTCGCAAAACCAGTTGCCGTGATGAGAAATTGCTTAATCATGAAATATCCTTAAACGCCTAACTCAGATACCTAAATGTCGTTGGGGATCAGTTATAGCTTGAGTGCAGGGCTAGATTCGCTCACTATGATGAGGAACACGATGAAGTAGAAACTTCAACCAACACACAAGCCTTACACCCTTGATTCATAAGGAATTTGTCAACACTTCAGCTTCTATGAAAACTAAGCATTAACACATATATCCATTAACTAAAGAGTATTCTAAAATGCTTAGCTTCTTTTAATTTTTCCTAACTTGTGTAGGGTGTGAATTATTTAAAGCTTTCCTAAGATCGCGTTTAGTTTAGACTTTCTAAACGATTACTTTAAGAGATTATCTTGAATCCTTCATTGGTTTTTGTTAGATTGCACACGAGAAGAGAAGCGGTAAACTCAGGCATTTTCGGCTTCTAAACTTATCCGGAGACACTTTCTAATGAGTGAGTAAAATGTCAAACGCCGATCGATAAAGATCGCTTCAAAGTAACCAAACTTTTTCGCCGTTCTTATCTGTTTACTCAGTAACGAAGGCGTTATGGTTGCATAGTTAAACTGAGTTTTGACGATTTTTTTATGGGACGTGAATCCATGACTGCATCACTCTGGCAACGTTATCAAGACTGGCTTTACTACCACCCAGGGCTAGGCTTGTATTTGGATATCAGTCGAGTTCGGTTTGATGACGCCTTCGTCAATACGATGCAACCCAAGTTTGCAAAAGCGTTGCAAGATGTAGAGGCGCTTGAGCAGGGCGCGATCGCAAACCCCGACGAAGAACGGATGGTGGGGCATTATTGGCTGCGTGACCCTGACCGTGCGCCTAGCCCAGAGATCCGCGATGAAATCGTCACAATTGTTGAGAATATAGATAGCTTTGCTAAAAAAATTCATAGTGGGGAAATTCGGCCACCCCAGGCAACTAAATTTACAGATGTCTTATCCGTCGGCATTGGTGGCTCAGCTCTCGGACCTCAGTTTGTGGCTGAGGCTTTGTCTGATATACATCCACCCATGCAAATTCACTTCATTGACAACACGGATCCGGCTGGGATTGATCGACGTATGGCTCAGTTGGGCGATCGCCTCAACAGTACGTTAGTCATCGTTACGTCTAAGTCTGGAGGAACTCCCGAAACTCGCAACGGCATGGTCGAGGTCAAAAAATTCTTTGCTGATAAGGGCTTAGACTTTAGCCGACAAGCTGTTGCAATTACGATGACGGGTAGCAAGATGGATCAGGTTGCCAAGTCAGAAGGGTGGTTAGCGACCTTCCCCATGTTGGATTGGATCGGAGGACGCACCTCAGAGCTGTCGGCTGTGGGTCTGCTACCCGCTGCCCTGCAAGGAATCGATATCCATGCGATGCTAGCAGGTGCCAAAGAAATGGATGCGGCCACCCGTGCTAAAGAATTGAAGCAAAATCCGGCTGCACTCCTGGCTATGAGTTGGTACTACGAAGGCAATGGCAAGGGCGAAAAAGATATGGTCATCTTGCCTTACAAAGATAGTCTGCTGCTGTTTAGCCGCTACCTGCAACAGCTCGTGATGGAGTCTTTAGGTAAAGAGCAAGACCTGGATGGCAACACGGTTTATCAAGGCATTGCTGTCTATGGCAACAAAGGCTCAACCGATCAACACGCCTACGTGCAACAACTGCGCGAAGGTGTACCCAACTTCTTTGCCACCTTTATTGAAGTGCTGCGCGATCGCGAAGGCACCTCCGTCGATATTGAGCCAGGTGCAACCAGCGGTGATTTTCTTTCTGGCTTTTTGCAAGGAACGCGAGAAGCTTTGTATGACAACAACCGTGGCTCTATCACCATCACCATCCCAGAAGTCACCCCCCACATGGTGGGTGCATTGATCGCACTATACGAACGAGCCGTCAGCTTCTATGCTTCCTTTGTGAATATCAATGCTTATCACCAACCCGGCGTTGAGGCTGGCAAAAAAGCCGCTGCGGTCATCCTCGATTTGCAAAAGCAAGTGATGCAAACACTCAAACAATCGCCTTCGCCACTATCGGTGCAAGCCTTAGCTGATGCCGCAGGCGCAAGCGATCACGTTGAGACTGTCTATATGATTGTGAGACACTTGGCAGCCAACAATCGCGGTGTCACCGTTGAGGGAGATTTGGCGAAACCCGCCAGCTTAATGGTGAAAGCTTAATCGACCGTCCTACGAATATCAAGGATTGGAAACAGGGGGTGCAATGTGACGCTCAACAAAAGCAGAACTTTGTCCCCCATTCTAACTTTTCAGCCAACACCACAGAATCTCATTTACATTGACTGAGCCATCTCATTTGATAGTTTTTGCAGTATGTGCAGAGAACTTTGAGCGATCGTAGCAATCATCTCAATTTTCTCAATCAAATATATAGCAGCACGCGTTGAGTTTAGGAGATTGAACCAGCTCTGAAGTAACAAGGGGCTTAAGCCCCTTGTCTTCACCTTAGTGCGTAGGATTATATCTGAACAATCTTTTAACGAGTTACTTAGGATGTCAAAATTTGAGTGCGTTGGCGCCGTCGCCGCTGCCAAACTCTCGGTAAGACTTTGAAGTGGCGTCTGAAATCATTCCACTCTTCTTCACTGAGCTGAATAGTTTGCCAGGTCGGACGGGCGAGTAACCGTTCTGACCAGGCTTGTAAGCGCGGATAGCTGGTTAATGGAATCGCTAATTTTGGCAAAACTGGAATGAGAGTTCCAGCCACAGTTTCGGCCAGTGTGATTGGCTCCCCAGCAAAGAAGGACGCATCGCCTAATAATCCTTCCAAAAACCGTAGAGTATTCCCTACCCGCGCTTCTGCATATTGAAAATCTGCCGTTGCCGTTTCATTTAACAACAATCCAACGATCGCAGGCAACAACTCATTCAGCGCCACAAATTGCACCATTCGCACCTTAGCCAACATTTCTGGTGCCTGCGGCAACAGCGACGGAGTTGGATATTTGGCCTCCAGGTAGTCCAGAATTGCTTGCGACTCAATCACCCGAAAATCACCATCGATTAAGACTGGCACATGCCCAAACGGATTTAACTCTAAAAACGTTGGCTCAAACTGATCGCCCCCTAAATTGACGGAGACTAACTCAAACGGAATCTGCTTTTCAAGCAATGTCAGCCAAATTGGACGGGCGAACAAAGAAGGACGGGCGTAGTAAAGCTTCAACATAAAATCGGAGGTCAAAGAAAGAGAACAAGGACTGCTTGAACCGATCGCAAAGGTCAGCAAAACCTGGGAAACACGATTAGGTCGGCCTATTATCCATGCAGAAATGCGATCAACGCAGTGATTAAGCTGACTCAACCGCTCAAATGAAATTCAGGCGACCCTTAAAAAGCACGACCGTTCGTTAACTAAAACCACATTTAGCACGACCGTTCGCACTTTGTCTATAAAATAGATCAAGGCCACACATTGCCCTTACGGTTCACGCTTATGCCTCCAACTCAGCCACCATCCCCTGCCCGTCGTCGCTCGACCACTCAAGGCCGACAAACTCGCCAAGCGATTCTCAAAACAGCGGTGAATGTTGCTTCAGTCGAAGGGCTGGAGGGGCTTTCGATCGGGCGCTTAGCGAGCGAATTGGGGATGAGTAAAAGTGGATTATTTGCCCACTTTGGCTCTAAAGAAGAGTTGCAACTCGCCGCGATCGCGACAGCTCAAGCAATCTTTATCAACGAAGTGATTCGCCCGACCCGAAAAGCTCTGCCTGGTATGACTCGCTTATACGCTTTAATGGAAGCGTGGCTTGCCTATGGCGAACGCAAAGTATTTGCTGGCGGTTGCTTTTTTGCCGCTGCTGCGATGGAGTTTGATAGTCGTCCGGGAGTGGTGCGCGATCGCCTAGCCGATATCACAAACCAGTGGTTACAGCGCCTTGAAAAGTGGATAGGCGAAGCCAAAGAACGAGGAGAAATTCGGGCAGATGTTGATGCGGCGCAGCTAGCGTTTGAGTTGCATACACTGATGTGGGGAGCGAATACCATGCTGCAACTCTACGATAATGCACAAGTAAAAAATCAAATGAAAACCGCGATCGCGCATCGCCTTCAAAGCATTGTCAATTAATGTATTCCAGATCACTCTGCGATCGCTCACTTTTCAAATAATAGCAATACTGATCAAGAGCTTCCACTCATATCCCTACTTGATCATCTCTGGTTTTGAGAGTTGATGACTCTTAAACAATCTTTGATAGCGTGTAAATCTTTGAAACAAAATGCTTCTTCTTAACCCAATCGTTGATTTTGCTCGTGTATCAAAGTAGCAAAGCACTTTGTCCAGTGCCATCACTTTCAGCGGGATCAAGGTTCTGCCAATTCGGGAGTAAAGCAATGTCTCTTCAAACAGTGACCTACAGCGAAACCTTTCTTGCCAAGCTCAAGTTTTTGCGTGAGCAGAAGGCGGCAACGATTCCTTTACAAGCTCCCCTGGCAACAATTGAAAGCCGCGATCGCCGAGCGGATCCGCTTACCGTTTTAGCGCGACGCATAGAAAACATGGCGGCAAGTGGTTCTGGTGTCTCTTCTTTTGATTTAGAGCGTGTGCTGGGGCGCAATGACTTACTGCCCATCAACTTTTTGTATCGGGGTGCTTTTGCGGCCCGCACCGTTTGCCGCATCTGGGTGGGTGATTTATTCGGCGCAAATGGTAGTTGGGGTACAGGGTTCTTAGTTTCACCCCGTTTGCTCATCACCAATCACCATGTGATTCATTCTGCCGATGAAGCAACGAGAGCCTCGGCTCAATTTGGCTATGAAATGAACAACAACGGTAGAATTCAAGATGGAAAGACCTTTCAGCTCACTCCCCAGGAAGCGTTTATTACCGACCCTGAGCTAGATTTCACCCTGGTTGCGGTGGCTGAGCAGTCAGAAAATGATGATGCAGCCTTGAGTGATTATGAATTTTTGAGACTTGACCCAACACTGCACAAAGTCGAACCCGAAGAATTTGTTACAGTCATTCAACATCCTGATGGACAGCCGAAGCAAATTGCAATTCGAGAAAATAAAGTACTTCAAATCGGTGATGCACAAGATGATTTAAAAGATAACTTTCTGTGGTATGCCAGTGATACGGCTCCGGGTTCATCGGGTTCACCCGTACTCAACGATAACTGGCAAGTGGTTGCGGTTCACCATCGCAGCGTTGTCGAGAGCCGCATTCGCGATGGCGTGGAAGAGATTCAACTGACCAACGGTGAATGGGTGCCAAAACTAGACGCAGAAAAACTGAGCGAAACCCAGATCAAATGGATCGCGAATGAAGGGGTAAGAACCAGTCGCATTTTTGCTCGCATCAATCAAGTGCAATCTCAACAAGCAGAGGCGGCATCCTCTCTAGTGCGAGCTTTTTTAGAAGATGCTCAAGGCATTCGGGTCTTCCCTGGCACAACCCCGCGACAAAGCGTTGTTCACCTCAAACCAGATGCTTCTGAACTGACCGAAAGTACTGATGAGCTTAGCTTAGAGCGCAAAAAACGGCGGCCCGACTCCGGCGATCGCCCCAGCGCCGATGGCAGCACCCGATCGCTGAGTTATTACAAGGGGCGAACCGGATACGATCCCAACTTTTTAGGAATGTCGATTCCGCTACCCAGCTTGACCCCAACGGCGATCGCATTTGGCCCGGTAACGCCTGTGAAAGGCACCGACGACAACGTTTTGCGCTATACCCACTTTTCAGTTGTGATGTGTGAAACGCGCCGCCTAGCATTTTTTACCGCCGTGAATATTGATGGGAAACAGTGGGTCGGGCTAGAGCGTGGCAGGGACACCTGGTTTTTAGACCCGCGCATTCCTAAAACGGCGCAGCTAGGCAATACGTTTTACAGTAATGAACCGGGTAACTTTTTCGACCGGGGACACCTGGTGCGGCGGCAAGACCCACTCTGGGGAACGGAACAACAAGCAGAACTTGCCAACAATGACACGTTCCACTTCACCAACTGCGCTCCTCAATATTTCCTATTCAATCAATCGAAGGAACTGTGGCAAGGTTTAGAAAATTTCATTCTTACGAATACTGACCAGAACGACCTGTTAGCCAGCGTTTTCACAGGCCCAATCTTTCAAGCGAACGATACGCTGCACCGTGGAATTCAGGTGCCCCAGTTCTTTTGGAAAGTCGTTTTGGTTGTCGATGCCGATGGAAAACTCTATGCGAGCGCTTATGTTGTGAGCCAACAAAAGTTTGTTGAGGATATTCCCTTTGAACGGAAGCCCGTTGGCGAGTTCAACACCTTTCAAGTCGCGATCGCAGAACTTGAAACTCGGACTGGTTTGCAGTTTATTGATGCAGTCCGCGCGGCGGATGTCTACACGGGGCCAGCCAAGGGCAGAAGGCTGAGTGGTCTGAGCGATGTCGAACACCCTCGTCGCGGTTAATCACAGTCCTTTGGGGTAGTGATAGCAATTTCAATTCAGAAGGCGACAAATCTACACCAAACCGATCCCCTCAATCCCTTTGATCAAGAGAGGGATAGCTATCTACCGCGATCGCAGATTCAATCAAGATTAGATGGGTGACTTCGCTGTTGAGTTATCCGTCATTTCATTGAATTGGGCTTCTGGATATTCCATTGCAAGCGGCAACTGCACCGTGAAGCGAGTCAAGGCATTGGCGCTTTCTACCCAAATAGAACCCTGGAGATGTTCAACCAAACGCTTAACCAGTGCCAACCCAAGCCCTGTGCCACCGTGTCTCCAGCGGTCTACACTAACCACTCGATAAAACTTTTCGAAGATACGGGGTAACTCTTCGGGTGGCAATTCAACACCAGAGTTCGTCACTTGAATCTCTAAAGTTGTGTCACTGACTTGAGCGGCGATCGTGATCTGCTCGTGAGATGGGGTGTACTTGCAGGCATTGTGCAACAGCTCCATCACAATCCGTTTTAGCCCCGTTAAATCAGTCGTGATGGAGGGCAGCGTCAGCGGAACATTAATGTTGAGCTGCTGTTGTCGCTCTTGCGTGCGCACCCCAAAAGTCTCAGCCACTGACACTAACCAATAACCGAAATCAACCGTTTCTAACTCTAAGGATTGAACTCCCGCCTCTAACCGTTGCAGGTCAAGCAAATCGTTAATCAGCGCGAGTTCTTGAGTGCAACCTTCCTCAAGGATCTGAAGGTATTGGTTCAGGCGTTGGTCTTGAATCTGATTTTGCTCTAAGTTGAGCTTGATCATCTCGATCGCCATTTTGATATTAGCGAGGGGCGATCGCAACTCATGTGAAACGGTGCTGAGAAAATCGTCTTTCATCTGGCTAAGTTGCTCCAGGGCTTTGACCTGGGTTTGAGCCGCATGATACAGGTTAGACTGACGCAGCGCGATCGCGGTTTGAATGCCAATTTGTTGAAGTAAGCTGATTTCCCAGGTTTGCCATTGGCGTGGCCCTGAGTTTTGATAGGTCGCTAGCAACCCCCAAAGATAACCGTCTAGAAAAATTGGGGTGATTGCATAAGCTCGCACCTGAAACTGTTCCAGAATCTCGATATGACATTGCGAATGGCCGACTGTGTAGATGTCATCAACCGCCAGCGGCTCATTGTTGCGGTACCTGCCGCCCTGATTTTCTTGGAGATACGAGTCTTCCCATACTGTTTTGATGCCTTCACCGACTAACGGTACCCACTCCTCTCCGACAGACTCCGCAATAAAATGTCCGCTCCAGTCTGGTTCAAACTTATAGATGGCAACGCGATCGGCTTGCAAGGTTTGCCGCGTTTCGCCTAACACCGTTTCCAAGATTTCTTCCAGGTCAAGCGAGCGGTGAATGTTCTGCACAATCAACCGCAGCAACCGCTCTTCTTCCGCTTGCTGTTGCAATGCCTGCGTTCGCTCTTGCACCCGTTGCTCTAACTCCTGGTTAAGCTGTTGCAAAGCAACTTCGGCACGTTGCCGTTCGGCTAGCTCTAGTTGGGCCTGCCGATAAAGATCCGCCTGTTGAATCGCGATCGCAACCTGGTCAGCCAATTGCTTCAGCAACTGCACTTCATCTTGTGTCCACTGCCGGGGTTGGCAACAGTGATGGGCAATGAGCAAGCCCCATAAGCCGTTGGGGTGCATAATCGGCACAATCATGTTGGCCCGCACCTGAAACTGCCGGAGAAAGTCAGCATGACAAAGTTGAATTTGACCATTATTGATGTCGTCAATAGCCCAGATCCTTCCCTGGGCATACTTCTCGATGTAGTCACTTTTAAAGCAGGGGTCGTGAATATCTTGCCCCAAGAGTGCATCCCAGCCCTCTCCGACCGACTCTTGAGCCACATACCCTTGTCTGTCAGAATTAATCCGAAACAGAATCACGCGATCAGTTTGTAACACCTGACGCACTTCATTCACCGTTGTCATCAAAATTTCGTCTAAGTCAAGTGACTGGCGAATGCGCTCTGTTAGAGTACGCACCAACTGGTCGCGTTCAGCCGTCTGGCGTAAACGAATTTGTGCCGTTTTGCGCTCTGCTCGAACCTGAGCTTCTCGCACTTCTCGTCGCACCGCCTCTGGCAGACGGGTCAGATTATCTTTCATCAAATAATCGTGGGCACCTGCTTTCATCATGGCGACCGCGGACTCTTCGCCAATCGTGCCGGACACGACAATAAACGGAATGTCAATATTACTTTGCTTGATCAACTCAAGCGCCCTTGGGGCATCAAATTCTGGCAAGCGATAGTCTGAAATTACAATGTCCCACGTGCGCTCAGCCAAAGCCGATCGCAGTTCTGCATCTGTCTGCACCCGTTGCCACGTCAGGTCAAAGCCCCCCCGTCGCAGCTCCCGTTGTACGAGTAGCGCATCGTCTTCAGAGTCTTCGATCATTAAGATAACCAGGGGTTGACTCATCACGCTCGCCCTTCCGGTAAAGCCTCATTGACCAGTGCCCAATACAACCCTAGCTGTCGCACTGCTTCAGTGAATTGATCAATTTCAACGGGCTTCCGCACATAACTATTGGCACCCAAACTGTAACTTTCGACGATATCGCGCTCCTCACTCGACGAAGTCAGAATCACAACAGGCAACAGACGGGTGCGAGAGTTGCCTCGAATCTGTTGAAGCACCTCTAGACCATCGACTTTTGGTAGTTTGAGATCTAACAAAACAACACAGGGAAGCGACTCTAAATTAAACAGAACGTGGAGGGCTTCTTCTCCGTCGCGCGCGACATGAATCTCATTCACAATGTTGCCTCGCCGTAGCGCACGCAAGGTCAGGCGCTCATCATCTGGGTTATCCTCAACAAGGAGGATCGTGCGTAGAGAAGTCATAAGTTAAAAAGGAAAATTTAAAGCTCAAAGAAAGAATGTCCCGTGGGGCTGTTTTTAAATTAATTTGACTGCGTGCTTTTATCCTCTGGGCAAAAGAATCGGCACCCGCGTAGATCAAGCATGAAGGGAACAAAAACAAATCATCTTTAATTTTTTAGACATTCTTCTTGTCCCTATTTTCTTAAGGTTTAAGCATACAGATCCATTGTTCACCTAAAGCTCAAATTTATCATCAAGCCTGCGGCAGCAGTCCTAAATTACCCACGAGTTAGGCGAATGGCAGCAAGCTTTTCGCGATCGCAAAGACCTCTAAAAGGCAATTAGGGTGACGATAGAGTGCTTTCAAGTGCTTAACCTCCTGTGATTAGTGATTGGCTTGGCAGCGTGAAATAAATGGTGGCTCCTTGTTCGATCGCCGCCTCTGCCCAAACCCGACCGCCATGCCGATGCACTGCCCGTTGCACGGTTGCAAGACCAATGCCCGTACCGGGAAACTGGTCAATGCCATGCAGGCGTTGAAAAACCCCAAATAGCTTAGAGACATAGGACATATCAAAGCCTGCTCCATCATCGCGGATGAAGTAGATCAGTTCTGCTTCGGTTTCGATTATCCCAAATTCGATGCAAGCACACGAATGGTGACTGGTAAATTTCCAGGCGTTTTCTAGCAGGTTACAGATAACAACGCGCATCAGCGTTAG
The DNA here is from genome assembly GCA_015296075.1 of Leptolyngbyaceae cyanobacterium M33_DOE_097. Taxonomy (GTDB): domain Bacteria; phylum Cyanobacteriota; class Cyanobacteriia; order Leptolyngbyales; family Leptolyngbyaceae; genus DSRU01. Next base: position 25,476 of record DVDV01000305.1, on the reverse strand, counting down.
ATCAGCGGCAACGATCGCACCAGGAGCAACAGTAAACTGCACTACTCGCTCTGGCTCTGCAGCTTGTAAGTCATTGATTTGCTCTTGCACCAGGGCGCTCAGGTTAACGGTTGTGTACTGCATCTCAGAGCGAGAAACCCGAGACAAGCGCAGCAGGTCATCAATTAACAGACCCATCCGTTGCACATTTCGACGAATTCGGTCAAAGTAGTCCTTGCCTTCCTCGTCAACGCGATCGCCGTAGTCCTCCAGCAGTGCCTTACTAAACCCGTCGATCGCCCGCAGGGGTGCCCGTAGGTCGTGTGACACCGAGTAGGCAAACGCTTCTAGCTCGTGGTTTGAAGCCTCTAACTGAGTCTTGGTTTGAAGCAACTTCGCTTCAGCCTGCTTGCCATCGGTGATGTCGTAGTTGATGCCAATCATGTGAAGGGCTTCCCCTTTTTCATCCCGCCGCACGATCGCCTCCGCCCGAATCCAGCGCAGCGCACCATCAGATCGTCGAATCCGAAATTCAAGCCGATAATCTTGTTCGCCCCGCACGGCTGATTGGAGAGCGGCTTCAACGGTTGCGACATCATCGGGATACACCAGCCGGATCCAATCCTGATATAGAGCAACCCGACCGAGATCTTGCAGACCATAGATCTCATACATGCGCTCATCCCACCTGACTTCGTTGACTAAATCCCAGTCCCAGGTGCCGATCGCGCCTGCCTGTAGCGCAAGTGCAAGGCGATCGGAGAGAATCTGTAGTTGCAACTCAGCCTGCTTACGTTCCGTAATATCAAGCACCGTACCTACCAGTTGAACAACCTGCCCCGCCGCGTTGACAATCGCTTCTCCTTTAGCTTGCATATAGGCCAAAGTGTTGTCAGGCCGTTGCACTCGACACTCAATGTCGTAGGGTTGTAAGGTTGTGATCGTGTTTGCAACGGTGGCTTGATGAAAGTCGCGATCGGCGGGGTCAATGAGTTGCTGTAACTCCACAAACGATTTTGGCGGGCCGATCGCTGGGTCGCGCCCAAAGATGGCAAACACCTGATCCGACCAGGTAATTTTTTCAGTGGCTACGTCAAACTCCCAACTGCCGAGTTTACTGATTCGTTGCGCCTGTCTTAAATGAGCTTCACTCTTTTGCAATTGGGCCTCTGTTTGCTTGAGTTGGGTAATGTCAACATGACACCCCACCATTCTTAATGGTTGTCCATCTGCATCCCACTCGATGACTTGTCCGGCACAAAGAACCCAAATTGTTGCCCCATTTTTGTGGCGATAACGCACTTCGTTGTAGTAAGGTTCTTTGCCATGACTCTGCACATGACGCTCATAACACTCCATAACATGCGGTAAATCTTCAGCAAAAATCAGTCTTTGCCAGGTTTCTGGGACATTTTCTAGCTCGTGATCTGCATAACCAAACATTTGCTTCAGACCAGGACTCATATACTCCCGATGATTGGGAATATCCCAGTCCCAATAGCCAGCTAAAACACTATCGAGAATTCGCTCTAGCAGTCTCAGTTCCAGCCGTAACTTTTTGGCTTGGAGGCGTTCTTCTTCTGCGCGTTTGCGTTCAGTTATGTCCAAATCGACCCCCACCATGCGTAAGGGCTGACCTTGGTCATTCTGCTGAACTAAAAAGTAAGACTCAATGTAGCGCAGATTGCCATCCGGTAGAATCGCGCGCAGGGATAGCATCCCTTCACTTTTATCTGCCAGCGTTTGATACGTGACTTCACGACAATAGTCAATATCTTCTGGATGAATGACCGATTCCCACGTTTCCAGGCTAGCGGGTTGAAGGTCGGGTTGGAGGCCATATAGCTCATACGTGCGATCGTCCCAAATCAGATGGTCATTGACCATGTCTAACTCCCAAATGCCCATCTTGGCTGCTTGCATTGCAAGTCTCAACCGATCATTTAAGTCGTGCAATTGCATTTCACCCTGTTTGCGATCGCTAATGTCTAAGTTGACACCGATCAAACGCGTGGGTTGTCCATCAGCGCCACGCCGAACTAAAGAATAGGAGGCAATATACCGGATTGTGCCATCCGCTCGCTGAATGCGAAACTCAACGGCTCCTTCATTTTTTTCGGCCAGGTCTTGCTGAATCATCGCCCGACAGTAGGACAAGTCATCAGGATGAATGATTGACTCCCACACTTGATAGGTTGGAGTAACAGATCGATCCAGCCCATAAAGTTCGTAGATGCGATCATCCCAAGTCAGGTAGTTATTGCGAAGATCCCAATCCCAAATGCCCATTTTAGCCGCTTGAACAGCCAACTCTAACCGAGCGGATACGTCGCGCAGTTGCGTCTCGCCCTGTTTGCGCTCTGTGATATCGGTGTGGGTGCCAATCATGCGCAGCGGGCGACCATCTTCATTCCACGCTACGATTTTGCCCAACGACAAAACCCACTTGTAGTCGCCTGACTTCGTGCGCTGGCGAAACTCTAGCTGATAAGTTGACCGTTTGCCGCTGGTATATTCCTGATAGGCTTGAGACACCATTTCCCGTTCATCTGGGTGAAGGCGATCGCGCCAGCCTTGCTCCGTTCGGTCAAACTCTTCTGGCGTGTAGCCTAACATCGCAACGTACTCAGGGCTGAGAACTGCCTCACCCGTTTGCAAATCGATGTCATAAAGCCCTTGTTTTGCGGCTTCTAACGCCAGACGCAATCGTTCTTCACTGGCTTGGAGTGCTGCGGCTGCCTGCTTGCGATCGGTAATGTCGGTATGAGTCCCGATGATTCGCGCTGGCTTGCCATCCACCGTCCACTCAATTAGCTTGCCGCGAGCCAGAATCCATTTGTAAGAGCCGTCTTTACAGAGCATCCGGTGCTCATTCCGATAAATTGCCGTTGCACCGCTGAAATGTTTGTCTAGATCAGCGTAACAGTTGGCTTTATCGTCAGGATGCACCCGCGTTTCCCATGCCTCCAAGCAGGGATTAACCTCGTGTTCTTCATAGCCCAGCATATTCTTCCATTGCCGAGAGAAAAACACCTCATCGGTTTGCAGGTTCCAATCCCAAACGCCATCTCCAGAGCCTTCCAGGGCAAATTGCCAGCGGGCTTCACTTTCTTTGAGCGCCTGCTCCCCTACTTTACGGTCAGTAATATCGCGCGAAATGCAAAGGATAGATTCAATTTCTTGATGCTCTGACAGTTCTGGAGCGATCGCCATTTCAAATGTGCGCAGGCCATGCAGCGTAGACGTCGAAAACTCAATTGTCTGTCGCTGCCCCGTACTCAGAAGCCTAGCGGCGGCAGCCTCCCACGTATCTACCATCTCTTTATCCATGCTGAGATCGCGGCAGGTTTTACCCAAAAACACCTCCGGAGCAATGCCAGTGATGCGAGTTAGAGCCGGACTGACGTAAAGGTGGCGGAGTTGCAAGTCAAACCGCTCAATAATATCGGGTGAATTTTCAATCAGGTCTTGGTAGCGCTGTTGGGACTCTGCCAAGGCAGCTTCAGCGGCTTTGCGATCGCTAATATCGACCATGATTCCCTGCAACTTGACCGGGCGATCGCCTTCCACAACCACTTTAACCAGATCCCACAGCCAGACCACGCGCCCGTCTGCTGCAATCATGCGGTACTCCATCTCATGATCTTCAAGAGCTTGAGTCATGCGATCGCAAAACTTGATGGCGGCCTCTAAATCATCGGTGTGTGTGTGATTGCGCCAGAATTGAGGCTCTGTCAGCCATTGCTCAATAGGATAACCAAGCACTTTTTCGGCCTTTTGGCTCACAAAGGTAAATTGAAATGTCGGTAGTTCCAGTTCCCAAACAATCCCATCAATAGTGTTTAGCAAGAACTTGTAGCGTGCTTCACTTGCACTTAACGCCTGGGTTCGCTCTTGTACTTGATCTTCTAATCTGGCTTTCGCCGCTTCTAGCTCAGTCTGACTAGGCAGCAACAGTGCTTGAGGCAGCACAGGAATCAAGACAACTGCCGTGACCAACGAGACGATCGCTGTCAAGGCTTTGAGCAAACCCGAAACCCAGTAAGTTGGATACCAGAGCGTCCAGACCTCCATCAAATGGGTTGACCCACAAGCGACGATAAACGTGCCAAAGAGTTGAAACAACCAGGGGTAGGGTAAATCTCGCCGTTTTTGAACCAGGTAAAGGAGGGCAATCGGAATCGAGAAATAAGCCAGTGCAATCAAGCTATCTGACAAAGCATGTAGCCCAATCAGCTTTGGATTCCATAGATAACAATACCCGTGAGCCATAAGGGCAATATAGCTGGGATTGAGATGAACGACTTCTAACATGCGATAAACCCTACCCTTTCTATTCCATTGATGCTAGCGTTGAAGTGCCCTTTACCACCGATGATGTACCAGTTCGTTGAACTTCAAACGCGCGATCGCGCCTGAGCTTGCTAATCACACAATTTAATCCTCGACAGCTTGCCCAATTGAACATGCCTAAGCGAGAAACTTTGTTAAGTTTTATAGTCAGGTTCATCATCAGTAACAGTTCGGCATAGTCGCTGCTGCTGATCAAAGTGAGTCCCATCGAGTCTCTACAGAAGCTCTAAGCTTAAAGCATACTTAAAGCGATCCGATTTGGCTGGTGAGAGATTGTCTGTAGGGAAAACCTCTCACATTTTTTTCGTTAGAGTACCCAAATGGATGGTCTGATGAAGCGTCTACTGATTTACCAGAGTGTTGAGACTTGCGCTTGAATCCGCCACACCAATAGGTTCAGCTCTTAAAACATCTTTGGAACGGTTTTGCAACGCTTTTGGAACGCCTGCCTGATTAAGGTAAGAAGTATCACCAATCTCCATCAGAACGGTGAGTGCTTCCTTTACCGATCGCCCTTGCCTCATCGGGGCGATCGGCCCCTTCCTGTTCATCACCCCAATCAACTCAGGAAATCATCATGCCACAAAGAACTGATGCCCCCGTTCAACCAAAACAATGGCAACCCCCGTTAAAAAGCAATGCCGTTCAAATCCGGCGAGTCACCACAGCATTTGATGAAGCGAAAGTGATCGCGACTCAAGTACTCGCTTTTAGCACTGACCCCGTTGCCCGTTGGCTCTACCCTGACCCACTCCAATATCTGACTTACTTTCCCCAGTTTGTTAGAACCTTTGGGAACAAAGCCCTTGAACATAAAACCACCTACTTTGCCGATCGCTACATTGGTGCTGCCTTCTGGTTTCCACCCGGGGTTGAACCCGATGGTGATCCGCTCATAGACTTGTTAGAGAATAGTGTGGCAAAACCAGAACAAGAGGATTTGTTTCAAGTCCTAGAAGAAATGAGCCGCTGCCACCCACACCAAGCTCACTGGTACTTGGCAATTTTAGGAGTTGAGCCGACTCAACAAGGCAAAGGACATGGGTCTGCCTTATTGCAACCCATTTTGCAAGAGTGCGATCGCACCCGCATCCCTGCCTATCTCGAATCCTCTAAACCAGACAATCTACCGTTTTACAAGCGATATGGGTTTGAGCAGATTGGCTTGATTCAAGTAGGAAGCTCACCCCCCATCTTTCCCATGCTGCGTTTGCCTCGCTAAAGCATCCTAGCGAGCCTGAGAGAATGTCTGAGAAGCACTCAAAGCTTCATCTGTCTGCTTTGCATGTGACACCGATTTAATGGGCGACAAATAGCTTCCCCTCTGATGAAGGGGGAGTAAGGAGGATCGGCGTAGTAAAAACAGACAAACCATACCCAACTCCATACTTGATTCCATACTTTCCTGCAAGGAAAAACTTGGAGCCTGAAGGTATCTTTATGAGTAATGACTGAATATTCTTAAGGGATTTGATCAATGTTTGATTTAGAGATTAAAACGAGTCGCTCTCACTATTTTTCTGCTGCCTTTGAAAAGATGCTGGCAGAGAGAAACCTTAAAGAGTTATGCGATGGTCACGCAGACGATTTGCAAATTCTGCCAAACCAGCTAAAGCGACATTTCCATGTAACTGTAGTCCGCTCAACGTTGCCTAGCAACAACTGATGCTCAATCCTATATCCTAACAATCAGGAATACGACAATGGCTCCCTATCGCAACCATTTGCCCCAATTGTCAAATGCTCTCTTTCTTACCGATGGCGGCATTGAAACAACGCTCATTTTTCGCGAAGGGCTTGATCTACCAGAGTTTGCAGCTTTTGACTTGCTCAAGTCTGAAACTGGTTATGAAGCACTCTTAAACTATTTTCGCACCTATGTCACCCTGGCTAAAACCTATCAAGTCGGCTTAATTTTAGAAAGCGTGACCTGGCGGGCAAACCCCGATTGGGTGACAAAACTAGGATATTCAAGTGATGACCTGGTGGAGATCAATCAGAAGGCGATCGCGCAACTCCACAACATTCGTCAAGCCTCCGAAACAGCACAAACACCGATGGTCATTAGCGGCTGTGTTGGCCCGCGCGGTGATGGCTATATTCCCGCCAATGCAATGACAGCACAGCAAGCGCAGGCGTACCACCAAACTCAAATCAATGCCTTTCGAGATGCTGATGCCGATTTAGTCACCGCACTGACCATGAACTATGTGGAAGAGGCGATCGGGGTGACGCTGGCAGCACAAGCGGCAAATATGCCAGTGGTGATTTCATTTACAGTCGAAACAGACGGTTGCTTACCAACGGGACAGACGCTCAAAGAGGCGATCGCGCAGGTTGATGCAGTCACCAACAATGCACCCGCTTACTACATGATTAACTGCGCCCACCCGACCCATTTTGCCAACATCCTCACACCCGGTGAAGCATGGCTAGAGCGGATTCGCGGTGTGAGAGCAAATGCCTCAACCAAAAGTCACGCCGAATTAAACGAATCCGAAACACTGGATGATGGCAATCCAGCTGAACTCGGCCATCAATATCGTGCATTGAAAGCCAAACTCAAATCTTTGAACGTATTGGGTGGCTGTTGTGGCACCGACGATCGCCATGTGGAAGCGATCTGTCAGGCGTGTTTGCCCCTGTTCTGGGCACATCTTTCTAACCCATCACTGCTTACAACATCAAGTTCCGTCTCACTTTAAGCATTGCTGATTGATCGGCTCCTGCGGTTTCTGCCTGCTTTGGGAACCGTCGATTCATCCTGCCGATTTCAGCCCCCCTGTTGATTGAACGCATACACCTCAAGCACTTCATCATTCCCTTTAAGGAGAAGCTCTATGGCAGTTACAGCGGCATTTTCAGCAAATTCTGGTGTTTTATCCATTTTTGGCGACAATTTAGACAACAACATCACCGTTAGCCGTGACGCAGGGGGCAGACTGCTCGTCAATGGCGGTGCCGTTTCAATTTTGGGTGGCTCATCCAGTGTTGCCAACACGAACCTTGTTCAGGTATTTGGGCTAGGGGGCAACGACACCATCACCATGAGTGAGACAAACGGTGCCCTCCCAAGAGCCAATTTATTTGGTGGCTCTGGTAACGACGTTTTGACGGGTGGTTCCGGGAATGACATGCTGTTTGGCCAGTCGGGTAACGACACTTTACTCGGCAAAGGCGGCACCGATTTTCTGTTTGGGGGGACTGAAAATGACACCTTGACAGGTGGTGATGCCGATGACCTGGTATTTGGTGAGTCAGGTGACGATCGCTTCATCTGGAATCCCGGTGATGACACTGACCTAAATGAAGGGGGTGCAGGCATCGACACGATTGTGGTCAATGGTGGTGGTGGAGCTGAGATCTTTACAACCACAGCAAACGGTACACGAGTTCGATTTGATCGGCTTGACCCGGCTCCTTTTTCACTCGACATTGGCACGAGCGAAAATCTGGTCGTCAACATGAATGGAGGTGACGATGCCTTCTCAGCAACCGGAAATCTGGCGGCTCTGATCAAAATCACAGTAGATGGCGGTGCCGGAAATGACACCATCCTGGGCAGCAACGGTGTTGATCTCCTCCTGGGTGGTGATGGCGATGACTTTATTGACGGCCAACAGGGCAATGACATAGCCTTCTTGGGTGCTGGCAACGATGTCTTCCAGTGGGATCCTGGCGATGGCAGCGACACGGTTGAAGGGCAAGGCGGCTTTGACCGGATGCTGTTTAACGGCAGCGCGGGTTCTGAAATATTTACAACCTCTGCCAATGGTGGTCGTGTCCTCTTTACCCGCAATCTCGGCAACATTGTGATGGATCTTGACGATGTTGAAGCGATCGACCTGAAGGCTCTGGGTGGTACAGATACCACGACCGTGAATGACCTGAGTGGCACCGATCTTGTCGAGTTGAACATTGATCTGGCTGGAGCGCTAGGTGGCACAACCGGAGATAGTGCAGCTGATGTTGTGATTGTCAACGGTACGAACGGCAACGATATTATCGATATCTTTGGGTCAGGTACGAGTGTTGCCGTTGTAGGATTACCAACGCTTGTCACAGTGACGCGATCGGAAGGCTCAAACGATAGCCTGGTGATTAATAGCCTGGGTGGAGATGATGGCGTCACTGCAACGACCCTACCCGCTGGAGTGATTAAACTCACCATCGATGGTGGTGCTGGTGACGATACGTTATTGGGTAGCCAGGGAGCTGATGTCTTCCTGGGTGGCGATGGTAATGACTTCGTCTTTGGTGACAACGGCAACGACCTGGCATTGCTGGGTGCTGGCGACGATGTCTTCCAGTGGGATCCTGGCGATGGCAACGACACCATTGAAGGCCAAGATGGGACTGATACAATGCTCTTCTTTGGTTCCAACGCTAACGAAAACATCAACATCGTGGCAAATGGTGGAAGAGTCTTATTCATTCGCGACGTTGCCAACGTAACGATGGATCTGAACGATCTAGAGGCGATCGACTTCAGAGCTTTAGGTGGCGCTGACAACGTTGTTGTTGGTGATTTAACTGGCACAGATGTCACCAAAGTTGACATTGATTTAAGAGGGCCAATTGGTGGTGGAGACGGAGCAGCAGACACAATCACAGTCAATGGAACACAAGGTGCTGATACCTTTGGAGCATCCGGAGATGCAGGTGGCGTTAATGTGTTTGGTTTGCATACTAGGGTGAACCTCTTCTTTAATGAAGCGGCGAACGATCGCCTGGTTCTAAATGGTCTTGCTGGCAATGATGTGATTGATGCCACCAGCCTAGAAGCGACCGGAATTCAACTTACTATGAACGGTGGGCTAGGTGCAGATACGTTCCTGAGCAGTGAGGGAGATGACCTGATCAATGGTGGCGATGGCGATGACGTAGCACTAATGGGCGCAGGCAATGATACCTTCGTTTGGAATCCAGGTGACGACAACGACACACTGGAAGGTCAGGCAGGTTTCGACACGATGTTGTTTAACGGTTCAAACGTGTCCGAGAACATTAGTATCTTTGCCAATGGTGGACGGGCGATTTTCTTCCGCGATGTTGCAAATGTCGTGATGGATTTGAATGATGTGGAGGATATCACCTTTAACGCTCTTGGTGGAGCTGATACGATCGCTGTCAACGACCTCTCTGGTACAGATGTAACCGAGGTCAACCTAAATCTAGGTGCGGGCGACGCTCAGGCGGATACCGTCATTTTCAACGGTACCAGTGGTGATGATGTTGCACTCGTATTTGGCGATGCCACAGGAACTTCGGTACTGGGGTTAGCGGCACAATTAAATATCACGGGGGCAGAAGCAGCCCGCGATCGCCTCACGATCAATACCTTAGCAGGGGATGATGTGGTTGAAGCCAGTAACCTTGCAGCTAATGCAATTCAATTGACAGCTGACGGAGGTGCTGGTGCCGACGTTTTGATCGGTGGGGATGGTGCCGACGTTTTGATTGGTGGAGATGGTGACGATGTGCTGATCGGTGGCCTCGGTCTTGATGTAATTGATGGCGGTGTAGGCGATGACATCGAGATTCAGGGGTAATTGAACTGGAAATCACCGATTCACTCAAGACGCAACAATGATTACTGACTCGTCCCTAACTATTCCATAAGGGATTCGCGAACAGATAAACCTTTTGTTGTAGGGGTTTGGCATGCCAAACCCCTACAATTGGTAAAATTTGGAACCCCACACACTTTCTCCACGCTTCCAAACTTTCTCAGACTTCTCAATCAAACACTTTTGGTGTACTGAGGGAAAACTTGCAGAGAAACAAAATTGGTAAGACTTAAGAGATTAGATCGCCGTAATAGATATGGATGCAAAGCAATATTGGCAAGAGTATCTTGCTAGTCAAGTCGAGAGTCAAGCAAGCGATGCAATTTATGCTGTTGATCAGTTTGGTGATTCTCCTGATTTGGCAGAAGAATTGGCTCAACTGGTGCGATCGCAGATCAAAACTGCAACCTGCTCTGCCCTGTGGGAATGGGAAACCGCAGGCGAAGCCCTACCTGAACCTGGCTCAAAGATGGTTGTTTTAGATGGCAAGGGTCAACCCTGCTGCATTATCGAAATAACAGAAGTCAGCATTCGAGCATTTAATCAGGTAGATGCCCAATTTGCCTATGATGAGGGAGAGGGCGATCGCAGCTTAGCAAGTTGGCGACGAGAACACTGGAAATATTTCTCACGCGTTCTACCCCAAATTGGCAAAGCACCCTCTCAAACCATGCTTTTGGTCTGCGAACGATTTCAAGTTATTTATCAAAAAGATTCCATTGAAACAATAGATTAATGATTTTTTTTAGGAATATAAATCAAATAAAATCACGCATCCTATAGGGATGGGTTTTACCAACAAACCCAGGCAAAATGTAAGTTATTCTGCCAAACCCACCCCTACAATTGGCGATCACGTCTCTAAGCGGTCCGCTCCCAGCGAAATTTGCGATCTGATTCTTTAATCGGCACATCATTAATGCTGGCAAATCGTCGCATCATCAAACCATTTTCGGCAAACTCCCAGTTTTCATTGCCATAAGAGCGATACCAAAACCCCGAATCATCGTGCCACTCATACTCAAATCGCACTGCAATGCGATTATCCATAAAACACCAAAGTTCTTTTCGCAAGCGGTAATCTAGTTCTTTCGCCCATTTGCGGTAGAGAAATTCTTTGATCACCGCACGTCCGTTCAAAAATTCGGCTCGGTTACGCCACTCAGTGTCTTCGGTGTACGCCAACGCCACCCGTTCTGGGTCACGCGTATTCCAGGCATCTTCAGCAGCCTGCACCTTAGCTTTAGCCGTTTCTAGCGTAAAAGGAGGAAAAGGAGGCTTACTTTCCATAACAAATCATCCTGTTGAGATTAGTGGTCAAAAATAGAACAAAGGGATACGTTAACAAAGTCGATTGAGCGATTCAACTAAAGTTGAGCGATCGCTCTATCAGTTAGTCCTTTTGTAGCTGCTGCTCTAGCTCAGCAATTCTAGCTTGGAGTGGCGCTACAATTGACTCAACTTCCGCTTCTGAATAGCGAATTGGGATGTGCTGTGGGCAGTTTTCACTAAACGCTTCTACATGAAATAGGATCGCCCGTTCAATTTCGGCAGGGTACCCCGGCATTTTGAGTTGTTCAATCAAGGCAGCATCCCCTTCAACATATTCGGCGCGACCCCAGACTTTAATGCGTTTACGGTGGCGATAATCCATCAAAAACAAAAATGCCTTGTCATTGCCGGATAAATTACCAACGGTAATGTACTGCACATTTCCAGAAAAGTCAGCAAAACCTAAAGTTTTCTCATCCAACACTTTGAGAAAGCCCGGTGGCCCACCCCGAAACTGAATGTAAGGATAACCATTGGAACCGACGGTGCCGAAGTAGAAACCATCCATTTTGGCAATAAACTCGGCCAGCTGAGGCGTAACAGCATCATTGGCTGGACCTTTAGCAATATAGCGTTCGTAGGTTTCTCGCGAACCTCGCTCAGTTTGAGCCGCTTGGACTTCTGGGGTAAAAGCAATTTCTCCAAATCTGCGCGGCATGGTGCCCTCCTGATGGATTGGTGAAGGTGTGGTGGCTTTTGCAGAGGAAGGCTGAATCAGCATCCTCTACAAAAGCGGCATCAACAATGTTGCGGCTTTACACCGTTGCCAAAGCAGGAATACCCGCCATTCCAATAAAGCCGGGCAGCTGTTTGACGCGATCGATCCAGGCAAGCACATACGGGTAAGGTGTCAGGTCAATTTTGCCATCAGGTGCTAACGCAACGTAAGGAAACACTGCCACATCTGCAATAGTAGGACGCTCAAACTCCAGCCAGATGCGAGTTGCAAGGTGTGTATTGAGCTGCGTTAGAATATGCTCAGCTTTTTGATGCGCGCGATCGATGTTGATATTTGTCGCCTTAAATAAGTAGTAGAGCCGAGCATTTTCTGGCCCCTGGCGAACTTCACCCGCCGTTGTCGAGAGCCAACGCACCACCCGACTCAGCGATTCTGCGTCAAGCGGCAACCATTCATCTCCACCATATTTGCGAGCTAAATATATAAGAATCGCTTGGGCATCCGCCAGAATTGTATCCTCATCAACCAGCAAGGGAACTTGCCCAAAAGCATTGAGCGCTAGATATTCAGGCGACTTATGTTCACCTTTCATCAAGTCTACTTTGACCCATTCATAATCGACTTTTAACAGCTCCAAAAATAATCTCACTTTGTAGCTATTACCAGACATTTCATGACCATAAAGCCGAATCATAGGTTAATCCTCCGAGTTAGGTAAAACGTAATTAGACGCCTGCGAACAATCGGCTGGGAGCGCTTCTCGCTCTAGTTGCAATAACTTGGCAAAGGAACAGAGAACCTCCCCACCCGCGATCGCTGTTTTTGCAGCATGAGGAAATTTATCAAACCAGAACCAGTTCATTAGGCACTCCTTGAAATGTACCGTTCGTTCGGTATAAATATACTGTACCGTCCGTTCGGTTGCGTGTCAACCAGGTAATCAAACTTTCTGAAAAACGCCTCTGAAACGCGCATTTAAATCGGTAGGACTGCGATGAGTGGTAAGGCAAGCAATCAAAAGCAGGTATGGATTGTCCTCTAGACGCACGAAGGAAGGCTTAGAAGAGTTTCGTTGCCAGCCGGATGAGCGGAGTTCGCTAAATGACCTAAGATGATTAGTTGTTGAATCAAAAGCAAAGCCGTGTTAGCAGCCCTTCTTTACGGTAAAGAAGACCTTCGCCTTGAACAGGTCAATGACCCCACTCCAGCAGCAGGGGAAGTCGTCATTCGCGTGGGAGCGGCTACTACTTGTGGCACTGATTTAAAGGTCTGGCGACGGGGGGGACACGCAAAAATGCTGAAGCCACCGGCATTATTTGGGCATGAAGCCGCCGGAGAAATTGTGGCTTTAGGAGCGGATGTAACAGGCTGGCAAATTGGCGATCGGGTGGTTGCAAACAACTCTGCGCCTTGCTTCAACTGTTTCTACTGCCGCAAGCAAGAATTTTCACTGTGCGAAAATCTGCTGTTTAACAATGGTACTTTTGCTGAATACCTCAAAGTTCCAGCGCCCATTGTCGAGCATAACTTGCTCCCAATTCCTGAAGATATCAGCTTCGCGTTAGCAGCAATGACCGAACCGCTTGCGTGTGTGCTGCATGGAGCCGCTCGTGCCCAAGTCAAACCGGGCGATCGCGTGGTTGTTCTAGGTGATGGAGCGATCGGCTTGATGTTTGTTGCAGCTCTGGCGTCTGGGCTAGGGGGCTGGAATCCAGGCCTAACTGGAACAAAGCACACCCCGTTTACAGAAGTCTTTTTGCTAGGTGGCAACGATGTGCGACTGGCGATCGGCGAAAAACTGGGAGCGGTCAAAACATTTAACTACAAACACATTACCGATCTGCCAGCCCTGGTCAAAGACCTGACCGATGGCTACGGTGCTGATGTCGTGATTGAGGCCACAGGCGTACCTGCCGTTTGGGAAATGGCGATCGCATGTGCTCGTCCGGGTGCGACGGTCAACTTGTTTGGCGGATGCCCGCGTGACACTACTATCACTGTTAATACCGAGCAACTCCATTACAGCGAACTCACGCTTAAAGGCGTTTTTCACAACACGCCTAAGTTTGTTCGCGAAGCCTTAGCGCTCCTCGCTAGCCGCAAATTACCGCTCGACCTACTAATCAGCGATGAGCAACCACTCAACCAGTTAGGCCAAGTATTTGAAGCAATGCGCGATCGTAAAGTAATTAAAGTGGCAATGGCTCCCTAAATAGCACAGAGTTATGCTATGTTAAGTATCCGCGGGCGATTAGCACAGTGGTAGCGCACTTCCTTCACACGGAAGGGGTCACTGGTTCGAATCCAGTATCGCCCATCTTGTGTCTCTTAACAGCTAGTTCCAGGTATTGCTACACTAAAATCTAAAGTGCCCAGAGGTAACGATGCAAGTCACTCTGAACCTACCTGATGATTTAGTCTCTCAGTTAGCCCCATTGGAGGACAAGCTGCCTCAAATTCTACAGTTGGGATTGCGAGAACTCAATGCTGGTGCCCAGGTTGGTTTTACTGGTGCAGCAGAGGTACTGGAATTTTTAGCTACACTGCCTTCCCCAGAAGAAATAATAACCTTACGTCCTTCTGAAACCTTGCAAACCCAAATTAGTGCATTGCTGGAGAAAAATCGCACCCAGGGATTGACGACAGATGAGGAGCAGACTTGGCAGCAGTACCAGTACCTTGAGCATTTAGTTCGGATCGCGAAAGCTCAGGCTCTGATCAAGTTAAAACAACAGGCTTCGTGAGTAGTTACATCCCCGCCGCGCTCCGTCGTTCTGTATACGATCGCGCTAATGGCTGTTGTGAGTATTGCTTTACTCCTGAGCTTGCTGCATTTGCTTCTTATGAAGTTGACCATATTATTGCGGAGAAGCATGGGGGGTTGACGCAAGAGGATAACCTCGCTCTATCCTGCTCTCTGTGTAACAAGCACAAAGGGAGCGACCTTGCCTCGATTGATCCCCAAACCGGAGAAATTGTTCGCCTGTATCATCCACGACGAGATTGCTGGGTTGACCATTTTTGTTTGACTGGAGCTAAATTTACCCCTTTGTCCCCAGTGGGACGGGTGACTGTTCGCCTGCTGCAACTGAACCGGGACGATCGCGTCGAGGAACGTCGATTACTTATCGAAGCAGATATTCTGAGGTTACCCCCTTAAGATGTGCTAGATTCCCCAGATTGGCTTTGCGCTTAACTGCATATTTCAGAGCTATTTGTCAGTTTTTCCATAGCTCCTGTGTTCGAAACTCTCTCTTTAGTCATAGAAATCTTATTTCAGCGCTCAATTAAGAAAACTTGAGTGTTCCTAATTAAATTTAGGTTGAATAATAAGAGCAACAGATAAGAGCTAAGCCCTCTTTTCATGCTCTTAATACCTGTAGGAGTTTTGCAATGAGCACATTCACCACTCAAGATGGCACCCAGATTTATTACAAAGACTGGGGTTCAGGGCAACCAGTTGTCTTCAGTCACGGTTGGCCTTTGAATTCTGACAGTTGGGAAGCCCAAATGTTGTTTCTAGCGGATCGCGGGTTTCGGGTCATTGCTCACGATCGCCGCGGACATGGGCGATCGAGCCAACCTTGGAACGGCAACGAAATGGATACGTATGCCGATGATTTGGCAGCACTCATCGAACACCTGGACTTAAACGATGCGGTATTGTTTGGCTTTTCAACCGGGGGTGGTGAAGTCACCCGTTATATTGGTCGGCATGGCACCGGACGGATTGCCAAGGCTGGGTTAATTTCAGCCGTGCCACCGTTGATGCTCAAAACAGAAAACAATCCCGATGGGCTGCCCATTGACGTATTTGACGGGTTGCGCGCTGCATCTCTGACTGACCGTTCCCAACTCTACAAAGATCTTGCGAGTGGCCCATTCTTTGGCTTTAACCGACCTAATGCCAAAATCTCACAGGGCATGATTGATTGGTTTTGGTTTCAGGGGATGCAGGCAGGACACAAGAACGCCTACGACTGCATCAAAGCCTTTTCTGAAACTGATTTCACAGAAGATCTCAAAAAGTTTGATATACCTACCCTCATCCTTCATGGAGATGATGACCAGATTGTGCCAATTGGTGCCGCTGCGATCGCGGCGGCCAAACTGGTGAAAAATGCCACCCTAAAAGTCTATCCTGGTGCCCCTCATGGACTGACCGATACGCACAAAGAACAACTCAATGCTGATCTACTATTTTTCTTGCAGGCTTAGCATTAGACGTTTAAGAATACGTTGAGGATATATTCCCCAGTACATACACTGGGGAGTAATGTGAATTAAGTAAATGTTTGTTGAGTGAGATCTTGCCGATTAATCGCTGCAGCCATTAAGTCAGGAAAGCGATCTGGAGTACAGGCAAAGGCTGGAACACCGAGCGACGCTATAAACTGCGTGTTGTCATGGTCATAGCAAGGGGAACCTTCATCACTAAGGGCTAGCAGGGTGATGAATTGAACTCCAGAGGTAACAAGCGTGCTAACTCGCTTTCGCATTTCGGTCTGATTACCGCCTTCATACAGATCACTAATCAATACCAAAATCGTATCTTGAGGTTGCCGAATCAAGCTCTGACAATAGGCTAACGCCTGATTGATGTCAGTGCCGCCGCCCAATTGAGTGCCAAATAAGACTTCGACAGGATCTTGAAGTAAGTCAGTCAGGTCAACCACAGCCGTATCAAACACCACAAGTTGAGTTTGCACCGCCGGCAGCGAGGCAAGCACCGCACTAAAAATTCCGGCATAGACGACAGAGGTTGCCATAGAGCCACTCTGATCGACACAAAGAATGATGTTTCGTAGGGCAGAGCGTTTACGCCCAAAGCCAATTCGAGTTTCGGGGATGATTGTGCGGTAGTTGGGTTGGTAATGCTTTAAGTTGGCGCGAATGGTGCGATGCCAATCAATTTCATGATGACGGGGCCGACGGTTACGCGTCGCTCGGTTGAGGCTACCCAGAATTGCTTGCCGCGTCGGATTTTCAAGCTTACGAATCAGGTCTTCGACAACGCGTCGAACGACAATGCGAGCGGTCTCTTTTGTTTTAGCGGGCATTACCCCACTGAGAGACAACAGATTAGAAACAAGATGAACGTCAGGTTCGATCGCTTCCAGTAATTCCGGTTCCAACAGCATTTGCCGCAAGTTCAGCCGTTCCAGAGCATCCTGCTGCATCACCTTGACAACCGAAGTTGGGAAATAGGTACGAATGTCACCCAACCAACGCGCCACCTTGGGTGAAGAAGACCCCAACCCGCCCTGGCGATCGCTATCATACAGAGCGCTTAGAGCCTGGTCGATCGCCTGGTCGGCGGCCCCTAGCCGAAACCCATCGCCTTCTGTGCCAGTTCCATTCCCATTGCCCCCCGCACAGATGCCATCGGCTGCGCCCCCTCCGAGGATCAACCGCCAGCGTCTTAGGCGTTCTTGGTCAGCCGCATTGGTCATAATGAAACACCGAGTAGTTGAGCAATTAGGGGAAGAACCGTATCGGCGCGATCGCCATCAAAGTGACCGACTTGGGCGAGTACCGTTGTAGAAACAGCCCCCTGTCGAACACGTTCCCCCATTTGGCGACGTTCGGGGGCAGCAAAGCTAGCAAAAGTACGCCGCAAAAGCGGCAGAATTGCGGTAAAAGTTTCGCCAGGTAATTGAATCACCCACTCATCTAGCACCTGCCAAAGAGTTGGGTTATGGAGTAGTAGCAACCCACTGCCAGTTAAGAAGCCTTCAATCCACGCAGCCGCTTGCGCTGGTTCGATCGCCGTTGAGAGCGCCAACCCTAACCGACGGGCTGTATCCTCAGGTTCAAACACACCTGCTTCAAACAATAAGCGGCAGCAACGGCCTGCCACTAAGCCGTGCAACCCTTGCTGGTCTGCCAACTGCTGCAAAACTTGCTGCCACAGTTCTAACTTATCGGCTTGCTGAAGCAGACCGATCGCCCCATGCACTGCAATAATTTGTTGATACATTTGGGTCGCGGCATCATCGTTAAGAGAAGCCGCCGCAACGGGCAGACCAATACAAATACGGGTAATTAGCCCTTCAACAACATGCCCGACAATGGTTGTCTCAAACTGGCGCACTGTGCCATAACGCATCACATTGACGAGCGGTGGCAAAGCCTCCATTAGATGCGCCATGTCGCTCGCCAAAGCCGCTTCTGCTTCCAGTCGCGTCATTAGATGCACGATCGCCTGCGGGAGATTTGCCAGCAACGTCTGATCAATCAGTTTCGTCAACTCGGGTAAATTGGCACGATTGGCGCGATCGCACGTCCAGGTCGTTGCAGCCAGTTCGATCGTGTTGCCCCAAACACCCGCCTCAATCAAGCGAATTGCAAACTCCGGGTGCCACTGCAACTGCCAGGACTCCCGAAACGTACCTTTTACATTACCTGTCGCCTGTTACCTCCCCCAAGGCACATACAACAGCATCAGCCGATGCAGCAGGTGCGATCGCTCCAGATCCAGGGGCTTACGTAGATCCAGGTTCAGCAGGGTTTCGGTAGCCTCAGGTTTGAGGCGCAAGCGTTTTTGCTGGCGCTGCAGATCTTGCTGTAGTGGGATCATCGGAGTTTCAGGTGGAACCCGGCCTAACCGTTCACCTACAATCAACTGCTGATGAATCAACTGCATCGGTAAAGCATCGCCAAAACACAAAACAGTCTGGGTCGCTTCATTTAACTCCGATAAACCAGGCAACGGGCGATCGCGCAGAGCCGCTAAGGTTTCAGCCAATCGAACCGCTTCAATCACGCTTGCGGAAGACGCATCTAAATCCTGTTTTCGCAACAGGCGGGCAACTTGAGTCATCCAGCGAATCGAACAGTGAGTTGTGGCATCCCCGCCTCCAGCTCGCTCGCTCCGTTTTCCCTGCTCCCACAAATGTTGATACCAACCAGGCGATTCAACTCCAGCTCCGTAACCGCTGCTCATGGTCAGACGCCCATAGGTCCAGGGCACCCACGTTGCTTCCACTTTTTGTTTCGCTAGCCCCTTTAGCAAAGCCGCGTCTTCTTTGGCAGGCGGTCGGGTTGCCAGCGCCGGAGCATGCCATGCCCCGCAGACAACCGCAATTTTTTGAAAGCCTTGCTTTTCGGCCTCACGCATCGTCTTTCGCATGTAAGCTTCACGCAACCCCTCCAGCGGATCAAAGCGCGCTGCCGCTTGCCCCACTTCTGCACGCAGGACTGTCATTGCGGCTAAAACTGCTGCAAACAACTCGGTACTATCCTGCCGTTGCTCGACCAGGTGCTCCCACCAGCGCTCTCCATCGCTATATCCAGCGGCCTCCGCCAACAGCCTCAACGGGTCGTGATAGGCAGAGATGGCTTCAGTTGGCCCACTTTCGCTGGGTCCTGGAGTTGCGATCGCCTCCGCTTCATCCTCTTTAGAATCTGTCGCCGCGATCGCAAATCGGTGCGTCTGTGGCAAATCCATAAACCGGACAGGAATTTGATGTGTCAGCCCATAGTGAATTGCCTGCCACTCAGGTGAAAACACAGCAAAGGGATAGTAGACTGCTTGTTGAGGATTATCGGGGGTGTAGACCAGCAATGCAACCGGGGGACGCATCTCAGCATGCACCAGCAAGGGCAGAACAGATTCCGCATCGGGAGGGCCTTCGACCAGCACAATATCCGGCTGGAGTTGGGTTAAAGCCTGACACAGACTACGCGCAGAGCCAGGCCCGTGATGACGAATTCCAAAAATATGCACTGACATGGAAAACGCTCCTACAGGATGGCTCGGCTAGCTCGGTACAGATCTTTCCAACCATCTCGCTCTTTAACCACCGTTTCTAAATATTCTTTCCAGACCACCTGGTCTTGCACTGGGTCTTTGACAACTGCGCCGACCAGACCCGAAATTAAGTCACTCGCTGTCAAAGAACCATCGCCAAAGTGTGCAGAAAGGGACATGCCACTATTCACGACTGAGATTGCTTCTGCTGGGCTAAGCGTGCCGGTTGGCGACTTCAGCTTCGTTTTACCATCTATCGTCACACCATCTCGCAGTTCTCGAAAGATCGTCACCACGCGCTGAATTTCTTCCAGCGCCGGAACCTCAACAGGCAGCTCTAAAGCGCGTCCTAGACTTTCAACCCGCTGCTGCACAATTCGCACTTCTTCTTCAATCGAGCCAGGAACTGGCAAAATCACCGTATTAAATCGGCGTTTCAATGCACTGGAAAGCTCGTTCACCCCGCGATCGCGATTGTTTGCAGTGGCAATCACATTAAAGCCCTTATTGGCCTGAACTTCGGTATTCAGTTCTGGAATGGGCAACGTCTTCTCTGAGAGAACGGTGATCAGCGTGTCCTGCACATCGGAAGGAATGCGGGTTAATTCCTCAACCCGAGCAATCTTGCCAGCAGTCATCGCTCGCATCATTGGACTGTCAACCAACGCCTCCATAGATGGGCCTTCTGCTAACAGGCGGGCATAGTTCCAACCATAGCGAATCGCTTCTTCACTCGTACCTGCCGTGCCCTGAATCAGCAGTGTGGAATCGCCTGCAATCGCTGCTGCTAAGTGCTCCGACACCCATGATTTTGCTGTACCGGGAACCCCATAGAGGAGTAGGGCGCGATCTGTCGCAAGCGTCGCGATCGCCACTTCCATCAAACGCCGATTGCCAATATATTTGGGGGTCACTTCAAAGCCGTTCTCTAAAGTGCCACCTAAGAGATAGACTGACACGGCCCAGGGTGAAAGCTTCCAATTGGGTGGACGTTGGCGTGTATCGGCTTTTGCCAACTCATCGAGTTCCTGAGCAAACTGGTGCTCAGCATGTTCGCGTAAAAGCTGCGAGGGAGATTGGGGAGTTGCCGATTTTGTTTTTGTAGTTGCCATTTAGTTCAATCCACTGCAAATAAAAGTACGACTGATTAATCTCAAATCTATCTTCTCTAGCGCCTACTTCCAGCCTCAAACGACTGCGTCATCTCATATCTAAATTGTAATAACGTCAACAAATCATCAATGCTCTGAATCCAGGCAGTATGATCTAGAAGTTTAATTCGCAACTGCATGACTTCAGGTATCAAAGAGACAGGAATAAAGCGGGCAAACTCTTTGAGAGTAGCTCTCAGCTCCCAATCAGAGTTAGAAAAGTTGGTGGTTGCGCTGATCTGCTCCTCCAGACAAGTTAAAACGAGTTGAGCGAGATCAACACTCCATTGCTGCGGGCTGTATCGCAGCAACCAAATAGTTAAGGAGTCTTTAATTTTGGTGTGAGCTATCTGTAGCAAATAAATTAGAAGATCATCACGACTGGCGGCGGGTAGCATATTAAACAATTCTTCGATACTAAGGCCAACGAGAGCAATCTCTCTGGACAAATCTGGTTCACGAAAGCATCGCTTAAAAATCACCTCTAGCCATTCAGCATTCTTCTGACGTTTTGCGGCCAACACAAATCCATGCAACAAAACCGTCTGCCATTCATGAGACTGGGTCATTTTGAGAATTGCTTGGGGCGACATCTGCCACTGCTCCGTCCAGGTGGAAAGTGGGGTGGCACCGATCAGTTGCAATAACCACCAGGCTTTTTCGCCCAATGTAGAATTGACTGCTGTTGAGGGTTTGAGTTCGAGGCCCAGTTGCAGCAATGACTTGTCAAGCTGTTCTGGCAGCAGCACTTTCAAAGCTGGAACTTTGCCATCTTGCAGTGAAAGATAGCGGCAGGTGTGTTCTGTGATCTGTTGGCAAAGGCGCGAATCTGGCAAGCTTGCCAATAAATCAAAGGCAACTCGACGAACTTCTTTGCTGCGCCGATCGCCCAATGCACTTTCTAAAAATGACTCATCCGCCAAACTAAGCCCAATGCGAAACGTTTCTAAAAATTTCACGCGATCGCTGGCCGTTTCTTGACTCCAGGTTGCTTGTACCAGTTCTCTGGCGCGGTCTGGGTCGTGCGATCGCAGATCTTGCAGATAAAGCAGGCGGGCCGCCGGAGTGCTTGTTTCCCAGTCGGTTTCGGTTGATAGGGCGATCGCGTAGCTCCAATCTGGGTTTTGAGCCGCTAGCCAGCGTCCCCGATGCCCCAACACAGGCAAGATCAGTGCTCGCAACTCTCGTTGTTGGCGGCCTTTGTCGAGCAGAGCAGGTAACAGCATTTCGGGCACCCGCTGCTCAGTCTGTGCGGCTTTTTCTAACCATTCTGACAACAGAGAAGAATACTGCCCCTGCAAGATCTGCTGCAAGTAACGAGCCGCGAGCGGGTTGCAACGTGGCAAATCATCCGGTTGAACAGGTTCAATAGAGTCAGGAGCTTGAGTTTCGGGGAGCCAACCCACCCGATGATGCAACGTCACGGTTGCCGCCGCAGACAACAGCGCCGCCTCAGTTGACCGACCGCAGAGTTGCGACAATACCTGCCCTAACTGACCTGGCGCGATCGGGGGTTGAAAAGGTTGGCGCTCACTACCTAGCAAGGCGGCAGCAATAATCGTCTGCCAGGGAGAATCAGTGGAAGCCATAGTACAAGTCCTCCGCCCACACACTTAAAGGAAGCAAGGTACTTCCATCCCACTCACCAAAAATAGAAAAGGGATATCCTCCGCTCAGGGCTAAAAGCTGCCAACCTTGATTAGGTTCCAGTCGCTGCGATAAAGGCAGTACCACCCCCTCCTGATCCTGAATGCTCCAACACTCGCCTGAAAACTGTGGAATCACCCCCTGCAACAACAAAGGAAACCGCTCTAGCCAGGGGCATTGAGCTAGTGCTTTACTATAAGTCGCGATCGCCGTTGTCATAGACAAATTCCCTGGTGGAGTTTTGGTAAGTAGAACAGCCTCCTGCCGCGTTTTAATCAATGCTCGGAGTGGGTAAGCGCTGGGGTAAAACACTAGCTCTGCTTCGAGGCAGCTTCCTGGCAAAAGGGTTTGCTCAAACGGTTGATTACCGTGGGCAAAGTCAAGCAATAGCGCAAAAGTGTTAGTGGATAGACCATACAGCCAGGTTCGTCGGGCTTTCAAGCGTTCTTCTTCTTCGGTTCGTTGGCCAACCACCAACCACAGATCCGCTTGAGCCGCACCCGATCGCACCTCATCTTGACTCATAGACCAACCAATTTGGCTTCGCAGATCCGCCTGCACCTCGGCTGGCAAAGTCTCCAACCGCTCAAAGCCTTCTATTAGCAAATACAGTTGTCCAAATCGCTCTAGCACTCGATCAATCCAACCCGCACCTGTATGCGCGACTCCAGCCAATTCTCTTAAATGCCGCGCCAAACCAGGAGCTTGAGCATCTACCATGCGGGCGGCGATCGCATCCCAGACTTGATAAGACTCTTGGGGTAGAGTTGCTAACCCCTGTCGCACGCGATCGTCCAACCACAGGCGCAATTCCTGCACGCCTGCACTGACCTTCCGCTGTCGCTCATTCGCCCGTTTTGCCTGTGCCGCAGGATCCGCCGCTTGCTCTTGACGCTTAACTTGCTTTTCTGCCTGCTTTTCCGCACGTTGCGATCGACTGGTCAACCACTCTGCAACCCAGTCAGGCGGCTCTGACTCAATCAGTTCGTTTGGCTGTTCTGCTAGCAACAAAAACAAGCCCAGGCCATGTTTGCAGGGAAACTTTCGACTGGGACAACTACAACGAAAAGCAGGTTCACTTAAATCAATCTGAGTTC
The DNA here is from genome assembly GCA_015296075.1 of Leptolyngbyaceae cyanobacterium M33_DOE_097. Classification (GTDB taxonomy): domain Bacteria; phylum Cyanobacteriota; class Cyanobacteriia; order Leptolyngbyales; family Leptolyngbyaceae; genus DSRU01. The sequence continues at coordinate 1,915 of DVDV01000305.1, read as the reverse complement.
GATAGGGCGTTTTGCCGCTACCCTGGCATTCGCCCCAAATTACGGATTGTTGACTGCCGAGAGAATGCCATTTCTGACGGGTTGCCAAGCCCCGACCGTTTTTTGCTGATGCGGCGTCAGGGGCAAGAGCAAGCACTTGCTCAGATGTCCATTGAACAGGCATAGAAACTCCAGGTCAGCTCAGTGCAATCCCAACATGCTGATAACGCGTCTTTTAGAACAGCGTCATCCGTGTGATCAACCAACATCGAATTTAGAACACTTGTACTAATTTACCCAGAAAATTAAATTTCAGCAAGCGTGGAGATGACAGAACTTCTATATCTCGTGCGAGCAACAAAAAGCGATCGCTGCCAGAGGGTTGAGCGATCGCCTCGTTCCTTGATTCATAGGAGAGTCATTTATTTAGTCTTAGTTTTAGAGTTCCCTACTTTTCAGCCGCTATCACAAAATCGCTGATCTTCTAAAACTAAGGTCACTTAAAAACCGTAGAAGACTGATCTGGAGCAGCTTTAGCAACCTTTTTGAAACATTACCACATGTAACAAGCGCCATAGTAGAGCAGCTCGACACCCCTACAAGCAGTGTCTTGGCTCTCTATAACCTGATTTACTAGATCCTCTTTATGAGTTGATTTTCTAGAGGTTTTAGGGACAATTTGATTCGCTGGTTTTTCCGGGATTTTGCTAAGGAAGGGGAGGGCCATGAGCGTTGCTCCTGAAGGGTGAGGGCATTTGCCTGATGTCATTTATCATGCACCTTTTCAATAACTAAAAAGGTGATGCAATTGCCTACTCTGATGTGAACTTAAACACCCCTAAAGCAGCTTCAAATCGCTTCTAATAGCCGCTTTAGATCAGCAGTGTTGATGCTCTAACTCATTGCGATCGATGACACACATCACATTTCTTCTGAAAGAATATTTGAAAAGGCAAGAATTGCATTCCCAAACTATTCCATCGCTTTTCAAATAAGCAATCCTAACATTAAGTTCCCCAAAGTTAAGAATTTAATACCAATTCTGTGTGAAGGTCGCATATTACTGCCGATCCCCCTTAGCCCCTTTTTAAGTGACTAGGGGGATATCATTCTACGGATCTTCATAACAAACTGGGATGACCATTTTAACCACCCTTGTAATTCTTTAGGGCAAGATCAACCTCTCAATACCGCGTGTATAAGTTTACCTTTGATAGAGTTATTTACTGGTTTTCTTCGATAGGACTATAAGTATAAGATTTTGGCATTTACTCCACTGAATGCTATTGACCAATCAGTAAAACAATTCAACACATTTGTGAGGTTTTTTACATGCCTGGAGAATTATGCTGGTTACCAAAGTTTGGAGTAGATGGACAACTGATTCTGCATCTCAGACAGACCTCCCACGAACCATGGAAACCCTACACGGCTTTTCCTCACCTTAAAGTTCCCGATTACCGCATTCCAGGAGGCTCTAAGGGATGGGCAACGTACCAAAAACTGTTTAAAGCAGGATGGATTTTAGTTCCGACCGATGTAGCTAAACGGTCACTTGTTGCAAACCCGGTAACTGTTTAAGCAAAAGCTTGAGCGATCGCCCATGCTTGAAAGACAACTAGCTATCTCTCAAACAAAGGGGTTGGGGATTCGCTTAAACAACCCACTTTTGTTCTTTCATCCATCTACAAAGTAATACGTTATCTCTCAACAACCATATCCCTCAACAGTTAGAGGAAAGGCCAAGTTCCTCTCCTTAAGATAAGGTAATTAGACTGGAAGCCTTACATTTAGAGGGGGCGCATCCGGAGGTTGGGGGAGTACGGGGCGGATTAGCGAGAATAGAAGAGGATACAAAAAAGGGGCACCCAGTGGGTGCACCCCAATCAATTAAGTTCTAGATCTATGCTAACGCTTTCAGACGTCGTTGTTTCAG
>DVDV01000024.1 GCA_015296075.1 Leptolyngbyaceae cyanobacterium M33_DOE_097 | reverse complement strand
TGAGAATAATTCTCACAAAAATATTCATTTTGAACAGCTATCAATGGCTGGAATACCCATTCTGCCGTTCATAAAATTGAGCGCACAAGCCTTTAGAGGCTCTGACTTCAGTACAAATGTTTCAAAATGAGAATTGCTGAGATTTCGCTAAAATTGAAACTCTAAAGGAATAAATTAAGACTAAAGATGGAGGACATTAGCACAACTTTTCAGCTAAGAACAACGAAGGCGATCGCGTTTAAAAGAGGTTTGCGCGTAGCTTGAGCTGATGGATGAAGTATGTGTGTAACTTTATAGAAAAATGAAAGACATTCCAAAAAATTTGAATGATGCTACTTAAACTCAATTGCCTGGGTTTAAGTTGAGATCGCGGGTTCTAGTTTCCCTTCTAACCAGTAGGTCACAACTTGGCCTCCACCCTTCACATCGATCAAACCTCGTCGTTGCAACACGTAAGAGTCTTTTAGCCGCTCATAAGTAGCTGCAGAAACCTGAATTTTTCCGGCTTTTCCATGGGTCTCCATACGGCTGGCAATGTTGACCGTGTTACCCCACAGGTCGTAGGTAAACTTTTTGGTGCCGATCACTCCGGCTACTACTGGGCCTGTGTGAATTCCAATTCGAATGGCGATACCCTGGTCTTGAATCGAATCAGGCAAAAGGACAGACCAGGTACTTGAGAGTTCTTTGATTGCTCGTTGCATATCCAACGCCATATTCGCGATCGCCGCTGCATGATCAGGGCTTGGTTCTGGTAAGCCACCAACGACCATGTAAGCATCTCCAATCGTTTTGATTTTTTCTAGCCCATGGCGATCGCACAACTGGTCAAACAGTGAAAAGATATGATTTAACAGTTCCACTAACTGCTGGGGTGGGGTGTTGCTGGCAAATTGCGTAAACCCGACAATATCTGAAAAGAGGACGGTTACATCTTCAAAACCATCAGCGATCGCCTGTTCTTGGCGCTTTAACCGCTCTGCGATGGACTCTGGCAAGATATTCAAAAGTAAACGCTCAGATTTTGCTTTTTCTTCTTCTAGTTCCTGGGTTCGTTCCACAACCTTTTGTTCTAACGTGGCATACAAACGCGCATTTTCTAACGAGATCGTTGCTTGTGCTGACAACACTTTAAGTAATTCCAGGCGATCGTGGGTAAAAGCTCCGGCGATCAGGTTATTTTCCAGATAGAGGATAGCTGTCAACTTACCCTGGTGAATCAGCGGCATACATAAAATGGACTGGGGTTGATGTTTCCGAATATAAGGATCTTGGCCAAAGTCCTCTTCATTGATTGCATGATGCAAAACGACACTTTTTTGAGTTCGAAGTACGTAATTAACCACGCTAATGGGTATCCGCTCCGTCAGAGGCAAAGACTTTAGCACAATCGGCTCATGTTCTACCTGACTGGTCGCCTCAATGTAAAAACTTCCCTTCGATTCCATCATGAGATGACCGAGTTGGGCACCTGCATTCTCGACCAGCACGTTCATTAGCCGCGCCAAAAGTTTCTCTAACACAATTTCACTCGCGATCGCCTGAGATGCTTTCATCAGCGTACTTAAATCGAGCGACTGCCCCGATGAGCTATTTGTCGTTGTCATGCCACTGGAATTCTGAGTCAGGTCAGATTTACGTAGTGTATTTCCAGGTAGCGTGACTCGTTGCTGCTCTAGCATCTCTGCCTTACGCTTTGCACCCCACAGAGTGTAGTTGTAATGGGCTTTTTGAAAGTAACTCTGAGCAAAATCGGGCTTGTTGCGAGCTAACCAGAAGTAAGCGGCCCGTTCCTGGCTGATGGCTTCATCTTGCAGAAAATTTTGGCTGGCAGCCGCCGCGATCGCCTGGTCATAGAGTTCCAGCGTGTACTCTAAGGGATAGCCCTGAATCTGCGCCAGTTCTGCCTCTATCAGCCACACTTTATGCTGAAAGTTTTCAGGGCAGGCGTGCGACCATTGCTCTAGCTTGGCATAGTGATCAGTAATCTGTTGCTGGTAAACCACCCGTCGATCATCCGGCGCAGTTGAAGCTAACCGCAGCAAAATCAAGGCGGCATAAAAGTGCAACTCAGCAGTTGAAATAACCCCCAAAATGTAGTTTTGTAGTTCCAATGCTTGTTGGATACATGCCCAAGCTGCTTCGTCTTGATGATAGAGATAGAGCGCCAATGCTTTTGCAATCGAGAAACGACACAAAGCACTAAAGCTTTTATGAGTAGTACAAGCTGCTAAATAATCTGATTCCTTGAGGTTCTCATAATCAAAATTAATACTATCGAGAGTTCTTCCAGATAAATTAGAAAAGACCAATTGGTAGCCCAACAAAACATCAATCGCCCATTGATTTTTGGCACCCCGACAAAAGCCCAGCGACTCCTCAACCAGCCTGTCTAACTCATCCAAAGGCTTGCCCTGAAACATCAGATTCGAAATCCGATAGCTAAGAGAATACCCGACATATTGAAACTCTCCCGACTCTAGCCCAGATTTCACTCCATCCTGGTTAACTGGGTCAGCCAGGTGAACAGGCCGCACCCACGAATGCACAAAATTACTGAGAATAAAACAACCGCGCGATCGCTGCGTTAAATTCTGGTACCGTTCACTCAATTGCAGGGAGACTAAACACGACTCATAACCGCCCGAATAATCTCCTAAAACTGAGCCTAGCAAAGTTCCGTAATTGGAATATCCATAGCAAGACTCTGGCACATTTCCATACTCTAAAAACAGGGACAGAGAGACAACCACAACAACCTGCCAGATCACCTGTTTATAGCGATAGGCAGCTGAACCCATATTGGATAGCACTTTAACAGCCAGGTGTTTCTCAGGCTGAGTGATGTCAGGTTGATGCAACAGGATGGAGAAAGGGCGATCGCCAAGTTGCTGTTTAAATTGCTGATATTGCTGCTCAAAAGCTTGCTCAAACTGGCTTGCTGGAAACTGAACACCCAGTAACTCAAGCGCCTTTCTTCCGTACTCTAAAGCTTCTGCATATTCCGTTTTGATTGTAGATTGAACCACCATTAGATTATAAGCTTCAGCCTGTTCTAGAACTGAATTAGCACGACTCAAAATTGTAGTGAGAATTTGTTTTGAGATTTCAAAATTGCCAATCAAATATTCCACTTCGGCCTGCTCTTGGTGAAGCGCAAGCGTGAGAGCATACTGAGCTGTCCAAGCATCCTCTGGCAAACAGTCCAAGCCAGTCGATAAATAACTATTGGCAGCCTGGTAAGCCGTTGATGCTTTTGCTTTGCGAGCAGCGGCTAGATTGAGTTGCGCCAAGTCTAAGCGGTCAGCCAGTGTTGGCAGGTGCGATCGCCCAATATTTAGATGATCAACAATGCTGAAAAGGGCTTCATCTCCCTTCTCAGGTTGTAATTTCTCCCGCAAAAGCTGCCCAATCTGAAGGTGAAGCCGTTGTTTGTGCTGTGCTGAAATGAGGGCATAAGCGGCCTGTTGCACCCGGTCATGCAGAAAGCGGTAGTTTTGAACCAATAGCTGTTCATCTGGTTCAGAGGTAGTCAAAATCAAACCCGCTTGAATCGCAGGAAAAAGGTCTGCAAAAATGGCTTCTGGCGCTTGTTGTCCAATGATGGCAAGGGTTGTCAGGTCAAAAGTTGCACCGACACAGGCGGCTAGCCACAGGACTCGCTGTGTCTGAGGAGCCAGCTTTTGCAACTTCCCCATCATCAAATCCACAACATTATCGGTAATGTCCTGTGCCTGGATTTGCTCAATATCCCATGTCCAGGCCCGCCGCTCTAAGTCAAAGTGCAGCAGGTTTTCGGCTGTCAGAGTCTTCAAAAACTCACTGGCAAAAAAGGGATTTCCACCTGTTTTGAGATGAATTAACGCTGTTAAAGCAGCCGTACTGTGCAGATCTGCGTGCAGGGTATCTGTCAGCAGCTGATTCAGGTGATCCGTCGTCAACGGGTGCAGCACAATGGATGTTAGAGGCACTCCCACAGATTCCAACTCAGCTAGCGTCATGCTCAACGGGTGGGTGCTGCTGACCTCATTGCTGCGATAGGCTCCGATTAATAGGAGTGACCTCATTTCGCGATCGCTCAACATCAGTTGAATGAGCTGTAGACTCGCGGCATCTGACCATTGCAAATCATCCAAAAAAATCACCAGGGGATGCGCTGGATCACTGAGGGCACGCACAAATTTTTGAAAAATCAACTTGAAACGGTTTTGAGTTTCAGCAGGCCCCAGAGTCGGTACAGAAGGTTGTGGCCCAATCACCAACTCCATATCTGGAATGACATCCACAATCACCTGCCCACTGTTGCCCAAAGCCTGCTTCAGTTTAGTCTGCCACTGCTGCAACGATTCCTGGCTTTCTGTCAACAACTGCTTCACCAAGTCGCTAAACGCTGCCACGATCGCACTGTAGGGAGTCGTGCGCTGAAGCTGATTAAATTTGCCTGTAATAAAGTAACCCCGCTTCTCGGTGATCGGTCGGTAGATTTCACGCACCAGTGCCGACTTCCCAATTCCAGAGTAACCCGTCACCAAGATCATCTCAGGGGAGTAGGGTTGCGGCGGAGTTGCGTTGTCTGCGATCGCGGTTGGGGTGTGCGTCGATATCCGATCAAACGCCGCTAGCAACGTTGCCAGTTCGGGTTGCCGCCCGTAGAGTTTTTGCGGAATGTTGAGCCAGGTAACGTAGTCTTCGCGGGCAAGTTCAATCGGCGCGATCGTGCCTTGTTCGTTCCACTGTTGCAGGCAATACTCCAGATCGGCCTGAAGCCCAGAGGCACTTTGATAGCGTTCTTCAGGGTTTTTCCGCAGCAGTTTGAGAACAATGTTCGACACCGTTTCAGGAATGGCTGCACTGAGTTCTCTAGGAGGAGTTGGTTGCTTTGCCAGATGGTAGTGGATCAGTTCTAAAGAGTCATCTGCCTCAAACGGAAGCTGCCCGGTCAACAACTCATAAAACGTGACACCCAGGGAGTAGAAGTCTGTTCTATAATCCAAAAATCGATTCATCCGCCCCGTTTGCTCTGGCGAAATGTAGGCTAACGTTCCCTCTAAAACATTGGGATGCTTGAGGGTAGGGCTGAACTGGCTAATGCGGGTTGAAATGCCAAAATCAATAATTTTGACGTGGTTTGTTTGGCGATTAAAAACAATGTTGGCAGGGTTGATATCTTTGTGAATTATGTTCGCTGCATGGATTTGAGCGATCGCGCGGGTGATTTGGATTGCCAGCTCCAAAAAGTCACCCAGTGTTAGCGGCTGCTCACGAATAACATCGCGCAGAGCCACCCCACCAAAATCTTCTAAAACAATAGCCAGGGATTTTTGGTAGTTCTCTAAGGCATAAGCTTGAATGATGCCATCTGTAGTGAAATGGCAGGTGATTTCATATTCTTGGCGGTAGCAGCGCAACTCAGAGGGCGTTGGAAAATCTTGCTTTAGCACCTTAAGAATGACTGGTTTTGCCTCAGTCAACATCACTGCCCGATACACTAGCGAGTTAGCACTTTCGTAGAGCAGCTCTTGAACTTCGTAACCCGGCATCTTGATCATAGGTGCTTTGCTCTAATCCTTAGAATAAGACGCTAACCCAAAGGGAACGGTTTCTCCGGATCCATTCTTCATTCTCTATGAACCATTTCAGTTTGAATCATTTGTACCAAAGCAACTTGCGCGATCGCTCCCACCATCCTAATCGACTCTTTCGGTGAGTTCAAAGATGTCTCACCGCTCTTTTTAGCACACACTCTGCACCGCCTGGAACAGGAGCGGATCCAAGTCAGGCTTGGCACTGTTTAAGTAATCCCCGACTGGTGAATCTGCTAACAAGAGCGCCCCCTAGCAGCAACGAATAGCAGATTGAAAGGCTGGTTGACTGACAGAAGAGTTTGAGGATGAAACAAAGGCTGGAAGGGAAGGAGAGGCTGATCTATGCTGAGAAGTTACCACACCTAACAGCAAGAACAATGACTCCCACTTCCCGACTCTATGATGCGTTGAATGACT
>DVDV01000231.1 GCA_015296075.1 Leptolyngbyaceae cyanobacterium M33_DOE_097 | reverse complement strand
TGAGAATAATTCTCACAAAAATATTCATTTTGAACAGCTATCAATGGCTGGAATACCCATTCTGCCGTTCATAAAATTGAGCGCACAAGCCTTTAGAGGCTCTGACTTCAGTACAAATGTTTCAAAATGAGAATTGCTGCTGAAAACGGCTAACAAGCTTGCCCGAAACGCTCTAGAGGCTCATGGCTGGTGACGTGATACTGAGAATATCAAATTTCTCTAGAAGCGCCGCAAATCAGCGCTTGAGGTAAAAATGCTCCATCATCTATCCGTTTCCGCTGCAAACCCTCGCCACGTTGCCCAAGTTTTTGCTGAATTGATGCAAGGTCAGTCTTTTGAGTTCCCCGTCGTTTCAGGTGCCTATATCGCGGTCGCGGGTGATGCGTTTGGTACAGCTATCGAAGTGTTGCCCCACAAAGCTGTCTGGGTGCCTGGGGATCTCGAAGCAGAGGGGCGCATCGTAGAAACAAGGCCACAGTTTGCGGCTGTTCATGCGGCGTTATCAGTGCCTGTGAGTCGCGAAACCGTTGAAGAAATTGGCAAGCGTGAAGGTTGGTTAGTGCGCTATTGCGATCGCGGCCCCTTTCAACTCATGGAGCTTTGGCTTGAAAATACGCTCATGGTTGAATTGCTCACGCAAGAAATGATACCCAATTACTTAGAGTTCTTGCAGCCTCACGTTTATGAGGCATTTCTCAAGGATGCAATGGCTTCTGATAATGCAATCTCGCGTCAAGAGCAAGCCCAGAAAGAGGCAGAACTGGTTGCCTTATAACCCGACTTTGCTGTAGTCACCTAGCGTTTCCCCGTCTTTGTTCTGTGGTTTCAGACAGAGGCGGGGATTTTGCTGTGCATCGGGTGAGGCGTAGAATTTCACCCATGACTCAACACCCGGTATGACCTTAACGTTGGCTTAACCAGTCTGCTGGGTGGTGATCTCAAAAAGGGGTGAGGCTACGGTAACGTGAATGAATGCGACGGGCGGGTTGAAATTCTGTTGTGCGATCTCGGACGAGGTGTGAGAGGCTTTTTATGAAAGATGGCTCACCCAGTTCAATCGCGATCGCAGGTGAAACTTGTGCTTAACCGGGCGATCGGGCTGTGGTTGTTCCTTTTGGGCACGTTGGATGTCTGACTCTATGACCAAGTTGATCATTCAAATTCCTTGCTACAACGAAGAGGCAACCCTGGGGGTGACGCTATCGGCGCTGCCACGTCATCTACCGGGGATCGATACGGTCGAGTGGCTGATTATCAATGACGGCAGTATTGATAAAACGGTTGAGGTTGCAAAAGCTTGTGGCGTTGATCATATTGTCAGCTTTGAGCATAATCAGGGATTGGCAAAGGCCTTTATGGCAGGGATTGAAGCCTGCTTAAAGGCGGGTGCTGACATCATCGTGAATACCGATGCAGACAACCAATATTGTGCTGACGACATCCCCAAACTGATTGAGCCAATCTTAATGGGTCATGCCGAGATCGTGGTGGGAGCGCGACCGATCAATGAGATTGAGCATTTTTCAGTTGTGAAAAAGTTGCTGCAACGACTGGGTAGTTGGGTCGTGCGGATGGCGAGCAATACCAACATTCCCGATGCGCCCAGTGGGTTTCGCGCTATTAGTCGCAACGCCGCCATGCAGTTGAATGTGTTTAACCAATACACCTACACGCTGGAGACCATCATTCAGGCGGGTCAGCGAGGCATGGCAATCACCTCAGTCCCGATTCGGACAAACGGATTTCTCCGGCCTTCGCGGTTAGTGAAGAGCATTCCCTCTTACATCCGGCGCTCGATCTTGACGATCTTGCGGATCTCGATGGCCTACAAGCCCCTCAAATTTTTCTTCATGCTGGGGAGCTTGCCGTTTACAGTCGGTACTTTGTTGGGTGTACGTTGGCTGATTTTCTTCTTTTTAGAAGGAACCACACGGGCACGAGTGCCTAGCCTCGTTTTAGCAGCCATCCTGATCCTGATTGGGTTTCAGCTTTGGATGTTTGGGTTAGTGGCCGACCTGATGGCGGTGAATCGCAAAATCTTAGAAGATATTCAATTGCGGTTGCGGCGAGCCGAGATCGATCGCATCACGGCTGAAACAGACGAAACCCGATAAACGAGCGCAGTGAAACGTGAGGAGCAGTATGGGTACGGCAGTTCAACAACGGGATTTGTTTGCGCGAGAAGCGATCGCCCAGATCCCCAAAATTCTCACCCTGCTGGATCGCAATCGGCATAGCCCGACCTATGGCTGCTTTGACCGCAACTTTTGGCAATACAAGATCATCGATTTCCCCAGTGGGATGTCGCAAGAGTTTGTCTTACCCCTCGCCCTTGCCTACCACACGGATATTTCAGGTAACGCCTTTTATCAGCAAGCTGTTTTGCGCGACTGGGTTGAAGCAGGCATTCTTTACGCGGCTCAAAGTGCCCATATCGATGGCTCCTGCGATGATTATTTTCCGTTTGAGCGGGCTGGCGGTGCGGCGGCGTTTTCGCTGTTGGCCTGCATTGACAGCTACAGGTTGATGGGCTTGAACAATCCCAAGGCGATCGCCTTTTTTGAGCGGCGAGCCGACTGGTTGGCACATCACCACGAAAGTGGTCAGTTGACCAACCACCAGGCGTTGATTGTGCTGTGTTTGATGATGCTCCAGCAATTAGTGGGGGGCGATCGCTGGCAATCTGCGGTGCAAGAACGGCTGGAAAGAGTGTTGACCTGGCAAAATCCCGAAGGCTGGTTTCAAGAATACGAGGGCTGTGATCCCGGCTATCACACACTGACGATTTCTTGCCTGGGGAGGATTTATGAACAGAATCCCGATCCCCGCATTAAAGAAGCGCTGATCAAAGCGGTTAACCTGGCAGCCGAGTTTGTTCACCCCGATGGCTCCTACAGTGGTGAATATGCCAGTCGCAACACCTACAACTTCTTCCCGCATGGCTTTGAGCTGGTGGGGCGCTGGTACCCCGAGGCGTTGCGGATTAATGACCAGTTTCTCAACGGTTTGGCGAATGGTTTAGCTCCCTGCTACGCCGATGACCACATCATTGGACACCACACCTGGAACTATTTGCTGGCATGGCGCGATTTTGTCAGCGATCGCCCGGCGCCTCAACCACGACCCCAGGGACAAGTCTGGTTCAAAAATGCCGGCTTGTTGATTGATCGACGCGGCTCTACCGAGTTGTACATCGCGTTGAACAAGGGCGGTGTCTTTAAGCTGTTTCGAGATGGGAAGTTGATTGCCTCGGATACTCAGTTTTCGGTGCAGGTGCAGCAGGGACGCAAACGACGCAATGCGGTGGCGCATCTGGTTGGCGCTTACGAAACCCAGGTGAACCCTGATCAGATTGAGATTCGCGGCAATTTGGGATGGGCTAAGCAAAAGCAAATGACGCCGCTCAACTTGATGATTTTGCGGGTGGTGATGCTGACGGTTGGGCGCTTTTTCCCAAATTTGATTCGCAAGTTGCTGCAAAAGATGCTGATCACGGGCAAAAAAGCGGCTCCCTTTCGGTTCTACCGCCAGTTGCAATGGCAGGATGGACAGTGGCAGCTCAGCGATGACTTGCAAGCTGACTCCTGGCAGGTTGTTGAGCAAGTCGGAATTGGCTGCGACCAAACCTCGATCTATGTCGTTATGAGCCGCACCTTTCAGGCAGGCCAGTTACAGCCCTGGCTTGATTTGACCGATAAGGCGCACAGCCTGCGCGATCGCCAACCCCTGCATTTGGAGCGCCGCCTGTGATTAAACGAATTGTCTCGATTGCTGTCAGCTTACTGATCCTAACGGTGATTTACTGGAAGATCGACTTCCAGGGACTGCTCCAAGTCTTTCAACAGTGCGATCTCGTCTGGATGGTGATCAGCCTGGGGATGGTGGTACCCATTACCCTTGTAACCGCTTGGCGCTTACAACAACTGATGCCCCGCGAAACAGGGAAGCGTAACACCCTGCCTTTTGGTGAAGCCAATCGCCTGATCCTGGTTGCTAGCGTGTTGAATATGGTGCTGCCCTCCAAAATGGGGGATATTGCCAAAGCTTACTTTATGCAGCAACGGGGGCACCTGAGCGGATCCTTGGCCTTCTCAATGGTGGTCTTTGAAAAAGCCTGTGACATGCTCTCACTCTTGCTCTGGTGCGTGTTTGGCTTGATGCTGTATCCCCAAAAAGACGGTCTGTTTTGGGTCATGACCGTCAGTGTGGGCATTGGTTTAGGGCTGGGCGGCTTACTACTCGGCTCGCGTACCTTTGCCGATTTCTTTTTTGATTTTGGGCGGATGGTGGCTCCCAAAAAGATGCGGCAAAAGCTGGATGTGTTGAGCGGTTCCTGGAAAGAGATGCACGAGTATTTTTGGCGCGATCGCCAACAACTCATCAAAATCACGCTCACGTCTATCTTTATCTGGTTTTTGCACCTGTTGCAGATCTGGTTTTTTATCCTGGCGCTCAACGCCTGGACCCCCTTTCTCACCAACCTGGCACTGTCACCCTTGGCGATTTTAGCGGGCTTATTGCCGCTCACCTTTGCCGGAGTAGGCACCCGCGATGCGGCGTTGATCTGGCTCTATCAACCCTACTTCAACGCTCAAACAGCGGCGGCTTTAGGCGTTTTATGTACTTCACGCTATTTGATGCCCGCGATCGGGGGTTTACCCTTCTTAAGTCAATACTTGGGAACGATTCGACGAGTTGGCCTGTCACCCAAATCACGACGTACCCCATGAAATGCTTTGCGATGGTGGGGGGGGGCACCAATCCTCAGACGTTTCAAGCTGCCGCAGACCTAGAATAGGTGAGCGACAACGCAAGAACGGATCGGAGTTGGCAGACAACAGGTAAGCTGGGTTGGAGTGAGGAGAGGCGATCGCGTGCTAAGAGAATTATTTTTCCCTAGATCAAAACCAGGGACTGAGGCGAGCCAGGCTTCAACTAGTACCGCTATTTGGCTATGGTTTAGTCTCAGCATCCTCTTTGCAGCCGCCTTAGGCTGTTTAATTCTCTACAAGGTATTTAGTCAGCCTTACATTACGAATGATGATGCCCGCCAGCATATTTTTTGGATGCATCGTTTCGTCGATCCGACTCTCTTTCCAAATGACTTCATTGCTGACTATTTTCAAGCGGTTGCGCCAATTGGGTATAAGGCACTTTACCAGGGGTTAGCCGCGATCGGCATTCACCCACTGCTAGCCAATAAGCTACTCCCGCCGATTTTGCTACTGATATCAGCGGCTCTAAGTTTTGGTGTGTGTTGGCAAATTTTTCCGGTGCCGATCGCGGCTTTCTTTGCCAGCACGCTGCTCAGCCAAAATTTGCTGCTCACCGATGACGTTCTGTCTGGCACGCCCCGCGCCTTTGCTTATCCACTGCTGTTGGGTTTTCTGTTCTTTTGGTTACGGCGCTCAATCCTGCTAACGGTGATGAGTGTTACGCTACTGGGCATTTTTTATCCGCAGGTGATGCTGATTGCTTGTGGTTGTTTGATCCTCAATTTGGGGCGCTGGCAAAACGGCAAACTCACATGGGCAACTCGATCTGCGGTGCGGTTGTCGCTGATTGGTTTGGCGGTAGGTGGCGGACTGTTGGTTTACTACGCGACGAGCAACATTGGTAGTTTTGAACCAACCGTCACTCTGGCCCAAGCAAAGACTATGCCCGAATTTATGAAAGGTGGACGCAGTAGCTTTTTTAGCATCCCCTCCGATTTTTACCTGGTGAACAGCCGCGCCGGATTATTCCCTCGCTATTACCGCTTTTTGCAACCGCCGCTTTTGTTGCTGGGGCTAGCGTTCCCTTTCTTGGCTCGACAACCCCGCCGCTATCCCCTGGTGGAGAAGCTCGGTGAGGGTACAGGCCATCTTTTACGGCTGTTGCTCACCTCTCTGGGGCTGTGGGGACTGGCTCATCTTTTGCTGTTTCGCTTGCATTTGCCGTCTCGCTATACCCAGTACAGTCTGCGGATCTTGCTCGCGATCGCCGCAGGAATTACCCTTGCTTTACTCTGGGAACGGTTGCAACGCTGGGGAGCCACGCGATCGCCGCAACGCCAGAAGCTAAAACAGGTTTTTGTCGGTCTAACCTGCATCCTCTTTTTGTTTTATCCCCTGGCAGCTATTGTCAAAGAGTCAAACCCTGCCTTTAAAGGGATTATGCAAACTTTACCCAACTTTAAGGTGGGTGAATACGATAAGCTGTACCAGTTTTTAGCACAACAACCCAAGACAGGGGCGATCGCCTCGTTACTAGAGGAGGCCGACAACATTCCGACGTTTGCGGCGCGGTCGGTGTTTGTGGCGAGAGAGTATGCGATTCCCTATCATTTGGGCTACTACAACCAGTTTGAAGCAAAAACACAGGCGTTGCTGGCAGCTCAATACAGTCAAGACCGGGAGCTAGTGCGTGACTTCATCCAGCGCAATGACATTCGTTGGTGGGTGATTGATAATCACTCGTTTAACCCACAACTTTTGAAGCGCGATCGCCGGCAAAACTGGCTGCGCTTTTACCAGCCAACCTACTCGAATCTGTTGCAAGCTTTGGAGGCAGGTCAACAGCCTGTGGTGTTAGCGGCTAGCAAAGCCTGTACGGTTTTTGAACAAACGATTGTGAAAACTGTCGATGATACCAGTGGTGAAAGCACTCTAAAAGTTTTGGATGCCAATTGTATTGCAGAACAGTAAGCTGGCCGACGAAACGTGCAAGGGTTTCGCTTAAATTTGCAGGGCAGTTCCCTAGCGTTGCCAGGTTTGGGAGGCTGCCAAAACGCTGCCAGGCTCAAACAGCAAGGTACTCTGCGATCGCACAACAAAAGGGATGGAAAGTACGCTAACTCTCCATCCCTTAATTTTTCACCGCAATTACCACTACGCCGACGTAAGTTACGCCTTAGAAGGCACTTTCAGGCTTTTAGTTTCACGTGTACCTACGGGTTCAAAAGCCTCACCTTCAACAAAGGAGCGCAGCATCCACGCCATCTTTTCGTGCTCTTCCATCAGACCTGTCAAAAAGTCAGCGGTTCCTTCATCATGGAATTCTTCAGAGCAGCGATCGATCCCTTCGCGCAGATTACGGATAATCTGCTCGTGGTCAGTGACCAGACGCTTCACCATTTCAACGGCTGGAGGCAAATCGCCTGCATGCTCGCGCAAGGAAGCGTGGCTCAGAAAACCTTCTGCTGTTCCCAAAGGATAACCACCTAGAGTCCGGATGCGCTCAGCACACGCATCAATCGTTTCAGTTAGTGCCTCATATTGCTCTTCCCACAGCTCGTGCAGCGTGCGGAATTGAGGTCCAATCACATCCCAGTGATACTTCTTGGTTTTGATCAGTAGCAAGTAAGCGTCTGCTACCACACGGTTCAGAATATCAACTGAACCCTGGCGCTGTTCATCGGTCAATCCAATATTAATTGCCATGCTTCCCTAACTCCTGCTGGTTGTGTACCCTCTTATTTCAACGTGGTTTGTAGAGTCAAGCCATCTATCTTTCGTGAGAGGTTTTTCTGATGAAAAAATCACCCTTTTGGAAAACAAGATCTTAGAGAACTCCTCTATAGTGGGATTTCTAAAATATTGTCTCTTGGTAAATTAGACTATGCTTTGAATCGGAAAAATATGTCTCAAAAAACGCCTTTAACTGGACTTGAGTTGGTTGATTGCGCCAAAGCAAATGCGACGAGTGGTATCGCGATCGCGTGTGAGAGATGCGGTTACGCTAATCAAACAGGTGCTTTTTTAGATGCGCTGAAAGTTGCTTGTGCTGGGATGGGAATTGAAATTCATGAGTTGGGTGACCTGATCACTGAGCAGCAATCAATTCTTGAAACAAAAGGAATTGAAATTGCACCAGATACAACTTCTGAATTGTAGGAAATTAGCTGAATGAATTTAACAATTTTGGGGATTGTATTCAGTGTTTTTCTGCTAATTTTATTTCCTTTGTCGTGGCTGTATGTGCGCAGCTTCTTTTATAAAAACTCTCTGTTCAAATTAATTGGAACGCCTTCGACGGTTCCAAATTTTGCGCTGATTATTGCCAGCCTGACCGACTCGCAACGCACCTGTGGGTCAATTCTTCAGTTTTGGAGCACGGTTGATACAATTCAAACCACTCGCTTAGATGCGATCGCCCAAGCGCGAGAAAGTATCTTGTTTGAAACGTTTATTATGACCCCTGGAGATCGGGCGGATGCCTTTTCGCGGGTTTTGTGTGAAAAGGCAGAAACCGGAGTGAAGGTGCAGTTGCTAGCCGATGCGTATGGGGCTAAAACCTTACCCAAAACTTACTGGAATCGACTCATTAATGCAGGGGTTGAAGTACGATTTTTCAATCCTTTTTCGTGGCGGGCACCCGTTGAGTTTTTGCGGCGCAATCACCGCAAGTTGCTCATTATTGACCAGCAAATGGTTCTTATCGGTGGCGCAGGCATCGCCGATCGCTGGGATGGCGTCGAACAAGAAGGACCGAGCATTCCCTGGCTTGATTTTGAGGTGCAAGTTGAGGGAGAAGTGGTCAGCCTGCTAACGGGCTTGTTTTGGCAGCACTGGCTCGACGCAGCTGGTACGGTTGATTTAAATGACTACAAACGCACGCCCGCGATCGCAAAGGGTAATACTCCGATTTTGATCACCCCTGGCGAAGACCCGACCCGCAGCGACTCTCCCATTCGCAGTTTATTTCAAATCTTGGCATCATCGGCGCAGTCACGCTTGTGGATCGCGAGTCCCTATTTGTTGCCCGACGCAATGACTTTACGGATTCTTGCCGAGATGCAGCAAAAAGGGGTAGATATTCGCATTTTGACGATGGGGCGACGCTGTGACAAACCTTACGTATATGCGGTCTCACGAGAACGCTATAAGCCACTGCTGCAGTCCAAGATCCAACTCTACGAATATCAGCCCAGCATGATGCACGCCAAAATCATTTTGATTGATGATCACTGGGTCAGCTTGGGCAGTGCAAATCTCGATCCGCGCAGCTTTTTTCATAACGATGAGTTAAATCTTTGCTCTAATGATCCCCCGTTGATTGAGTCGGTTGAGCGGTTTTTTAAGCAGGGCTTTGCTGACAGTCAGTTAGTAGATTGGCAGAAGTGGCAGCAGCGATCGCTCAAACAAAAAATCAAAGGCAAAATCGGCAGTCTCTTCTTCTGGCAGTTGTAGAACAATCTGAGGCGTTGCCGTAAACTGAGCGATCGCGTCATCCTATAAGAGATCCTCAAACCCGCCGCAGGTAATGACCTCAACTCGTTTTTGGCAGCATTGCAAGCTCTTTGTTGTTAGTTTGCTGATGGTGGTAATTGGCTTTGCCTGCTTGCCACAACAATCCCAGCCTACCCTCCAGGCGCAAACATCAATCCCTACACCTACCCCCTTACCAGGATTGCCAGCCAATCCAGTCGGTTACGTTGCAGTAATGCGTCACGCGATCGCCCCTGGCACCGGAGATCCTGGCAACTTTCGCCTGGGAGATTGTCAAACCCAGCGCAATTTGTCAGAAACTGGACGGCAACAAGCCCGTCGCTTAGGTCAACTGTTGCGCGATCGGCAAGTGCCTGTAACGCGTGTGCTTTCAAGCCAGTGGTGCCGTTGCTTAGAGACGGCCAGATTATTGGATTTGGGGCAAGTCGAACCGTTCCCTATACTGACAGCAATTCTCATTTTGAAACATTTGTACTGAAGTCAGAGCCTCTAAAGGCTTGTGCGCTCAATTTTATGAACGGCAGAATGGGTATTCCAGCCATTGATAGCTGTTCAAAATGAATATTTTTGTGAGAATTATTCT
>DVDV01000059.1 GCA_015296075.1 Leptolyngbyaceae cyanobacterium M33_DOE_097 | reverse complement strand
TGAGAATAATTCTCACAAAAATATTCATTTTGAACAGCTATCAATGGCTGGAATACCCATTCTGCCGTTCATAAAATTGAGCGCACAAGCCTTTAGAGGCTCTGACTTCAGTACAAATGTTTCAAAATGAGAATTGCTGGAAATTGAGCCTCCAACCTGTGAATTCAGCGCGCAATTTTTGCGCCAAAATTATTTTGTGAAATTGGATGGATGGTCATTCTGAAGGTGTGCAAAAAATGGGGCAGCGGCTTTTAAGTTTATTACTAGGCAGTGCGCTTTCGGCGGTGGGCTTGGTCTTTCTCTGGCATGGAATGCCTCACTCGGCTTCGGTGGTGTGTCAGCGATCGCCCGAAAAAGAGATGGATTGTCAACAGCAAGCGAAGATTTTGTGGTTTATCCCGATCGAAACCATTCCCTTAAACGGGTTGAAATCGGCTCGGTTGCTCAAAGGTGAAAATGCGTATGATGGTGAAGTTTTTGCGGTTGCCTTAACCGGAAGAAATGGTGAATTAATTTTTGGAAATTCGTTAGATCGAGAAGAAGTTGAAGCCGATTTATCGAAGGTGAAGGTGTTTCTGAAAGATGCGAGTCTCTCTACTTTGAATCTCAATCGTTATCAGGCTGAATGGTTGTTTGTACTTTTGGGTTTACCGATCGCAGCTCTCGGTTTTTGGACAATTTTTTGGGCGGTGACAGCAGATTTGAGTCAATCAGGTAATGACAAATCCTTAGGGTAAAAGGTGAGTGCGGTTGGAAAGATGTGAGCTTAATTTTGGAGAGATATAATCCATAAAAGGGTTGCTATGGCTCCCCTCTGAGATTATTTGCATCCCCATTATGTTTAAACTTCCTCAGTTTCAACATGCCAAACGTTTAGAGCAAGCGCTGACGCATCGCTCCTACACCAATGAGCATCCCAGTGCAGAGCATAATGAGCGGCTAGAGTTTTTGGGGGATGCGGTTCTAAACTTTTTAAGCGGGGAATTTCTCTACAAAAAATTTCCCGAAAAGCCAGAAGGTGAATTGACCTTGCTGCGATCGCTGCTGGTGGATGAGCAACAACTGGCCCATTTTGCTGAGTTATTAAATCTGGGGGCGCAGTTGCGCTTAGGCAAAGGGGCTGATCTTGATGGCGGCAGACGCAATCCAAACCTGCTGAGTTGTGCTTTTGAATCCCTGATTGGGGCTTATTTTTTGGATAACGGTTCGCAGATCGATATGGTGCGAATCTACGTCACACCGTTCTTTGAGTCGGTGGTTGATCAACTGGTTGTCGCCGCGCCCGAAACTACCAACCCCAAAAGCCGCTTGCAAGAGTGGGCACTGGCTCAAGTCGGAGAGGTACCCCGCTACTACGCGATCGCCGAAACAGGCCCCGACCATGCCAAGCAATTTACCGTTGAGGTGCGGGTGTCGGGCAAGGTCTATGGGCAGGGCAGTGGCAAGCGCAAACAAGAAGCCGAAAAGTTAGCGGCTCGTAACGCTTTGGAGAAACTGGGCTTGTTGTGATCTGGTGAGCTACTGCGACTGGCGGAACAGGTGGGAGTGCTCTGGGTGATACAAGCGCGATCGCCCGGTTTTTAAGCCTGTGTTTTCTGCGGTTTGGGCGATCGCGTCGGGTACGGTGGCTGCTGCCAAAGCGGGACTCACGACATATAAGGTGGTGCGAATCAAGTTTTCTTGCTCGGTTAGGGTGGCCATTTGGTCGAGCGGGACGAGCCACACTTTTTCGTCGGGCCAGCCGAGGCGAAAGCAAACTGCCACCGGAGTCTCTGAGGGGTAGTGTTGCAGTAATTTGGCTTCTGCGTCGGCGACGTGGCGGGCGCTCAAGTAGAGGCAGAGACTCGCTTTGTGAGCTGCAAGGCTGGCAAGTTCTTCATCGACGGGCACCTGGGTGCGGCCACTGATGCGGGTTAAGATGATGCTTTGCACCAATCCGGGTACGGTTAGCTCAACTCGCAGTCGCGCGGCTGCCGCTTGAAAGGCGCTGATGCCGGGGATCACCTCAAAGGGAATGTCGGCTTCTAACAGGGCTTGCATCTGTTCTTGCACCGCTCCATACAAGCAGGGATCGCCCGAATGCAGGCGTACAACGGATTTACCCGCTTTCACGCGATCGACCATGAGCGGCAAAATTTCTTCTAGGGTTTTGTGGGCGGTGCGAACCAGTTCCGCATCGGGGCGTACCCCCTGCAAAATTTGACGGGGCACTAAGGAGTCGGCAAACAAAATCACATCTGCGTGTGCGAGCAGGCGTTGGGCTTTGATGGTGAGTAATTCCGGATCGCCCGGCCCGGCTCCCACAATATAAACAGCGGCGGGTAGGGATAGGTCAGGGGACGGGGTAGCAGTATCATTCATAAAGGAAAATTATTGAAGCGAAAGGAAATTGGACGCGATCGCCCAGGTTAGACCGACTATTTAGTGTATAAAAACTTTTTGTGGTTTGCCCGATTGCTCTAACAAACTCGCCTTCTAAAATAGACTAGGCAGCGAAAATCAGCAGCAAAAATCAGCGTTATGGCAACTCCGTGTCACATTCTCGTAGCAAACAATCCCGCGATCATCTACATCAGCCGAGGGGGCGAACCTAAAAAAATTCTGCCAGTTTTAAAAAAATTCCTCGCAAAGTTTTGGCAAGAGCGCGATATTTCGGGTGAGGAGAGCGACACTCCCGAATGTTTAGTGGCTCAACTGACGGCACGCTTTGCCTACGAAACGGCTGAAGACGATTTTTCTAACTTGAAGGTGGGGGTCAAATATTTCCCCGCTGCGGCGTATTTGTACGACATTGGCAGCGATCGCAAAGTCACCGTTTGGGAACCTGGCTCTGCCTATAAGCAAGATCCCCAACTGGGCTTAAAGGGTTGCACACCCTGGCAGTCAGCCGAGTCTTCTAGCGTCGTCTCCAGCTAAAAAATCGTTTGATTCACCCCTCCACGGCTTCCGCTATCTCTCTCTACCTACACTCCCCTATCTTCAACCCACGTTTTAGAATTGAGTTAGATTCAATCTGCTGTCTTAAACTGCGATTTTTCTACTAATGTTGAAATCTTTTTATCGACGAGAGCCTATCATTGCGTTTGCTGTTACTATTGGTGCGGTTGACGCGGTTTTAGGGGGGGTAAGCCAGCAATATTCGCTATTGTGGTTTGGCCTGGGTTTAAGCGGTGTGGCGATCGCGCTGCGCTGGTGGCAGTCGCAACAGGTGATTGAACGGCGTGAACCCGTGCGGTCAGCGCAATTTCTATTGCCGCCTCAATCGTCGAGCAATAGCCTGCCAATGTTAACGATGTCGAAGAAAAAGCCACCCGAAAGATAGGTTAGAGCATGGAGGTTCTACCAGCATTCTTAAAAATTGGTGAGGTTGCTCAAGAAAGTGGGCTACCTGTTAAAACGATTCGCTATTACGAAGAGATTGGGTTGTTGGCTCCCAGCGTTGAGCGATCGGCAACGGGTTATCGACTGTTTCAGCCTCATGTTTTGTCGCGGTTAGCGTTTATTAAGCGCGCTCAAAATCTGGGGTTAAGTTTGGCGGAGATTAAGCAGATTTTGGCGGTTTACGACCAGGGAGATTTGCCCTGTGGCGAGGTTAAGCAACATTTGCAGGAAAAGGTATCAGATGTGACGCGCCAAATTGAAGAATTAACAATTCTTAGAAGTGAGTTGTTGGCTCTGCTTTCAGGCTGGCGAGAGCAGTTTCCAGAGGGTTTATCAAAGAGTACCGTCTGTCCCAATATTCAACGCTGAGGTGTCACCTGTTTTTGAAAGCCTTACATCTAGGGCATTTGGTGAATATAGTCAGAATTTCTTGAAAAGGGTGTGGGTTCGGAGACAGCAATGGTAGGATAAGGATCCACTTAATCCCGACCGGATTACCGGGAAAGAATGTGACGATCCCAGTTTTTTTTAGGCGATCAGAACGTTCTGCTGGAATTAGCGGTCACAATACAAATCTGCTGCTTATTTTTGAGCGATCGCAATGGTAACTACCCCAACACAGCCTGCTGTTCGTAAGCCCTCTAAGGTTGAAGGAATCAAAGAGCGGAGTAACTTTCTGAGAGAACCGCTTGCTTCAGAGTTAGAAGACTTGACGACTAACTTCTTTACTGAAGAAGCGATTCAAATCCTCAAGTTTCACGGTTCTTATCAACAAGACAACCGCGATAACCGGGTCAAAGGGCAAGAAAAAGACTACCAGATGATGCTGCGTACCCGCAGTCCAGGTGGTTTTATTCCCCCCCAGTTGTATCTGACGCTGGATCGGCTCGCTGATGATTATGGCAACGGCACGATGCGGGCGACGACTCGCCAAGGCTTTCAGCTCCACGGCATTCTCAAAAAGAATCTGAAAGCTACGATCGCCGCCATCGTTAAGAGTATGGGTTCGACGCTGGGTGCTTGCGGTGACCTGAATCGTAACGTGATGGCTCCTCCGGCACCGTTTCGCGATC
This sequence comes from Leptolyngbyaceae cyanobacterium M33_DOE_097, assembly GCA_015296075.1. Taxonomy (GTDB): domain Bacteria; phylum Cyanobacteriota; class Cyanobacteriia; order Leptolyngbyales; family Leptolyngbyaceae; genus DSRU01. Next base: position 30,925 of record DVDV01000059.1, on the reverse strand, counting down.
GCCCAGAGTATGTTTATGCGCTGGATTATGCGAATCGGATCGCTGACCTGCTGACGCCTCAGACCGGAGCCTACTACGAGATCTGGCTCGATGGTGAAAAGCTGATCAGTGCAGAAGAGCATCCCGAAGTGGTCGCAGCCCGTCAAAAAAATGGGACTGGGACGCTAATTCACGACAACGAAGAACCGATCTACGGCACCCACTACATGCCGCGCAAGTTCAAAGCTTGTGTGACAGTGCCGGGAGATAACTCGGTTGATCTCTACTCGCAAGACTTGACCCTGGTGGTGATCACTAATGCCGCAGGCGAGTTAGAAGGCTTCAACATTCTGGCTGGAGGTGGTCTGGGGCGTACTCATGGCAAAGAGGAAACCTTCCCCCGACTGGCAGACCCGCTTGGTTATGTTGACAAAGCAGATGTTTACGATGCAGTGAAGGCGATCGTGGCAGCTCAGCGCGACTATGGCGATCGCACTGATCGGCGTCATGCGCGACTCAAGTACCTGATCGAAGATTGGGGGGTTGAGAAGTTTCGCGCCAAGGCCGAAGAGTATTTTGGCAAGGCTTTTCAGCCGTACCGTCCGCTGCCTGAATGGCGCTATGAGGATTTCTTGGGTTGGCATGAGCAGGGTGACGGCAAGCTATTTTTGGGCATCAACGTTCAGTGTGGACGCGTCCAAGACCACGATGACTTCCGGCTAAAAACGGCACTGCGTACGATTATTCAGCAGTTTCAGTTGCCGATGCTGCTGACTCCCAGCCAAAACATTCTGCTGTACGACATTGATCCGGCAAATCAGGCTGAGATTCAAGCCTTGCTCAGCACCTATGGCATTAAGCGGGAAGACGAAATTGACTTGCTTGAGCGCTACGCAATGGCATGTCCAGCGTTGCCGACTTGCGGTTTAGCCAACGCGGAGTCGGAGCGGGTGCTGCCGGCCATTTTGGATCGGTTCCGGGCGTTGCTGGCAAAAGTTGGCATCCCTGAGCAGGCATTTATTCTACGGATGACGGGGTGCCCTAACGGGTGTGCGCGTCCGTACCTGGCGGAAGTCGGTTTTGTCGGCAATGGGCCTGACCAATATCAGGTTTGGCTGGGAGCTTCGGCTAACCAGACACGTCTTTCAAAGGTCTATCTCGAAAAGATGCCGATCTCGCAGCTAGAGGAGACGTTTGAACCGCTGTTTGTCTACTTTAAGCAAGAGCAAAAACCCGCAGAGTCGTTTGGTGACTTCTGCGATCGCGTGGGTCTGCAAGCCCTGCACGATTTTGCTCAAACCTACGAATCCACGGTTGAAGCGGCTGTCGAAGAAGCGGTTGAAGCGGTGGTTGCTCAGGTGACGAAGACTCCGAAGAAGGACAATCGCCATCGGGTGACGGTGCGCCCGGAGGTCTACGCTCGTTTGCAGGCTGTTGCAACCCAAAAAGGTGTGTCAGTCAGCTATCTGATTAATGGGGCGATCGAGTCTTACTTGCAACAACTGAGTTAACTGGTTTAACTGCTTCACTCCAGATCCCCGGATTCTTAACGAATTCGGGGATTGTGCTTTTTATAGCGGGGCTTTCTATCCTCTGGTTAACTCCAGTTGATAGCGGTAAAGCGCAACCGGGCGATCGCCTGCTAAATACGCGCGTGGATGAGGTGGGGTTAAGTAAACAGCGGTGATCTGATCGGCTGTAATTTTGGTGTTTGACTCGCGTGTGTAAAGGGTGGTTGTTTCAACTTCATTCTTGACTGGTTTTTCGGGTACTTGAAAGAACTGTTGAAACAATTCGGATGCGAGAAAATGATCGGCATCGGGGGCTTCGGCGGCTTGCCCAATCACGGTGGAAAACAGTTTGCGATTATCACGAAATTTGGTGATCAACCGGGTTGCGTCACGCGGGTCTACCCACACCTTCCAGACGCGATCGCCCAGGTAAGCCTTAGCTAGACTCAGCCCGTTAAAGGAGCGATCGGAAACAATTTGCGCCTTGACGAGTGATTGGGTCGGCAGCGACAGCACGGGTAAGGGCGATCGCTTTCTGCTTAAGGCATTTTGAGCGACAAACCGCACCTGACACGTGATGGGTTGATTCAAAAATTGCTGATTGCCTTCGTACCCTGGCGTTGTCACCTCTGGGGCTAAGGGCGAATACGTCTCAACCAGAGTGCTGGTCAGCTTCCAACTTCCTGCAAACCAATCGGGGTAAACCAACTCACCCGCACTGGCCTCAATTGGAGGTTTTGTCTGCCAATCAGGAAAGCTCGTCAGGCGATCGCTCAGGGGCGAGGCGATCGCTCCACTCGCGACAAACCAACTTACACCTAATAGGCAAATGAACCAGCAAACCATTTTGCCGCTCAGTAGAGAACCTGGTTTTAAGGTCGTTCTCAATGTTTCTAGCAATCGACGGAATGTCATAGTTTCCTAAGCAGTGGTTTGCAGTTCAGGTTGTGTCATACAACTTTATAAAAATTTTCCTATGGATTTGGTTGATTTGGGGAGGCAGAATTTCTCCTCTCCGGCTTTGCCCTCCCCAAATTTGGATTGTGAAAGATGTTCAGGGGAGAGGCCTCTCATAACTTTCTCCTAATCCCTCAACTAATTTGGGACTTGCTATAGTTGTTGGGTTAGGGTTTGGGGCAGATGATGAATCAGCGATCGCGGGTAAGTACCATCGCACTGGTCTGTTTTGTTTTCCTGGGTTTAGTCGGCTGTTGGAAAGCTCCAGATAACTCGGCGATCGCGAGTCCACAGCCCACACTGTCACCCGTGGCTTCTCCTATGACACCCCGTGCAGAAACAATTAATCCCAAGTTGGTTGAAGCGAGCAACCGATTTAGCCTTAACCTATTTTCAGCGATTCGGAAGCAAGCAGCCGATCAGAATCTGTTTTTGTCGCCTGCGAGTGTCGCTTTTGCCCTGTCAATGACCTACAACGGTGCGACGGGCGAAACTCAAAAGGCGATGGAAACGGCTCTGGCGATTCAGTCGATGAGCGTGGAAGAGTTAAACCAGGCAAACGCGGCGCTCAAAACCTCGCTCGAAAATCCCGATAAGTTGGTAGAGTTGGTGATTGCAAACTCGCTCTGGGCGAGGAAAGGCGTGCCGTTCGATGCATCTTTCCTGCAGACTAACCAACAGTTTTATGGGGCTGAGGTGACGACGCTTGACTTTGGCGATCGCAACGCTCCGACGCAGATTAATGCCTGGGTCAACCAAAGCACCAAGGGCAAAATTCGTCAGATTGTTGATCAACTCAACCCAACAGATGTGATGGTGTTGATCAACACGTTGTACTTTAAGGGGCCGTGGAGCGATCCGTTTCAGCCGGAGGCTACGCAAGATGCCCCTTTCTACCTGGCGGGTGGCAAGCAAAAGCCGCATCCTTTAATGTCGCGGGGTGGTCGCTATCCTTATTTTGAGACGGCTGATTTTCAGGCGATTAGCTTGCCCTACGGCAATAACGGTCGCCTGAGTATGTTGGTTTTCTTGCCCAAGGCCAAAAGCAATCTCGTTGCGTTTGAGCAGAGTCTGACTCCCGAAAACTGGCAGGCGTGGATGAAGCAATTTCAGTCGCGCCAGGGGATGATCAAGCTGCCGCGATTTAAGCAACAGACCAGTGTTGAACTGAATACGGCGTTGTCGGCTTTAGGTATGGGAGTGGCGTTTGATCCAGAACGCGCCACCTTTGCCAAGCTTAGCTCTGTCTCAACCCACATCGACCAGGTGCAACATGCGGCTGTGATCAGTGTGGACGAAGCGGGCACAGAAGCCGCTGCGAGTACAGCTGTGCGAATGGGTGTCACCTCAGCTCCTCCACCCAGTGAACCGTTTACGATGACGGTTGATCGCCCCTTCTGGTTTGCGATTCGCGATGGCAAAACGGGGGTTGTGCTGTTTTTGGGTACGATTTCTGACCCACAAGCCTAAATCAAAATTCCCCTTTACGGGTGCATTGGATATCTGTACGGGCGGGTTTAGCAGGCATAACCTGGCGAATCAAGATGGGTCGAAGCAAGACCCGCCCCTACGCAACCTGAATGATTGATGCACTGGATTTGATATTAGAAGGCTTCTCCAGCAAAGACTTTTTCGGCAGGCCCGGTCATATAGAGTCGGTTGTCAGCCGCTGACCACTCGATCAACAATGGCCCACCGGGTAGCTCTACGGTCGCGCGGCGATCGCAGTTTCCGGTTAACACACCTGCAACTAGAGAGGCACACGCTCCGGTACCGCAGGCCAGGGTAATGCCAGCCCCCCGCTCCCAGACGCGCATCTTGAGGTAATCGCGACTCACTACTTGAATGAACTCGGTATTGATCCGTTTGGGGAAGGCGGAGTGATGCTCAAATTGCGGCCCCACGGTTTCCAGGGGAATGGCTGCGACATCTTCAACGAAGGTAATGCAGTGGGGATTGCCCATGCTGACGCAGGTAACTTGCCAGGTTTGCCCTGCCACCTCTAGCGGTGCATTAATCACTTTCTCGTCAGCCGCTGTTAACACCGTGGGAATTTCTGCTGCCAGGAGTCGTGGTTCGCCCATGTCAACGGTGACTAACCCATCGGCCTCTAAGCGCGGCGTAATCACACCTGCCAGAGTATCAATCGTGTAAGCGCGTGGCTCATTGTTACCTTCTAACTCAGCGATGAAGCGAGCCAAACAGCGAATGCCGTTACCGCACATCTCTGGCTCAGAGCCGTCGCTGTTGTAGATCCGCATGGCATAATCGGTGCCGTTTTGTCCTGGCATTGCAAAGATCACACCATCCGCCCCAATGCCAAAGTGGCGATCGCAGAGGGCAATTGCTTGGTCAGTCGTCAAACAAGGCTCTGCTGAAGCCCGATTGTCAATCAGAATGAAATCGTTTCCTAAGCCGTGGTACTTCGTGAAATGGATCGCCATACGCTCTTTGCAAATTAAGTGCTTTTACAGCCGTAGCCAGGTGGAACGCGACGGGGATGAGTCGAATGCCTTTCTAGAGGCGACTTTGACCGAGCAACCCTGTCTTAAGTACTCTGACCAGAGCTATATTATCTCAGCTTTGGTTTAGCCAAGCGGTGGTGCTGACTAAAAAAGGGGTAGAAGCAACCAGGGCGATCGCCCACTACTTCTACCCACTATCAATCAAGGGAAACTCAATTACGCAATGGCGTAATCAGCCAACGAATGCCAGCCGAGGTGCCGAAACTCCAGTGGGAGTGCTGCCCTTGAGGTAAGCCAGCATGGTGTCAGCGTCAGAAACTTCAAAGGGGTCAACTGGGCAGTTGTCGCCATAGTCAGCTTCGACAAATACTTTCTCGATGTTGCCATCGTTGACAAACATCGAATAACGCCAGGAGCGCATGCCAAAGCCCAGGTTGGACTTGTCAACTAACATGCCCATCTTGCGAGTAAATTCGCCATTGCCATCGGGCAGCAAGAACACATTCTTAGCACCGATTTGCTTGCCCCACTGGAACATGACGAAAGCATCGTTAACAGAAACGCAGATGATTTGGTCAACGCCTAGCGCTTTGAATTCTTCGTACAGTTCTTCGTAGCGAGGCAGGTGGTTAGAAGAGCAGGTTGGGGTGAATGCACCGGGTAATGAAAACACAACCACTCGCTTGCCACCAAAGATCTCTTGGCTGGTCAGGTCTTGCCAACGGTAAGGATTAGGGCCTGGAACGGACTCGTCACGGACACGAGTTTTGAATGTAACTTCTGGTACGCGAGTGATAACAGCCATGAATACCTCTCAATGTCTAACTTTTCAGTCTCAAGGGTGGGTTGCAGAATGAGTGGCGCACAAAATACCAGTCAGACCGCATGTAAATCAGAATAATTCTGATTTAAGAATGATGCAATAGTAATAAATACTTAATTATTATTGTAGCTTTTGTTTGCTTTGAATTCTTAAGAAGAACGTTTTATAATTAGAACTAATAAATCATTCCTTTTTCAGATTGGGTTTTATTACGGTTATGCAGTGGCAGGCTAACGAAATCGTTCAAACCTTAAAGAGCAAGAAGCTGCGGGTGACTCCTCAGCGCTATGCCGTGTATGCCAACTTGTTAGCGCGTCACGATCACCCTACAGTTGAGCAACTGCATACCGACTTAAACAAAGAGGTGCCGACTTCTTCTCAGGCGACAATTTATGCGGCGCTGCAAGCCTTACGAGAAGTGGGTTTAGTGCGCGAAGTGCTATTAGAAGAAGGGGTTTCTCGCTACGATGCCAACATTGGGTTGCATCACCACTTTCTCTGCACTCACTGCGGGGCAATTGAAGACGTTGACTGGGAAGCGGTGCAACGGGTTGATTTTAACAAGCTGCGAACGGGGCTAAAGGCAGAAAAGTACGAAGTCACGATTAAAGGTGTGTGCGATCGCTGCCAGCCCTAAAGAGCGCGAATTAAGTGGCATGAATCACTTCCTGGTTGTGCAGGTTCAGCATTTCAACCCACTTCATAAGGATTGACCTGATTTAATCCCTACTTTTCAGGATTGTTGCTCTGCCTTATCAGCTACAGTGAAAAGGTAGGGTGTCTGCATTGGCATTGAAGCAGCAGGGTGTAATTGCGTGAATGGCAGACCCGGTCGCAGAATTTTTCTGAAATCCATTGATCTTGCTCTGATTGGGCGAGTGACGGCTGATCCATCTGGCATTTACAATTCAAACTTGATTGCCTGATTTCCTTTGCTTGTCCGCGATCGCGAGGTTGCTCACGCCTGCGGTGTCTTTCTTTGTTTAAGGCAGAAACCGAGGCTAGATCGCGCATTTATTCGGTGGATCTAACAGCTGGAAGGCAAGAACCCTAGTCAACGCATTCTATGCAACTTAACTGGGTAACTAAATGTCTATTTTCTTTTTGCCTGGTTAGTCGATGAACTTAAACCGCCTGCGGCGCTCTGTTATTGTCCTGTTGTCGGATCTCAATTGGTTTTGGCGACGAGTGCATCGCCTCCATTTTAGAGGGGGGCGATCGCCAATCCGCCTGAGTGCTTTATTTGCAATCGTTTTGCTCGTTTCAGTATCGGGTTGTCGGGCTATTTCTAATTGGCTGACTCCTACTCCTGTCGAGCCGTGGTTAACCGCTAAAGAGCTAGCAGTCATCGTTAATCTAGAGGATCCTCTCAGCGTTGAAATTGCGGAATACTACCTCAAGCAGCGAAATATTCCGGCTAATAACCTCATTTCGGTGCGTTTTCCACCTGATCGCGTTGAGTTGTCACTGGATGAGTTTCAACAATTGAAGCAACGGATTGATGCTCAACTGCCAAACTATGTTCAGGCATTGGCTCTAACCTGGGCTGCACCTTACCGAGTTGGCTGCATGTCGATTACGGCAGCGTTTACTTTTGGGTTTGACCCATCTTTTTGTGCGACGGGGTGCCAGGAAACGAAGCGCAACCCTTATTTCAATAGCCAGAGTCAGCATCCCTATACCGATTTAAAGGTGCGTCCGACGATGGCGATCGCGGCAACAAATTTTGAGCAAGCCAAAGCGTTGATTGACCGGGGGGTGTCGTCTGGTGGCACCTTTCCAATCGGGACGGCCTATCTCGTTGAGACGAACGACCGCGATCGGGGGGTACGGGCTGCTATCTACGCTCAAGTGGTGAAGTACCTGAGTGATCAGTTCAAGATTCAGGTGGTGCGAACCAATATGTTAGAAGGTAAAGCCGATGTGATGTTCTACTTTACGGGCATTGCTCAGGTGCAAAAGCTGGAAACAAATCAGTTTTTGCCGGGAGCGATCGCCGACCACCTGACATCGCTGGGCGGTATGCTCACCGACAGTCCCCAAATGAGTAGTTTGCGCTGGCTAGAAGCAGGTGCGACTGGAAGTTATGGCACGGTGGTGGAACCCTGCAACTTTCCGCAAAAGTTTCCCCACCCTGGGATTGCCATGTATCACTACCTGCGGGGGGAAACCCTGATCGAAGCCTATTGGAAGAGTGTGGCCTGGCCAGGACAGGGTATTTTTGTGGGGGAACCCCTGGCGCGACCGTTTAGCAGCCTTCAGTCCCGTTCTGTTGCCGCTCCTGCATCCGCATATTAGAGGCTGGCAGCCAGGGCTTGAGCCAGTTCGGTTGCTGATGCTGGGCGATCGCCGGGGTGTGGAGCTGTGACCTGCTCAATCACCTGGCGCACGCGCAGAGGGATGCGGTTTACCTCGTCTAAGCAGAGGCGATAACCGCTTGCTTCTTTTTGATAAAAGCGACTGGGTGACAGTCCGGTGAGAATAAACACAAGCGTCGTGCCAACCGCATACAAGTCAGACTGAATCGTGGGCCGACCCTGTGCTTGCTCTGGTGCGCTATAGCCCTCAGCCCCAATGCGAGTGTCGGGTGGCATCCCAACGGCTTTGACGGCACCAAAATCAAGTACCACAATGCGCTGGTCACGGTGCTGCACGAGTAAGTTGCTCGGTTTAATATCTCGGTGAATGACGGGCGTTGGGCGACTATGTAGATAGCTCAGCACGTCGCAGGTTTGTATCATCCAGGCGATCGCCTGCGCTAGCGGAACGGCTCCTGTCTGACGCACCTTCTGCTCTAAATCAAGTCCGTGAATCAACTCCATCACGAGGTACTTCTTGTTGCCTTCGACAAAGAAGTCATAAAAGCGCGGGATGCCTGGATGTTGGAGGTTTCGCAAGACGGTGGCTTCTCGCTCAAACAATTCTTGGGCTTTGGGAATGTGAGCAACATCCGCATTCATTTCTTTGAGAACCAGGAGGTCGCCACGTTGGGGCGTTAGACCGGTTGCGGCGTTGGTCGATCGCCAAACCAGGTAAGTGGTGCCCATACCGCCACGGGCTAGGGGCCGAATGAATTGGTATTGGCGAATGGTTTTCTCAACTTTGAGGGGTTGACCACAGTGAATGCAAAAAAGCTGATCCGGGTGATTACCGCGATGCTGACAAAAAACCTGTGAAAGCTCGATTGGACGGACAATCACCGGGAGCTGCGGTGACTTTTTGGCAGCTTGTGCTTTTTCTGTAAGGACGGGTGACCGCTCAGCCTGAATCTCAAACTGTAAGAATGGCCCCGACTGAGCCAGCCGTAACTCGCCCTTGGCTGGCAAAACAGCCCGGTTTATCAGGTAACCGTTTAAGAAGGTGCCGTTGCCGCTGTGGTTGACAATCTCCCAGCCAGAATGGGCAGCTTTGCGACCTCGCACTTGCTCCGGGCGAACAGCGTGCAACTCAAGGTGGTAGCGCGACACCAAAATATCGGAAACCACAATGTGATTGTCGGGTGCCCGCCCAACCCGAATCGTCGCCTGCTGAAACCGCCAGGTCTTGACGATCGCCCGTGTCTGAGCATCTAGCAAGGTCAAAATGACCATTCCCTTACCTGAGATGGGCAAGGTTAGGCCGCACTTTGGCTCGAATCGCGATCGCCGTGATGTTATCGTGCCCGTTGTATTCGTTGGCTAGCTCAATCAGCTTGTTCACCCCTTGCTCTAAATTGGTTTGGGAACTCAAGAGTGGCTCAATATGAGTTTTGCAATGAGTTTCGAGCAGGTCATTGTCAGACAGCCCATCGGAGCAGAGCAACAACAAGGAGTCTTCGTTTAGCTCAAGGTAGTGCAAATCGGGTTTGACAAAGTTTTCGTCTCTGGGGCCAAGGGCTTGGGTGAGTTGATAAGCATCTGGACGGGCATAGGCAATCTCGGCATCGACCCCCCGTTGGATCTCGCGTTGCCCGACTTCGTGATCAACCGTGAGTTGCTCTAAACCTCGCTTGCGGGTGTAGCGATAGAGGCGGCTGTCACCGACATTGGCGATCGCTAGCTCTGCATCTGAAATTAAGGCCATCACCAGAGTCGTGCCCATCCGCCCGATGCCAGAGCGAGCATTTTGCTGGTTAACGTCGTAAATCGCCTTATTCGCCTGCTGAATGGCTTCATTTAAGATCTGCGACGGTGGCAGCTTGCCGTTGGTTTCGTTAAAAGGTTGGCTCTGCCAGTGCTGTTTGAAATAACGACGCAGAGTATCGACTGCCATTGTGCTAGCAATTTCGCCATCTGCTTGCCCCCCCATGCCATCACAGAGGATGTAGAGATTACGAACGTGTAAAGTCTTTCCAGTGGGGCTTTCAAGCCGTGTTACTTGTGTCTCAATGCCGTAGTAATCTTCGTTGTGCTGTCGTTGCCGACCGACATCGGTGCGACCCACATCATCAAGGCTAAAAAGCTGCATGGGTAAGACGACGGTTGGCTCGGTGTCGGTTTCGTGCTCATCGTCACTACTGACTGGAGTGGGTGCCACGTTAGCTAGCTCAATTGGCGTACCCGTAGGAACGGCTGGTTGGGGCACGCTAGTCACTGGGAGATCATCCGCATCTGTATCCATATCTAGTAAGGCAGCGAGGTCATTAAATTCGCGGGATGGGTTGTCCATTTCCGCTTGTAGCTCTTGCGCGATCACCTCAATCCGCGATCGCACCTCAAATGGGGCAGTCAGCTTACCATTATCAACATCTGCCAGTAACAGCGAGATGTTGCCAAAATGAGTCCTTTGAGATTCATCAAACAGACGATGCCAAACATGCCCTAAGTCAGAAAGCGTAAATTTTACTCCGCTAGGTGTGAAGTAGAGCTGTTGTAAACACAGGGCATTGTCTTCACCGACTTTGAGGTTTTCTAACTCTAGTAAGCTTTGCTGGCAGTTCCAGGGTTCGAGCGCTTCCCAAAGCTCGACCATTTCATACATCCACTGGAGCAGTTGAATCTGAGGCATTTCCAGTGTGTTATCTTGCCACAGCTCGATCATACCGGGTAGCCCAGAGCGATCGACCAGCAGCAAAATCTCTTGCCCTTCTTGAAACCAGGCATCATGAATCGCGGGCACCGCTTGATGAAACTGGCTACCCAGTTCTAAATAAGGCTGGGCACTGGGCGGCACCGCTAAAGAATTGACACTAAAACCGCTGCCAGCCTCTTCGGCTTCTTGTCGGGCAAAGGCTTCGAGGAGCGAAAGCTGAAGGGGGTGACAGTCAATTACCCTGGCTGAGACACCCATTTCAGAGGCGGGTTGCAATGCTTCAAGCAGTTTGTAGCGTTGTTGAAAATCGAGAAAATCGGTTGTCTTGATGCAAGGGACGGAGTTTGCAGCGTCGCTCGGTTTCTTGCTGCCCAGCACAATTGCCCGCCAAATCACACCCGCGATCGCACCGCATGATTGACAGTTAAGTGCGTCAAACGGAACGAGGCTATTGCATTCTGGACACGTGTTTTGGGTCAGAGAAGCCCCACATTCCTGGCAAAACTTATTGCTATTGGGGTTTTCAAATCCACATTGCAAACAGACAAGCATAGTCTGACTTCCTTCAAGTCCGGGCTAATGAGCAAACTACTTTGGGTGGACATCACAAGCTACACGACAATTTTCAGGTTTGTCTAGCGTTAGAGTAAAATATCGTTCCTAACTTTAAATAACAGCTCAATTCTTAATTTCTATCATTTAACTTAAGATTCCCCGGAATATCCCTATTGCTACAAGCTTATCCCATTCATCTTTTCATGAGCATGGATCCTGTGTACAGGATTGCAACCAGCCGTTTAATGCTAGGCACGCTGCTCCATAGGCCGCTTCGGTTTGAGTGGCAGGCTGAACGGGAACCCCTAACAGGCGATCGCGAATCTGCTGCCATTGTAAATTGGCTGCCCCCCCACCAGCCGTGTAGACCCGCTTTAAAGGCGAGGCACCCAGTTGTTCTAACAGACGATACCCCTCGCGCTCAATGCGTCCAATGCTTTCTAACAAACCATGCAGAAAGGCAACTGGATCTTCTGGGCGCGGCTCAAGTCGAGGCGCAAGTTGTGGATCGTTCATTGGAAATCGTTCTCCGGGTTGCAGCAGGGGGTAGTAATCGAGCGGGCTGGGTTCGCCAACTGGAATTTTTTGGCTCAGGGTCGTCAACTCCTCTGGGCTGAAAAAGTGTTGCAAAACGGCTCCACCCGTATTAGAAGCCCCACCCACGAGCCACAGATCGCCCCAGCGGTGGCTATAGATGCCGTGAGCGCGACTATTAACGGGTGTTTCGCTGAGTAACTTGAGCACTAAAGTTGACCCCAGAGATGTGACGGCTTCCCCCGGTTGGCTGGCCCCACTTGCAAAAAAAGCGGCATTGCTATCAGTTGTACCAGCGCAGACTTTACATTGCTTTGGCAGATCCAACGAAATGGCTACCATCGGTAGAACGGACGCGATCGCCTGACCGGGAATTTTGACCTGGGGTAGCTTTAAGTGGTTTGCGCCGCGCTGTTGCAATAACTCATGGATTGGTTGGAACCAGTCTGGATATGTAAGGTGTTGAACGTCATAGCCTAATTTGAGACTGTTGTGGTAATCACTGATGCCGAGTTGTCCATGTAGCAAAAACCCCAACCAATCCGCTTGATGTAAAAGATAATGCGCTTTTGCCGCATCGGTGTGCTGACAGAGCCAGAGCAACTTGGCAAGGCTAGAAGTCGAACTTAAGACAATATCTTTTGTGGGCGTATCGGGATACTTTGCCAATAGCAGTTGCAGGGTAGATAGCTGATCAACTCCACGCCCATCGTGATAGAGCAGCGGAGCGGCGATTGGCTGCCCAACGACATCGCAGAGTAATACGGTGGAGGACGTACCATCGATCTCGATCGCGGTGGCGGTCTGGCGATACTCTTCTGGAATTTCAGCTAAGAGAGAAAAGAGTAGTTCTTGCCATGCTACCGGGCGATCGTGTTCACCTGCCTCAAAGCGTTGCCCAGTTTGAAATAGTAACGTTTTCTGTGCGTCAATCAGAGCGACACGCGCACCGGATGTTCCAAAGTCAAGCCCGATAAAATAGTTCAATTTAAGTCATCACGGTAAAGAGGGACACAGTCGCTGAAAAGGTTACGAGTTCTATTTTTTAGCACTCTCATAGGATTAGCACTAAATGGTTAAGACTGCTTTACAAATAGGTGTCAAACTTTAGTTCGCTTCATTAAAATCCATTCTTCAAATCCCTTTGTAATCTTCCATACGTTCTTTGGTTATGATCTACACGTTTGAAATTCTTGGCGTATCGCCTGTTCTGCATTTTTTTAACCATCAGCAATCGCTATTGCAAAACCGTCCAAAGACAGGCGTAGAGTATCTTGGCTCGTTTGCCTGCACGTTAGATGCCGTGTTAAAACCTGTCGAAGAAGTGAGTTACCGACATGGTTGGGAGATTGATCAGGCCATCAATGCAGTGATTCAATTTTGGTTAAACAACTCTGACACGATTGATTACTGGAAGGCTCGCCTAAGTGATGCCGGAAGCCAGAGCTTGCTGGTTTCGCGGTTTGGGAGTATGCGATCGCTGCAAACCGAGTTTGAGTTTTTGCTTACTGATCGTTAGGCGATCGGCTTACTTCTGTTGATCTTCTACTGGGAAGCGATGGGTGCGTGTGGAAAGCTCGTTGAGCTGTTGCTCTAGGGTAGGGGTTAGCTCAGGATTAACCTGCAAAATTTCCCCAGGCGGTTTCGCTTGCCGCTCTTGCAAATCATGAATTTGTTGGTCAAACTCCTCCCTTCCACGCCGGAAGAAGTCTTGTGAATCGTTACGCAGTAGGTCGTTGACTACTGATTGAGGCAGTTGTTGAGTGTCAACGCCTGCTTGGGCATTGACTGGTGCCACAAATAGCCCTTGAACTAGCAATGGAATAGCTATTAACCCGGTAACTATGTTGCGTTTCATGGTTTTCTAAGCCTCACGCGTCTACCTTTACGGTAACAACTAGGAGGGGATCTACTCATCCTCCAGCTAGGGGATTATGGGTGGATCCCACAATAGAGTGAATTGCAGAAAACCGAATAGTTGTTGGTCGCGACGGTTTTATAAAACTGGGCGAAGCCTGCGGCGCTCAACAGCTACAGGCTCAATTGACTGAATCTTTACCCTACTTAGCTGGGGGAGAAGCGGCAGGCGAAGCGGTTGGAGCAGGCGAAGGGGATGCTTGAGGTGCTTGAGCCAGTCGCTCGACGGTGCCTTTATACTCCACAGGGGCGAGGTTTTTAGCGTTTTCAAACAGGGTTTTGGCTTCGTCGGTTTTGCCCTGTTCGCGTAACACGATCGCCTTTCTCAAAACGGGGCGAAAATCTTTTGGGTCTACCTTAGAAGCGTCGTCGTAAACCGCGATCGCCTTGTCATATTGCTTTTGGCTAGAGTAGACGTAGCCCAATGAAAGGTGAGTTGCGACGACATCCACGCTGCCAGGTTTAGCTTTATTTAACTGAGTGGCTGATTTTAAGGTGTCTTGCAGCATCGCGATCGCCCTATCAGCCTGGTCTTGTTGCACCAACAAGAAGGAATAACCGTCTAAAGCTTTAACGTTACCGGGTTCTGCTTTTAAGACATCACGATAGATTTGGGCTGCTCCTTCCGCATCGCCCGATTCTTGCTTGACTTGAGCTAGCAATACTGAGTAGTCAGTTGTGCCTGGATTCAGCTTAACCAGCCGTTCGAGTGGGGCGATCGCGCCCTCGGTGTCTTTAAGCTGAGCTTTGACGCGCACTAACTCTCGCAGAGCTGTCTGGTTGTCAGGTTCTTGTTTGAGTAACGCTTCGTACCCCTTGGCCTGAGCTTCTAGCTCGCCGCGATTGACTTGAGGGCTGGCAGACTGGGTTGGCGATGGGGTATTGGCAACCTGGCTGACATCGCTTGATTGCATCATGCTAAAGAGGGGATAGGCTGAGATCCCCACGAAGGAAATCAGACCCAGAATAATTAGCAAATTTACCATCCAACGATTTTGGCGCTTATCAGTCACAGCTTTGCCTCAAAACAATACTGCCATCTTAACGAGAAGATTCGGCTACTGAGGATAACTCAAAATGCTCACGTTAGCACGTAATTTCTTTAATTCTCCTTAAAAGTATTACTTAGCTTTTCATCTGACCCTAGATCTGCTTCGTACACTATACATAGACCTCAGTGATTAGCCTGTTGCGGCTGATATAAGTGTGTAGCTCAGTTTTATGAAACGTCGTCAGTTGCTCCGTTATCTTCAAACCTCTACAGGCGGATTGATTGCTGCTAGATTTGTGGCAGGTTGTAGCGCTCCAAAACCTCCTTTGTCGGCCTTTGACCCGCTCGTAAAATCGGATACCTTGCCAGAACATTTAATTACACCAACTGAGGAATTTTATGTGCAATCGTATGGGTCAGCTCCTACAGTTGAGTCTGCAACGTGGCGGCTAGAGATTACTGGCAAGGTGAAACAACCATTGCAGATCACGTTTGATGATATTTTGCGATCGCCCCAGCAATCCTTTTACCTGACGCTGGAGTGCATTGGTAACGCGGTGGGTGGTAATCAAATTGGGAATGCGCTGTGGCAGGGCACATCCCTCTTACCCTGGTTGCAGAAGGCAGGCGTGCAGCCGGATGCGGTCGAGTTTGTGCTGCATGGGGCTGACTCTTATGAGACGACGCTACCCATTAAAGACTTACTCAAATCGAATGTGAGCCTGGTGCATCGCATGAATGGAGAGCCATTAACCGTCGATCATGGCTATCCGGTGCGAATCATCATTCCCGGTCGATATGGGCAAAAGCAGCCCAAGTGGCTAGTCAAGATCGAAGCGAGCGATCGCACCCGTCAAGGCCATTGGGAACGGCGGGGTTGGTCAAATGAGGCGCAGATTCCGACGCATGGCATGATTCGGCAGGTGCAGTCAAAACCTGTATGGAACCGACAGACAGCGGTGCAACTGGAGCGATCGGGCAAAACAGGTTGGCAGCAAGGCGTGTGGATTGGTGGAGTAGCGCTGGATCGAGCTTTGCCAATTGAGCAGGTGATGGTGAGTACCGATAATGGGCAAACCTGGCAGCAAGCTGAACAAAATCATCCCTCGTCAACCCATGAATGGACGCTGTGGCGCTATCGTTGGCAACCTAAACAGCCGGGTGATTACACGCTTTTAGCCTACGCCGTGACGGAGCGTGAGACCCAACCCGTTGAAGATAAACAATGGCGCGATGGCAACTCTAGCGTTCTCAAGATTCAGGTGAAGTTGACCTGAGTGACAAGTGGGGGTGTAACCGGGAAAACGGCGAAATAAGGCTAAAAATTTTATAAAATCAGCCAAAAAATTTGAATCCTTTTAAGTTCTCTTAGTTTGGGGGCAAATCTGCTCTAGATTAAAGCGAGGAAGACTAAGACCCTCGGTAAAGGTGAAAGAATGACCCTTCTGTTGGCTGGTGATATTGGCGGCACTAAAACGATCCTGCGGTTGGTTAAACTCCATGACCCGAGCAACTTTCAGGCATCGGCTGAGAGCTTACACGAAAACCGTTATATCAGCGCTGAATATCCTGACCTGACACCGATTGTGCAACAGTTTCTCACCGAAGCGACTGAACAATTGGGTGAGCTACCGGGGATTGAAAAAGCCTGTTTTGCGATCGCGGGGCCGGTAATCAACAATACGTGCAAGCTGACAAACCTGAGTTGGATGCTCGAAGCAACGCGCTTAGGTCGAGATCTCAACATTCCCCATGTGGCGTTAATTAACGACTTTGCGGCAGTTGGGTATGGCATTTTAGGGCTGCAACCCGAAGATTTACACACCCTCCAAGCCGGAAAACCTGATCCGCAAGCACCGATCGCCATTATTGGGGCTGGCACAGGCTTAGGTCAGGGGTTTTTGATTCCGCATGCGGATGGGTATCGCATTTATAGCAGTGAAGGTGGGCATGCAGACTTTGCTCCCCGCTCAGAACGCGAATTTCGCTTGTTATATTACCTGCGTGAAAAGCATGGTATCGGGCGTGTCTCGGTGGAGCGGGTCGTGTCTGGCAACGGAATTTTATCGATTTACCAATTTTTGCGCGACCTCCAAGAAATTCCAGAATCGCCCGATGTGGCAGAAGTGGTGCGAACGTGGGAAAAACAGCTGGGTCTGAGTGAGAAAAGTGTTGATCCGGGTGCGGCGATCGGTTCGGCAGCGGTGGATAAGCGCGATCGCCTGTCTGAGCAAACGCTTCAGCTTTTTGTCGAGTTGTATGGGGCAGAAGCGGGGAACTTGGCTCTAAAGCTGTTGCCCTACGGTGGTTTGTACATTGCCGGGGGAATTGCACCCAAAATTTTGCCGTTGATGACCGATTGTAGTTTTATGGACTCTTTCTTAAATAAAGGGCGAATTAGTCCTCTATTGGAGTTAGTGCCGGTTCACATTGTGCTGAATGCTCAGGTTGGGCTGATTGGGGCGGCTGTGCGGGCGGCTCAGTTGTAGGAGCGTGTAAGTGTGAATGAGAGCGAGACGCTAGGATGAGGGAGAAGTTGCTGCAGAGTGCTGGGCGATCGCACGATTTCTGACCCCTTTACTTCGCAATTCTCTGGTTTTGAGACCCTTTGCTATGACACGCCCCATCTATCTTGATAACCACGCGACAACGCCTGTTGACCCGCAGGTGTTGGCGGCAATGCTGCCTTTTTTTACGGAGCATTTTGGCAATCCGGGAAGCATCACGCACCAGTATGGCTGGGAGGCAGAAGCAGCAGTCAAGCAAGCGCGAGAAACGCTGGCAAAGGCAATCAATGCGACGCCGGAGGAAATCGTCTTTACCAGTGGGGCGACGGAGGCGAATAATTTAGCGATCAAAGGTGTAGCAGAGGCGTATTTCAGTAAAGGTCGGCATATCATCACCGTGGCGACCGAACACAACGCTGTGCTGGATCCCTGCGAGTATTTAAAACATTTGGGGTTTGAGGTGACGCTGTTGCCAGTGCAGCCCGATGGTCTGTTGGACTTAGAGCAGCTTGCGAAGGCGTTGCAACCGGAGACAGTGCTGGTTTCGGTGATGGCAGCCAACAATGAAATTGGGGTGTTGCAACCGTTAGCTGCAATTGGTCAGTTGTGCCGCCAGCAGGGAGTGCTGTTTCACACGGATGCAGCGCAGGCGATCGCGAAGGTTCCTTTAGATGTGGAAGCGATGCAGATTGATCTACTCTCGATGACAGCTCATAAGGTCTATGGGCCGAAGGGGATTGGTGCTTTGTATGTGCGGCGCAAAAATCCACGGGTGCAGCTCGCGGCTCAATTACATGGGGGTGGGCAAGAGCGGGGATTGCGCTCTGGCACGTTGTATCCACCGCAAATTGTAGGGTTTGCGAAAGCGGTTGAGCTGGGTTTGGCACAGTTAGATGAGGAAGCACAGCGTCTCACGGCTCTGCGCGATCGCCTCTGGCACCAGCTTCAACAACTGGATGGCATTGATCTCAATGGT
Organism: Leptolyngbyaceae cyanobacterium M33_DOE_097; assembly: GCA_015296075.1. Classification (GTDB taxonomy): domain Bacteria; phylum Cyanobacteriota; class Cyanobacteriia; order Leptolyngbyales; family Leptolyngbyaceae; genus DSRU01. The sequence continues at coordinate 12,700 of DVDV01000059.1, read as the reverse complement.
CACGCTACGCAGCGGCTAACAGGGAATTTGAATGTCAGCGTTGAGGGGGTGGATGGGCAAGCCCTAATTTTGGGATTGCAGCCCGTGGTCGCTTTGTCGTCGGGGGCGGCTTGTAGCTCGGCTAAGATTGCTCCTTCGCATGTGCTCACGGCGCTTGGGCGATCGGAGTCTCTGGCCTATGCCTCACTTCGCTTTGGCATTGGGCGCTTTAACACCGAAGCCGAAATCGATCAGGTGGCAACCAGCGTAATTGAGACGGTTCAGACCTTGCGGCGATCGGGTTAGATGAGTGGAAACAACGGTAGGCTAGTATTCAATGTAACTAGGGAACGCTTAGGGCAAATTAAACCGTGTAAGCAAGCATCTAAAACAAATGGGTAGGGGCATATCAGTTACTCTAAATGAAGGTTGCTTTTTAAAAATCGACTTATGCTGCGAGAAGAACTTAAGAAAGAATTAGATAGGCTAAACGATGAGCAACTTAAAAAAATTGCTGACTTTATCGCTTTTATCGAGTTCCAGTCTAGACAGAGTGCGCCGTCTAGTCCATTTTGGCAAAGAGCAACGTCAGTAGAAAGAGCGAAGGATTTTCGTCAATGGATTTCACAACTTCCTAAGTATGATTTGAGTCTACCTGACGAAGCCTTTAGCCGTGACACAATTTACGTAGATGACGAGCTACCCGCTTGATACATCTCGCTTTTGACCTCAGTATCGTCTCTCTCGAGCTGCCCACTCAACCATAGGAGAATGAGTCTTTTGCACTAACAAACCGCTCTTTGGCGATGCTGCGTAGTTGTTCCAGGTCTTCTCGCCGGGAGATTGAGAGCGGGATGGTGCGCTTAATTTCATCGATCAATAACCCGGTATCGAGTGGGCGGTTCAAGTAAAGCGCGTTGTAGAGCGAGACGATGACTGCTTGCTCAATTTCAGCTCCACTAAACCCATCGGTCGCTTGAACCAGGGTGTTGATATCGAAGTTGCTTGGAACTTGTTTGCGCTTGCAGAGGTGAATTTTGAGAATCGTCTCGCGCTCTTTGGGGTCGGGTAAATCGACGTAAAAGATTTCGTCAAAGCGTCCTTTGCGCAACAGTTCGGGCGGGAGTTGAAAAATGTTGTTGGCGGTTGCGACGACAAACACATCCTGAGATTTTTCTTGCATCCAGGTGAGAAAGTAGCCAAACAATCGACGGCTTAACCCACCATCGGAGTCACCGCTGTCGCTGTTGCTGAGAATTTTCTCAATCTCATCCAACCACAGGACGTTGGGAGCCATCGACTCAGCGAGTGAAATCGCCCGTTGGAAGTTCTTTTCTGACTCACCCACATATTTGTCATAAATCCGGCTGGAGTCGAGCTTGAGCAGGGGCAGTTTCCATTCCTGGGCGATCGCTTTGGCCGCGAGTGACTTACCACAGCCCTGAATGCCAACAATCAAAATGCCGCGTGGGGGACGCAAATTGAGTGCGCGTGCCTGGGGGGTAAAGCCAACTCGTGCCCGAGCTAACCAGTTTTTTAGCCCCATAAAACCGCCCCATTCGGGTGCATTGTTGGGGTTAGGGGGGAGATATTCCAGCACGCCCGATTCACGAATCACCTGAGCCTTACGTTCTAAAATGCGATCGATGTCATCTCGATTGAGTTTGCCATCGACCAGAGCCGCGTAGGCAATCACCTGCCGGGCTTGCTTGAGGGTCATGCCACTCAGAGACTGCACCACTTCTTGCACTTCTTGGGTTTGTAGCTCAACCCGCACCCGATTTTTGACATTCAGGGCACGCGCAGTTTCGATAAAGGTCTGGTGCAATTCGTCTTGGTCAGGAAGTTTCAAATCAAAGTAGACGGCATCATGGGCAATGTCGCGGGGCAGGCTAACGACATCCCCGGTGACAACCAGAGCAGAGCTACTAAACGAGAAAAGCTGGGCGACTTCCCGAAATTTACGAGCGACTACGGGTTCGCTGAGGTGCTTGGCAAAATCTTTCAGCCAGTAGACCCCCTTTTGCGGCATCTCTTGCAGATATTCCAGCGCGTCAGTTGGGTCAGTGGTGTTGTCGTATGCGGCTGGCTTTTGGCTTCCGACAGGGGCGCATTCGTCTACCCATCGATGATTGGCACCCCGCGATCGCGTGAGTCCTGCCGTGATGCTCCACTCAAACAGCCCAACGTTCATTTCTTTTGTCGCGGCTTGTAAGAGATTTTGAACGCGCTCCTCTTCTACTGTTTCGATCGCAATTACGGGGTGAAACGACAACAGCAAGGTTTGAAAAGCATGAACACTGGCGGGTAGAGACATAAGGAGGCTCACGGGAGAAACACACTTACTATGCCCATTCCTTCACGGGGATTTGCGGTCATTCCGTGAAATTACGATAAATTCAACTAGCAGCCTTACACGCTGAGAGATTGGCTGCGATAAACCGTAGGTGTCATGCCTGTGAGTTGGCGAAACTGTTTGGTCAAGTGGCTATGGCTGTTAAATCCACAGAGAAAAGCAATTTCCATGATGGAGTGGTCAGTCTGCTTGAGGAGTTGCTTGGCGCGTTCAACTCTCTGTTGAAGCAGGTACTGGTAAGGGGTGACTCCCAGGGATTGTTTGAACAGACGACAAAAATGAAACTGGCTCATACCTAGCAGCGCTGCTAAATCGGATAGCTTGATGTCTTCTTCAAGATGATGGTGGATATACTCTACAACATGAGCAAGCTTGCGTTCAGGTAGCCCTGCGGAATAAATAGGGATATTGGGTTTGATGGATGCATAGTTTCTGATTAAGTGAACGGCTAAAACGTTGGTTAGAGAGTTGATATAAAGAGCTGAGCCGACATTGTTTTGTTGCAGCTCGGTCAATAGCATCAGTGCAATCGCCTCAATCTGGGGATCGCGTGTGCGAAATTCGGGTGCTAACTCAAGGCGATCCGGGTGTGTATCCAGTGTCTCGCTGGCGATCGCTTGAATAAACTGAGTGGTTAGGCGGATCTGCATGTAGTGATCCTCCCCTTCCCAACGGGCAAAAAATGGCATTTGAGCCGGAGTGATCGAGATGTCGCCTTTGCCGTAGAGGCTACTATGGGTTTTTCCTGCCTTGATTTGCAGGAATCGGACTGGACGTGGTGATAGGGAGAGACAAATCGTGTGTTCGTTGTTGTATTGGGTAGCACCTTCGCCTGAAGGGTGTTGAAATTGCTCAACCAGAATATTTTCCCAACCCTGGCTCTGGCTCGACAAAATGGGTGTGCAAGTACACTCTGGCAAGTTTGAAAACGGCATTTTCATAGTGCAAACCCAAAGTACCCAGTTCTAAAAAGATAACTTTCGAATCGCTCTGATCGACAAGCTACTAATTAATCGCAAGATTTTGATAATAACGCAGGAATTAAATAGCAGAGAAAAGGGCTGTTTCCTAAGCTGAAATTGTATTGTTTAGAGGGAAACAACGATGCATCTTTTGCACATTGATTCTAGCCCACGCAGTGAGCGATCGCACTCGCGCCGACTCACCAAAGAGTTTGTTGAACGATGGGTGCAAGCGCATCCAAACACAACCGTTACTTATCGTGATTTGGGGCATCATCCGGTGCCATTTATTGATGAACTGTGGATTGCGGCGGCTTTTACACCTATGGAGCAACACACCCCTGACATGCGGGAATCAATCCGCCTCAGCGATCAGTTAGTAGATGAATTCTTAGCAGCCGATGTCTACGTGATTGGCGCTCCCATGTATAACTTTAGTGTTTCGGCGGCTTTCAAAGCGTATATTGACCAACTCGTTCGGGTTGGGCGTACGGTTGCCTTTGAACCACAGGATGCAGCTAACGTTTTTAAGCCTTTAGTGCTTGGCAAAAAAATGTTTGTTGTTGAAGCGCGTGGAGACTCTGGATTTCAGCCAGGGGGACGCTATGAAAAGATGAACTTTCACGATCCTTACCTGACGACGGTGTTTGGTTTTATTGGTGTGACGGATATTACCTTTGTTCATGTTGAGAATGATGAATATGGCGGACACAAATTAGCCGAATCGATCGCCCAAGCCCGCCATCAGATTGCTCAACTGGTCGCAAGCTAATGCGATCGCTCTAGTCCTAACTGAAAGGAGACTCTATGGCACTTGACGACTGGTTATTTGGATTGAAGATCGTTTCTGCGATCGGTTGTGGTCTGGTTGCAGGCATCTTTTTCGCTTTTTCTACGTTTGTAATGAAAGCGTTAGCTCAGCAACCTTCTGCTTCAGGTATTGCCACTATGCAGGTGATTAACATTACGGTGATTAATCCACTGTTTATGACCGCATTCTTAGGAACAGGGGTGGCTTGTCTGGTTGTGGCGATCGCGTCGCTGTTGAAGTGGCAACACGTGGGTAGCGGTTATGGGTTGGCTGGTTGTCTGCTGTACCTGATTGGCTCGATTGGCGTGACGATCGCGGGTAATGTGCCACTGAATAATGCGCTGGCGGTTGTCAAACCGGATGGTCTTGAAGCGACAAAGGTGTGGTCAACCTACCTGGATAGCTGGACACTGTGGAACCATGTGCGTACGATCGCGTCAATTGCAGCTACAACTCTACTCACGCTTGCGATCAGTCGTTCAGCTGGGTCATCTTAAGTGGGTGCAAAATGCCAAAAGGTCACATGGAAAGCCAGTTTATGTTGAGCAAGAGGGTGGGTTGCAGAAAAATTTGTAAATTCAGTTCATCTGTACTATTCTGATGGGGGATAAGTTTGGCCTTGCGATCGCGTTTTTCTGTCATTGGTTAATCCAAGGAGTACACCATGCAATTAACCCCTTATTTAGGTTTTAATGGTCAATGCGAAGCAGCGTTTAAGTTCTACGAGCAGTGTTTGGGTGGCAAAATCACTTATCTGATGACTTACAAAGATGCGCCTGAAGGAGAAATGGAGGCGTTGCCAGCCGAATGGCAAGACAAAGTGATGCATGTCAGTTTGGTGGTCGGTGATCAAGAAATTATGGGTTCTGACAATCCTCCTGGATACTATGAGGAAGCGAAAGGGTTTTCAGTATCAATTAGCCTGGATGATGTGGCAGAAGTAGAGCGTATCTTTAATGCGTTGGCAGAAGATGGCAAGGTGCGAATGCCGCTTCAGCAAACTTTTTGGGCTGAGCGGTTTGGGATGCTGATTGATCAATTTGGGACTCCATGGATGATCAACTGCGATCAAGAAAATAGTAAATAAATTCAGTCTAGGTGATGCTCTGATGAGAGCGTAGTATCTAGACACTGATGGAATAAGAGAGAGTGAAAGAATTGGGTATTTGTCTTGCTTGAAGGACGAACCTTGTACATTCTTTCGCTCTTTTTTTGCTCTCTGTTTCAATGACTTGTAAAGCGAAGGTTCGGTAAGCGACTGCAGCGCTATGGTCTAACAATTTGTTGTTAGAGATAGTTTTGAGAGGATGACTGGTTGTGTTCAATAAAAACAGTTCGTATATTTATTTGCTGTCAAATATGTGTATGAAAATGATTTTTATAAGATGGAGTAAATTGAGTGATGGATAAGGATAAACCGTTCAATATCCTTTCTGCCTATGTAGTGCTTGGGGATAAGGGCGATACTACTCCTGTGCCAGTCGGTGATAACTTCTTTCAGGATCTTGCTGATAAGTTTGGTGACTTCAGTGGTAGGCGGCTCGTTTCTCACTTTAGCTGCGATCGCGATTGGGATAGTTGGGAAATGCATCCTCACGGTGAAGAGTTGGTGTACCTTTTATCGGGGCGAGTTGATTTTGTTTTAGAGCAAGAAGATGGTCAAACCAGCGTTGCCTTAGAACACCCAGGAGACTATGTGATTGTGCCGCGTGGTGTTTGGCATACGGCTAAAGTCCATGAACCATGTTCCATCTTGTTTGTTACACCTGGTGAGGCAACGCAACATCGAGCCTGTAAGTAGCCAAATTATTAATCCTGTAATCTGACTCTTCAAAGCGGCAAGCTGCTAGTGTGCTAGTGAATGACTTTTAGCTTGTGTATGACTGATAAGCGGGTAGCGTTGCGCGATTTGGGGAGTGGAGTCGCAACATTTTGGAACTGGGCGATCGCACCCAATAAAAAAGGGAAGCGTGGTGGCTTCCCCTGGTCAAATAAATCGGATTGTTCTTTTAATTTCTTGCGTAAAGTTTGCATTTGCTTGCGGCGTTGTCGTTGGCGGGCGCTGCCTCCTTTGCCTTTGTTGTTGCGCCCTTCTTTGCGGGGAGACTCCCAGCGTTTAAGTTGGCGTGCCATAGATTTCCTGAAATTAGTGGGATGTAACTTTAGTTTAACCTCAACCTGGGTTGGCATGATTCCGGGAAGCCCAAGCTTCAAGGAGAATTTACCGTACTGAGGTGGGAGGAAGACGGTGAGCAGAAAGGGACGACCCAGGTGGGAAGAGATTTTGAGCTTTGCTGAAAAAACATTTTCGGCTAATTGGTGCATTTGCTGAGTTAAGGCGCAGCTATGCCTCTAGAATGTCTAATGCATTCTGATCGCGATCGCCCCCTATGGACGCAAACGCTCTTTGGCAAAATCTCACCCTTGTAACCGTGCCGTTTCAGCAATGGCGGGGGACAAGTCTGGTACATCGGCTGCTAAACCCGTTACGACAGTGGCGACGCGGCAGTGTGTTGATGACTGAGTGGGCTGAGGTGATCGGCGCTGGGCTGGCAGGTCTGGTGTTTGTGCTGGCTCCTTTTGTTAGCAACACCTACACCGGGATCTTGCTGGGGTTGTGTGGGGTCTACTGGTTTTTGCTGACGATCTCGGATGGAGAGCCAGAAGGGGTGGGGAGCGAGGTGGCGCGTTCTCCCTTAACGACGCCGATTCACATGCTGGTGCTGGCCTATTGGGGCATTTCGGCCTTGGCAACAGTGGCTTCCCCTGTTCGTAGGGCTGCCTTCACCGGGTTTACTAAGCTGACCCTCTATCTGTTGTTCTTTGCTTTGCTGGCGCGGGTGTTGCGATCGCCCCGGATTCGCTCATGGATGATCGGCATCTTTTTGCTGGTGGCGCTCTGGGTGAGTGCTTACGGTTGGCAGCAGAAGCTGTATGGGGTCAAGGCTTTAGCTACTTGGGTTGATCCAGAGTCGCCTTTGGCTCAGACTACGCGGGTTTATAGCTATTTGGGCAATCCCAATTTATTGGCGGGTTACTTGCTGCCTGCGGTGATTTTAAGTGCAATGGCCTTTTTTGTCTGGCAGAGCAAGGTGCAGAAGGCTTTGGCGGTGACAATGGTGCTGGTGAATGGTGCGTGCTTTTTGTGGACTTATAGCCGGGGTGGCATGATTGGCATCGTGTTTTCGATGTTTGCTCTGGCTGTGTTGCTGGCAACCTGGTGGAGTGTTTATTTCCCACCGTTCTGGCGCAAGTGGGCTTTGCCAGTCGGTGTGGGTGGTTTGGCTGTGGTGATCTTGGCGGCAATGCTGGTGGTGCCAACACTGCGCGATCGCGCCCTGAGTATCTTCGCGGGTCGGGGTGATAGCAGCAATAACTTTCGGATTAATGTGTGGCAGTCAGTGTTGCAAATGATCAAAGCTCGCCCGATTCTGGGGATTGGGCCTGGAAATAATGCGTTTAATCTGATTTATCCGGCCTATCAACGCACCCGTTTTTCGGCTCTAAGTGCCTACTCCATTATTTTAGAGGTGGCAGTCGAAACGGGAATTATTGGGTTAACGTGCTTTCTCTGGTTGTTGTTTGTCACGATTAGTTTGGGTTGGCAGCAGTTGAAGCGTCTACGTGAGCAGGCCAATCCACAAGGCTTTTGGTTAATTGGGGCGATCGCCTCCATCTTTGGAATGCTAGGTCACGGCTTATTCGACACGGTTCTCTACCGTCCAGAGGTCAACACTCTCTGGTGGTTTATGATTGCGCTGGTGGCTGGCTTTTATGCTCAACAGTCCAGAAACTCTGAGCCAACTTTGATGTAGGCTGTTCTTCGCTGACTTGCTGAATTAGTCAGCACCCTGAAACCGTCAAATCAAGTGAAAAGTTAAGTTCCGATGACATACTTGCGCCACTCTTGATTCAACCCGTTCTTGAGGTGTTTTGACACTTCAAAATAAAGACCGCTATAGGGTTTACGGGGTGGAATTTCAAGTAGCATTCCGGCTTCGCGGGGGGTGCGGTTGCCTTTTCTGACATTGCAACGAACACAAGCTGTCACCATGTTTTCCCAGGAGTCATTACCGCCTCGCGATCGCGGTACTACATGGTCAAGTGTTAAATCATCGCCAGAATAGCCGCAGTACTGACAGGTATGACCATCTCGATGCAGCAAATTGCGACGTGTTAAAGGGATCTCTTTATAAGGAACACGAACATAGTGACGCAGACGTATCACCGTTGGCAATGGAAAGCCAGCGTAGACATACTTGCCGTTATGTTCAACCTGCTCTGCCTTACCTTTTAGCAACAACACTACAGCCCGTCGCCAGCTAGTTATGTTGAGCGGCTCGTAGGAGGCATTTAGCACTAGAACCTTGCTCATTCAGCCTCAGTTCAAACAAAGGTTTTACAGATGGTAACACTCTCAATAACAATTCGAGTAGGTTGTCTAGGGTTTGTAACTTGGGTCATCCTCAAATCGGATGATGTCGTCTTCACCTAGATACTCTCCGTTTTGCACCTCAATCATCACAAGTGGAATCACACCCGGATTTTCGACCCGATGGGGGGTACAGGTTGGTACATAGGTTGATTGCTTGGCGACTAGGATCGTTTCTTTGCCATCGCAGATGACTTTTGCCGTTCCTGAAACGACAATCCAGTGTTCACTGCGGTGATAATGCATTTGCGTGCTAATGTGATGCCCCGGAGAAAGCTCAATGCGGTTAATGCGATAACGCTCACTTTCTTCGAGCAGGGTCATTTTGCCCCACGGTTTAATGCGAACAATGCCTTCGGGAGTAGGTTCGACCAATGCAGCGGCGGCAGCTTCGTTGAGGGTGCGATCGCTCATAACAGTAGTGGCAGAGAACTTAATACCTCCATCATGACTGATCTTAGCGTTTGGTCAAGCCTTCTAGCGAACTGGTTTGTTTATGGGTTGCTGTTTCGCTTTCACTACTGAGGAGTGCTAATATAAACCAACGTGGAGAGGTGGCAGAGTGGTCGAATGCACTCGACTTGAAATCGAGCAGGTGATAAGCCTCGCGGGTTCGAATCCCGCCCTCTCCGTTGAGTGAGTCAAACGAGTCTTTTGGGGGGAGGCTTTCCTTCAGTTTAATGGCTTTGTCGGCCCCAAATTTTGTCTGACTCCCATCAAAAAGGCTTTTTCTAAGAGCAATTTTTTCCGAGCCAGCAATCCTTGGGGGCATGCCCCCAAACCCCCGTGAGGGGACGACCGCTTCCCCTCACCTCCCCTCCGGAAGGTGTTGCTAGTTCCAGTGTTTGACAAAAAGAGGGGTTTAAGGGTGGAGTGGGAACCCTGCTTCGCAGGCTTAAACCACATCTTGCACTCTTTACAAAAAGCGGTTCGGCAGTTTCAACGGCTTTTGCCAGGGCGATCGCTTTTGTAACCGTCGCCTCACGTCACCCGTACCTTTTGTAAACGATCAGAGTGCCGATCTGGTTACCCACAACGCTTGGCTAGCTGCCCATTCAACACCCACACGCACGACCTTGCGGGGGTTGTAGGGGAGTGAGGCCCCTACGAGCGGGGGCGCGGGGGGAAGTCCCCCGATCTTGCGGCTCCGCCGCTCCCAAACCTTCGCTAAAACTCCAACAAAAAAGGCTCTTTAAAGGAGGTTTTCCGCTCAAAGTCAGGGGGAAGTAGGCAAATCGTCCTTACATGCCACCATCCGAAGCTTGAGCAGATCTTCCTACACGTGACCTTTAGTAGCTTTCAGCATGTGAAAGGCAATCAGTAACTGAGTTAAAGCGAGAGGATAGCTCTGCAACGTTTCGCCTGTAGTGCCTGTAACTTTTCCTAATTCGGGATTTACCTCGCGGTTGCAAACGTGCAACAGGTCCGGCAAATCACTGCAAATGAACCGTTCAAGCTGAGCGACTTGATCGATCGTGGCATGGCGATCGATTTCTAACACATCCACTGGCTTGCCCATATCGCGGTCTAACCCCAGACGAATAGCAGAGCTGTGGTCATTAGGGTCGGTGGTCACAACCTGGGTCAGCTCTGGGTGCGGAATGTTTGGCCGCAGAACCAAACGTACATTTAAGCTGCCACTGCTGGCATCAGGGTCGTCTGCCGCCGGATAAAACGTCACAACAATGTCAGACCATTGCCGTTGCGGACGAATAAAGCTTTCAGAGTCTGGCTCTCGTTTTTGCATCTCAGCCAAAACCTGATCTTCGCTGTAACCGCGTTTTTGGGTGTCTCGCCGCACCTTCCACTTAGCTCGTAGCTCTTCTGGAGGAGCTAAATAAACCTTCACGTCGTAGCAATCGCGTGCCCCACGTGTCGAATAACCCAGCAACCCTTCAACAATTACAAACTTGTTAGGTTTGATGTATTCAGGTGCCTCAAAGGTGCCAGATTTGTGGCTGTAGATGGGTTTGAGAATCGGTTGCCCGGTGCGGAGCAGCGAGAGATGCTGCTGCATGATGTCGAGGTGGTTGCAGTCGGGGTGCAACGCGGTGATGCCCAACTCTGCCCGTTGTTTGCGATCGTAGCGGTGATAGTCGTCAGTGCAGATAACGGTTACATTTTCAGGACCTAAAAACTGAGCAATCCCCTTGGTGAGAGTGGTTTTGCCAGCTGCACTGTCTCCTACAATGCCAAGAATAATCGGGCGTTGGGTCATGTTGCCTCCGAAGCACGCGAAATCCAAGTGTCGTTAGTCTACCAATCATCTAATATTTTGTTTGCATCATTTTCTCTACTTGACAAGTCTTGATAAGGCATCGATCGCTCATATTCGAGTTGCCCATAGTCAAGCTTGATCAGGCGATCGCCCAGATGAAAGTAATGGTCATCGTGGCTAATCACGATAATGGCTTTGCCGCGATCACGTAGTTGGGGTAACAACTCCCGGTAAAACAAATCTTTGAAGACAGGGTCTTGGTCAGAAGCCCATTCATCAAACAGGTAAACGGGACGATCTTCAAGATAGGCGGTTAAGAGCGCTAGCCGTTTGCGTTGCCCCTGAGATAGGGCCGTTGTTGAAAGCGTACCTGCTTCGATGGTGACTTTATGGTCGAGTTGCAATTGTCGCAATCGTTTGGTCGCCTGCTGTTCAAGGTTGGGATCTTGTAGCCCCAAGAGCCGAGCAAACAAAAAGAAATCAGCGAAGACTACTGAAAAATGTTGCCGATACCACTCGCGATTGCTATCGGTAATGGGGATGTTATCGAACCAAATTTCGCCGTTTTCAGGGATGTAAAGCCCGGTAATGATCTTCGCTAGAGTCGATTTGCCACTGCCGTTTCCACCCACTAAAAACACAATCTCGCCGGGGTGTAAGTTCAGGTCAAGCGGACCTAAGATGAATCGTCTGTCATCGCGATCGCTACCATAGGTGTGAGTCACCCGTTTGAGTTGGAGCGTCTGCCAGTTGTGTAGCGTTGCAGGGGGCGGCGTTGTCTTTTCAGCGCGATCGTTTAGCATCAGATTCAACGACTGAATCTTTTCAAGCGCAACCCCTGAACGGCTGATTACAGGCAAGCGATTGATCAGGCTATCAATCGGGCCGACCATGTAGGTAAAGCTCAAGATGTAACCTGACAGCATCGTGGGGGAGACGGCCATGACCTCTGGCAAGATAAACAACGCCAGCCCAATCATGAAGAAGAACATCATTTTGCCCCAGTTAGAAATGATGGCAAACATGCTTAAGCCTTCAACGTTATAGCGGCGATAAGCTTCTGCGGTTTGCCATAGGTCTTCCTGCAAAAAGGCTTGTCGGCGTTGGTAGTGCAGTTTTAGCTCTTTGGTGCCATCGGTCACTGCCCGAAAATGTTGATACAGGCTGTCTTGTTCTTCGCGAGCCAAGGCTAATTTAGTGCGCGCCCGTCGCAACAGATTGCGATAAATGAGCAGACACACCACCAGCATGATCAGGGCTAGCACGGTCACCTGCCAGGATAAAAACGTGATGTAGATAAAGCAACCACCCGCGATCGCCAGATCCACAAAAATGAAGGGGATCAGTCGCACTGCATCAGATACGGCCTGCACATCATCGGTCAGGGTCGCGAGCAGTCGCGCCGCACCGAGCGATTCGAGTTGGGGTAAGTCAGCCGCGAGAATGCGTTGGGCGAGCCGCAGTCGTAAGTCAAAAATCGCCTGCTGCGCCAGTTGAATCAGAGTGAGCTGGCTAATAAAGTTGGTGATTAATGACAGCAGCACTAACCCGATAAACCCCAACACGATGTAAAGCGGGGAGTTATTGAAGTCGTGTTCAGTTACGTAGTTGATGACAGCAATAATTGCCGCGCTACTGCCGCCACTAATGATGCCAGTTAGGGTTGCGATCGCAACTAACCGCCACGAGGATTGCAAGAGGAATTGGAAAAGACTCATAGTTGGCCGGACAGGCGAAGAATTCTCAAAGGCGAATTTCATCATCCACTAAATCGGCCATAACTTGCTAGTCCAGCCCATTCAGATCAGCAATTCTCGATATGAGAATGATTCTCATAAAAACGTCCGGTTTTAACGTTTATGAATGGCTGAAACCCGCATTCTGCCGTTTATAACATTGAGTGCACAAGTCTTTAGACACTCTGGCTACAGTACAAATGTTT
>DVDV01000278.1 GCA_015296075.1 Leptolyngbyaceae cyanobacterium M33_DOE_097 | reverse complement strand
TGAGAATAATTCTCACAAAAATATTCATTTTGAACAGCTATCAATGGCTGGAATACCCATTCTGCCGTTCATAAAATTGAGCGCACAAGCCTTTAGAGGCTCTGACTTCAGTACAAATGTTTCAAAATGAGAATTGCTGGCCTAACCTTTTGAAAAAGATGTTTGCTACCAATGGTAGACAACTGCTCAAAGCCTAAAAAACACCAAATTCTCATTGGACGAAGTTTCGCCCAGTTCTAAAAACTCGCGCTAATACAGGGCGGAGCCGAGCCTCGCAACTACTCAGGTTGTCTTGCGCCGGTGGCTCGTTCGATTGCCAATTGCACCAACCGATCCACTAATTCTGGGAAAGAAACACCGCTTGCTGCCCACAGTTGCGGATACATACTGGTAGAGGTAAACCCTGGCAGCGTGTTGATTTCGTTGATCAAGACTTCGCCCGTTGCTTCGACATAGAAAAAGTCAACCCTGGCTAGCCCTGCACAGTCAATTGCCGCAAACGCTTTGATCGCTGTTTCTCGAATTTTTTCGCGAATTGCTTCCGGCAGATCGGCTGGAATAATTAAGTCTGCGCGGCCTTCAGTGTATTTTGTCTCGTAGTCGTAGAAGTCGCTCTGGTAAGTAATTTCGCCAACAACCGAAGCTTGGGGATTGTCATTACCTAAAACCGAACACTCGACTTCCCGCGCGGTTACACCTGCCTCAATAATAATGCGGCGATCGTAACTCGCTGCACTATCCAGAGCCGCTTCGAGTTGCGCCCGATTGCGGACCTTCGAAATACCCACGGAGGAACCAAGATTGGCAGGCTTCACAAAGCAGGGATAGCCCAACGCAGCCTCAATTTCGTCGCATAACTTCGGAAAGACGCAAGGGTTTGACCAGATTTGAGCGCGAGTAATGGCTCTGTAACGCACTTGGGGTAAACCCGCCTCCGCATAAGCCATCTTCATAGCAAGCTTGTCCATGCCGATCGCAGAACCCAAAACACCAGAGCCAACAAAAGGCACTTGCATCAGCTGCAATAAACCCTGAACCGAGCCATCTTCACCGTTTGGGCCATGCAGGATGGGAAACCACACCTCGACATCAGCCGCTTCGGGGGGAAACTGCCATCGGGTCGCCCGGTTATCGGTTGCTTCTACCTGGAGCGCGGTTGCAGAGTCGAGTACTGATTGGGCGATCGCCCCGCCAACCCAGTCACCATTCTTTTGAATGTAGAACGGCAACAACTCGTATTTGTCATAGTTGGCATCGGTCAGCAAAGCACGCGCGATCGCTCCCGCCGAACGAATCGACACTTCATGCTCACCTGATCGCCCCCCAAACAATAACCCGACTCTTAGCTTTGTCATAACCTCTCCGTCTGTGTTCGTAGCCTTGCTTTACCTGACTGATAGGTAGTTTGTGAAATGAATCGTTTTCCGACTTATACAAAAATTAACCGTTTTGAATGGCTTGTCCCAACCGAGTGCATCCTAATCCTGTCAAGATATAACAATAAGGCAATGAAATCGCATGTGAGTTTTATAACTCTGCGATCCAAAGGACTCTTTTGCCATAAAAAATACCAGTTAACAAATCATTTGTTTTTTAGATTGAAATATTTTGTCTGTTTCAGGCGTGGGGTACGCCACTTTCATGTTTTCACAGCGTTGCAAGCATGACTTGGACTCCTCTGGACGGTGCAACCGCTCAAGGGGTGCCCTAACGATCTGTGTCTAGCAAAGCCATCTCGACTTTCTAGGTCGTCAAATCATTTTGAGTATCAAGCGTCTATGATGCATTCTGGTCAGTCATTTCACCCTAATTCCCGTTGGGGAATTTTGAAACCTCTGTTGTTATTGGCACGGCGTAAAACTCAAGTCACTGAAATTTATCCAGTGCAAAATGTTGCGGCTCCGCCGCAATTGCACGAGTCAGCTTCCGCAGATGTCTATGCCAATTGGTATCACCAAGGGGAAAGTCTTGCCAACCAAAAACTCTATGCAGCCGCCCTAGAAAGTTTTGATCAGGCCATTGCTTGTAATCCTGAAGCCACAGATGCCTGGGTGTTTCGAGGGGTGGTATTGATCTACTTGCAGCAATATGAGGCGGCCTTAGCAAGTTGTGCGCGAGCGATCGCGATCGACCCTAACAATCAAGAAGCTTGGTTGTTTCATGGGGTTGCGTTGCATCGCTTAGGGCATTACCAACGGGCCTACCGTAGTTACGATCAAGCCACCGAACCAAATCCTTAAGCAGAGTTTTCGCAGTTAAATCATGACAGGCTCTTCAACTCCCTCGCGATCGCGGTGAGCTAATAGAGGCTTTGTAGGAGCAGATCATCTACAAGAAATAATCACTGAAGCTAGTCTGTTACGCCTGTTTCGGTTTGAGAGCTTGCTTTTTGCAGAAATGGCCAAAGCTTGCATTGCCCTTTGCCAACAATTTTCCTCTTGATCAGAGTCTACGCTCTACGTATACGCCTACTGTTTTCATGTCACGTTCTTTACCTGCTTCTTCAAAACTTTGTAAACCTGAAGCTGGGTCACTGAGCCACGCTGCATAGACAAAGCCTGAAGCGCCAAAGGATTTTCTGCCTTTATAGAAGTTAGAGTGGGCTTGATATTTTGGTGAAGCCAGAGAAGCATACTTGGAGAGAGAACGGCAATTAAGTTATAAAGACGCTTGGTATGCTTCACAAGCGCCTGTAGCAAAGCGCAAACTGGGTTCCTACGTTCAATTAAGCCTCTGCATTAGTGCTGCTGGTTTTTCTGGCGCTCTCACTATCAGTTCAGCGATCGCTCTTTCGGCCGTCACTTCTTTTGGAACAGATTTGCTCCATTGACCTTTTATATTGGTTTAGACCAAAGCTATATTTTGTGAAACTGGACATTTTTTTGAGTGATTGGGTGTAAGTGGTGAGGAACTATTGATGAATGTTATTCCAACAGAAATCCCTGACGTATTAATTATTGAGCCTCGCGTTTTTGGTGACGATCGAGGTTTTTTTATGGAGAGCTACAACGAGCGTGCGTTTGCCGAAAAAGCAGGGATTACTCAACAGTTTGTGCAAGACAATCACTCCCGCTCTGGCAAAAATGTTCTACGAGGTTTGCATTATCAGATTCAGCAAGCCCAAGGCAAGTTAGTTCGAGCGATCGTGGGAACAATATTGGATGTGGCGGTTGATATTCGCCGTAGTTCTCCGACCTTTGGGCAGTGGATCAGTTGCGAACTCAGCGCCGAAAACAAGCGGATGCTATGGGTACCTGCCGGATTTGCCCATGGTTTCGTGGTCACTTCTGATGTGGCCGAAGTGCTGTATAAAGCCACAGACTTTTATGCCCCTCAGTACGAGCGGTCAATCTTGTGGAATGATCCCGATTTGGCGATCGCGTGGAATGTTGATGGCGAACCGATTCTTTCTCCCAAAGACGAAGCGGGTGTACCGCTTAAACAGGCTGAAGTCTATCCCTAACCCACCTTATATTTAACCCTCTTATGAAAGCAATCATTCTCAGCGGCGGTAAAGGTACTCGTTTACGCCCTCTCACCTACACAGGTGCGAAGCAGTTAGTTCCTGTCGCTAACAAGCCAATTCTCTGGTACGGCATTGAATCCATCGTTGCAGCTGGGATTACCGACATTGGTATCATCATCAGCCCTGAAACGGGGGAAGAAGTCAAAACCAAAACGGGGAATGGCGAGCTATTTGGTGCCAATATCACCTACATTCTGCAAGACAAACCAGCTGGTCTGGCTCACGCTGTCAAGATAGCCCGACCCTTTTTGGGTGACTCGCCATTTGTGATGTACTTGGGTGACAACTTGATTCAAGATACGCTCAACCCGCTGCTGACCAACTTCAAAGAACAGCACATGGATGCACTGATCATGTTGCGTCCCGTGCCAAACCCGACTTCGTTTGGGGTGGCTGAGGTCGATGCTCAAGGCAAGGTACTGCGCCTGGTTGAAAAGCCGAAAGTTCCTCCTTCCAATTTGGCTCTGGTTGGGATCTACTTCTTTAACCAAGTGATTCACGATGCGATCGATCGCATTCAACCATCGGCCCGGGGTGAGTTAGAAATTACCGATGCGATTCAAAACCTGATCGACCATCAAAACCACGTTGAAGCCCGTCAAATTGAAGGTTGGTGGCTCGATACCGGGAAAAAAGACGATCTGCTTAGCGCTAATCAGATCATTCTAGACACTTGCCTGGTGAACCCTAAGATAGCTGGCGACCTGGATGAGAAAACCCAAATTTCAGGGCGCGTTCAAATTGGTGAAGGTTCTCGTCTGATCAATTGCACAGTGCGTGGCCCGGTCACGATTGGCAAAAACTGTCATCTTGAGAATTGCTTTATTGGCCCCTATAGCAGTGTGGCCGATCAAGTTAGCTTAACCGATGTGGACTTAGAACATAGCGTGGTGCTGCAAGGCGCACAAATTTCTGGTATCCACCAGCGCATTGTAGACAGTGTGATTGGTCAACGCGCCCATCTGAAAGCCGCGCCTCATCGCCCTAAAGCTCTGAGATTTATGATTGGAGACGATTGCCAGGTGGAATTAGTTTAGTTTTGGCTTAGAGAGTGAATACTATCTAGCACATGAGACTAAACAGATAGGCAAGGAGCAAATGAATGGGCAAAAAATTGCGAGTGCTACTCATTGCCGAGCAATGTAATCCTGAGTGGCCATCCGTACCTCTGGTTGCTTATCGACTCTATGAAACCTTAAGTCACCTGGTTGATGTCACGCTTGTGACACATGCACGCAATCAACAGGGGTTAGAAAAACATCATCCAACCGCCAAAATCCATTACATCTCTGAAAGCAATCTACTTCAACGCTATTACGGTGTTGTGAAGACGCTAGTTGGAGGTAAGCGGACAATTTGGCCACTTTACCACACTCTGTCTTACCCGATTTACGAGGAATTTAATCAGAAGGTTTACGGAGCATTTAAGGATCAGGTTCTCGCGGGAGAGTTTGATGTTGTGCATGTCGTGACTCCGATGATGCCACGCTATCCATCCAAGATGGTGAAGGCTTGCCGCTCAGTGCCATTTGTTTTAGGGCCAGTGAATGGAGGGGTGCCCTTTCCACCCGGTTTTCAGGAGAAAGCAAAGGCAGAGTTTGCAGGACTAAACTTCTTGCGAGCAGTCGGGCGGTGGCTGATTCCTGGTTATGTTGAAACCTATCGCAAAGCTGACAAAGTACTTGCGGGTTCGACATACACCTATAACGACTTGAAAGAGATGTTCGCGATCGCCGGCGACCGCATGGAACTGGTCTATGAAAATGGCATTCTCGATACGTTCTTTCATCACCCTAAACCGTCCAGAACCGACGATCGCGTGAATTTGTTGTTTGTTGGCCGACTGGTGCCTTATAAATGTGCGGATATTGCGATCGATGCAATTGCTCGTGTGGATGAGGGCATTCGCCAAAAGCTGCGGTTCACTATTGTGGGTGATGGGTCAGAGCGGGCCGCCCTTGAGCAACAAGTAAAGCGGCTCAATCTGGAAGACACCGTCCATTTTGCAGGTTGGGTGAAACCCGATGAGACGATTAATCACTATGCAACGGCGGATATTTTCTGTTTTCCGTCAATCCGTGAGTTTGGTGGTGCCGTCGTCATGGAAGCGATGGCCTGCGGTTTGCCCTGTATTGTTGTGAACAACGGCGGTATTGGTGAATACGTGACAGACCAGACAGGATTTCGGATTGAGCCGCACTCTCGCGAGTATGTCATTCACCAAGTTGCAGAAAAAATTGCATTGCTGGTTGAACAACCTGAAGTACGTCAACAGCTGGCTGCGGCTTCTGTTAATCGCGCCCGTAGTTTTGTCTGGTCGCGCAAAGCTGAACAAATTGTGCAGCAATACTATGAAGCGATCGCCCAAAAACGGTTAGAGGGTGTTTCAGTCCTCGCTCAAGGCTCTATTTAAGTTGCCTAGTTTGTATTTACCTGTTTCCTTTTTGTCCTTTTGTTCTTTATTGTTGTCCCCTTATGTCAATCAACACCCCTGCTTTAGAACGAAAATCCCGTAACCTGATTGTGACGGGTGGTGCCGGATTTATCGGTGCAAACTTTGTCCATCACTGGTGTGGCAAGTATCCCGGCGATCGCGTTGTGGTGCTAGATGCTCTCACCTACGCAGGGAATCGAGCCACCATTGCCCCGCTTGAAGGCAAAGCCAATCTCCGATTTGTTCACGGGGATATTTGCGATCGCCCGTTAATTGATGGGCTGCTGAAAGAAGAGAACATTGATCTGATTGTTCACTTTGCGGCTGAGTCACACGTTGACCGTTCAATTTTGGGTCCCGGTGCATTTGTTCAAACTAATGTTGTTGGTACTTTCACGCTGTTAGAAGCCTTTCGGCAGCACTGGAACGAAAAGGGCCAACCGGACTCGTTCCTATTTCACCACGTTTCAACCGACGAGGTGTATGGCAGCTTAGGGCCAGAAGATCCAGCATTTACTGAGACAACGCCCTACCAACCCAACAGTCCCTATTCGGCTTCTAAAGCGGGGAGCGATCACCTTGTGCGTGCCTACTATCACACCTATGGCATGCCAACGCTGATGACCAACTGCTCGAACAACTATGGTCCTTACCACTTCCCTGAGAAGTTGATTCCTTTAATGTGCATCAACATTCTACTGGGCAAGCCTTTACCCGTTTATGGAGATGGTCAAAACGTGCGCGATTGGCTGTATGTGGGCGATCACTGTAGCGCGATCGATGCCGTGATCCATGGCAGCAAGCCAGGTGAAACCTACAACGTGGGTGGCAACAATGAAGTGAAGAACATTGACCTGGTTCACAAACTGTGTGAGCTGATGGATGAGTTAGCTCCCAACTTACCTGTACGCCCCTCTAAGCAGTTGATCACCTTTGTCAAAGACCGTCCTGGCCACGATCGCCGCTATGCGATCGATGCAACCAAGCTCAAGACAGACCTGGGTTGGACTCCAGCCCAAACGGTTGAAACAGGTCTGCGCCAAACGGTTGAGTGGTATCTGGCTAACCAGGACTGGTGGAAGCCGCTCCTGTCTGCTGAGTATCAAGACTACTATCAAAAGGTTTACGCAACCTGCTAAAGAATGGAAACTAAATAAGTTCGATGTTTGGTAGGGGCAGGTTTTGCCGTTAAGTCCATTACAGGGTGCAGATAGGTCTGCCAAACCTGCCCGTACAGTTTGCGGATTTGTTAAATTCTCGTTCCTAAGAATTTTGGGGATTCTTTGCTCCTAAGCTTTAGCAAAATTGAATAGCGGTTATCTCTCCCCATGTTTGAAAGAATTTGGGGAGAACCTTATTGGTGACAACTCGAGTAAGAAGTCCCATAAAACGCATGGCGGAAACGATAAGCGTCGCCTTAGCATCAATTTTCAGAGGAAATTTAATTCTATAGGGTAAGGTGCTTTAGGTTAGGATGATTTACGAATGAGTGAAAGTTGTATTATCACAGCCCCAAGTCATGACAACGGTTCTCTCAACTAGCACAATTGCGATGGCGGCCTCTCCCACAGTTGCCCCTGGGCGTTCGAGCCAAACCGTTCGCAAAGAGTATCCCAACTACAAGATCATCGTGCTAAACGACGATTTCAACACGTTTCAGCATGTCGCAGAGTGCTTGATCAAATACGTCCCCAATATGACCCCCGATCGCGCCTGGGAGCTAACCAATCAAGTGCATTACGAAGGGCAAGCAATTGTCTGGGTAGGGCCGCTTGAGCAGGCCGAACTGTATCACCAACAACTAAGCCGGGCGGGGCTAACAATGGCTCCCCTAGAGGCAGCATAACAAATGGCACCCAACGAAAGCGGCAGGCTGGTTTGGAATCACTCAACTCACCTGGAGGGGTTGATTCCAATTTTAGAGAAGTTGACCCGATATGAAGGCATTCAAACCATTACTCCTGGCGTGCTTGCCAGAGTTAGGGCACATTCACCGAAGCTAATCATTAAGGTTTCCCTGCCGATTCGCGGAGGGTACAAGCTGATTGCGCGGCGCGGCAAAACGGTGCAAGAAGTCTTTATTGTGACTCAGCTATCCCCAAGCGAGTTAGAAACCGCGATCGCCCAGGCGATGAGCTAGCGCACGCTTGAGAAGCGTCTTGCTTAATCTTGCCAGCCAGTCGCAAGCAATATTTGGCTACTCGATTTGGCGACCAGCAGCTAACCGATGCAGCGGCAGACTAATGATGCACGTAAAGGTCAAAAAGTAAGAAAGAAGTGCGGTAGCTCGCATACTAAATAGGGCTAACTCCCACTCTGAATGCAGAAAATCTTGCCCGATCGCCGCGACGCAATAAACCAACCAGTAAGTAAAAATCATCAAAAACAAACAGCGGTCGGTTGCTTCAATCGCATTGTCTTCTGATTTCGGTGCAGTCTTAGCCAGAATTAGACCCGCGATCGCTGCAAAAAAGGAAAAGACCGTTAAATAGTCATGCCACGATAATTGTTGCATTGCTTAATCTAAAGTGCGTTTCAAAGTGCCTTGATCGAAAGTCAGTGTAAAGGACAGAACCTCAAGACACGTAGCAATGCTTACAAACAGCAACGAATAGCCCTGATTTTCTTAAGCAATTTAACAAGTTAGAAACATCTCGCAAACTTTTAGCAATCTACCCAAAAATAGATTTGCGATCGCTCAAAAGTACAGTCCTTTAAGCCCTAACCGTAAAAAAACAAGTAGAAACGAAACAGTAAATTTCAGAAACAGTTCGATTGATTATGAGAAAAGATGCGATAGGCTTTATAAGATTTACAAAGAAAAATAACTAAACGAGCTTCAGTGATTGAGCGGTTTGCGACTGTTAGAGCAAGAAGCGATCAAGAGCTGCTTTTAACTCCTCGATTTCAGAGTCAATATTGCCATCATGGGCAGCTCTAGCAATGCATTCTGTCAGGTGTTCGTCTAACACCATTCGGGCCACGCGATCGAGGGCACCCCGCACGGCGGCAATTTGAACCAGCACGTCAGGGCAAGCACGACTTTCTTGAATCATGGTCTTGATGCCACGAATATGTCCCTCAATTCGCGAAAGGCGATTAATCACCCGCCGCAGTGACTCTTCGCTGTGGACGTGGGGATGGTGAGGATCAGAGTGATGATGAGATTTAGAAGAATCTGCCAGCTCTGTATCGTGGTTGTGTTCAGTCGCAGTCATTCATTAACCGTGCCTAAGTTTGCCTACGATTGTAGCCTGGATGCCCTGGATTCGCTTTTGAACTTGAAACGAGATGGTAGAAGGGGAAATTTGCCTGCCAGAATAGAAAAGAGTTTAATCCTAGCAAGTCACCGTTACGGCTTCAGGGCATTAAGCTCGGCTGTAAATGAGTTGAATTCAGATACAAGAAGTTGGTGCTATGCGATTTCAAAATCCCTTCTCTTACATGGCTGCCAAAATCAGCAAGCTTCTGTTAATCGGTTTACTGGTGCTGATTGCGTTGCCGATGCCGGGCGCGATCGCGCAACCTCTGGCACCATCTAATGCGGCAGCTTTACCTGCTAAAAGTTTTGTGGCTCAAGCCGTTAACCAGGTCGGTCCCGCTGTTGTGCGAATTGACACTGAGCGCACGGTGACACAACGGGCAATGCCAGATCCCTTCTTAGAGGATCCCTTCTTTCGCAACTTTTTTGGTGATGACTTTAGTCGGCCTCGGCAACAGTTGATGCGTGGGCAAGGCTCTGGCTTCATTGTGGATCCGAGTGGGGTGATTTTGACGAATGCTCACGTTGTGGATGGGGCCGATCGCGTGACCGTGACCCTGAAAGACGGGCGCACTCTGGATGGGGTGGTGAAAGGGGTGGATGAAGTGACCGACTTGGCTGTGGTCAAAATTAATGGCGACAAGCTACCTACCGTTTCTTTAGGTGATTCAGATAGCGTTGAAGTGGGAGACTGGGCGATCGCAGTCGGCAATCCGCTAGGGCTTGATAACACCGTTACTTTAGGGATTGTCAGCACCCTGAAGCGCTCAAGCGCTCAAGTTGGGATCCCTGACAAGCGGCTAGATTTCATTCAGACGGATGCGGCGATTAACCCCGGTAACTCCGGTGGCCCCCTAGTCAACGCGCAAGGCGAAGTAATTGGCATTAACACCGCGATTCGGGCCGATGCAATGGGGATTGGGTTTGCCATTCCGGTTAACAAGGCCAAAGAGATTAAAGACCAGTTGGCACGTGGCGAGAAAATTGCCCATCCTTACCTGGGTGTGCAAATGACGACGCTGACTCCCGAACTGGCTCGCCAAAATAACGAAGACCCAAACTCTGCTTTTTCTGTACCAGAGGTGAATGGGGTGATCGTTGTGCGAGTGCTACCCAACACCCCAGCCGCGACCGCCGGGATCCGTCGAGGAGACGTGATCACCCAGATTGATGGTGAAACGATCACAAAGGCTGAGCAGCTACAGTCCATTGTTGAGAACAGCAAGCTGGGCCAAAACCTGCGAGTCGAAGTGCTACGCGGCGCACAGAAGAAGATTTTGCAGGTGCGCCCCGGTGAGCTACAAAACGCGGCTTAACTAGGGGATATGAAACCCTGATCGGTATGAGCTAGGGATAAATGGGGGACAGGGAAGCCAATCGAGAGAGGCGCAACCCTGGCCCCCTTCTAGAATGAAGAGAAACATCACCATCTAGAAAATGGGTGAACCCTTATGCAGACACAAATTTCGGCAGTGCTGGCTCCTGGAATGCTTCGCAAGATGCACCACTTTGCTTTGAATGTCAAAAATATGCAAGCCTCGCGTCATTTTTACGGCGAGATTTTGGGGTTGCACGAGTTGCAAGGGACAGAGGTGCCGACCACGCTGAAAGATCTGGTCGCTCAGGGAAAGGTAGCGAACTTTAGAACACCCGATGGTACAATCCTGGACTTGTTTTGGGAACCTGACTTAGAGCCACCCAACGCAGATCCAGAGCAGCAATTTACACGAGCCAATCATCTTGCCTTTGATATTGCGCCCGAATTTTTTGACCAGGCGGTTGAGAGTCTGCATACTAACAAAATCGCGATCGCCCAGGGGCCTGTCACACGACCAACGGGTCGTGGCATCTACTTCTACGATCCAGACGGTTTTATGATCGAGATTCGATGTGACCCTGCTTAGGGTTTAGGAAACAGGTAAAGGCGCGATCGCGGCTTGCAACGCCTGTAACTTTCTCGCCACCGCACCTGATTGCAGCCATTCCTGGGTTTGCACAATACCCGCTGCAACTGAATCTGTCGCACCCACCCGCCACAGGTAAAAGCCACTATTCCACACAATAGAACGGGTCAGCTCTGAGTCTTCACCCTGTAAGGTTGCCTGCATCGCTTGGGCAGTCGCTGCGGGTGACTCTAAGGGAGTGTTTTTACCCTCAAAGCCATACTCGCGGGGATGTAGGAGCAACCGCTCTTCGCCTAAGCCAATGATGCTGGTTCGCTCTCGTGGCAAATCACAGCTTCCCTCGATCCCTTTTACCAGTGTGAAGCGGCTGACGTTATGTAAGCCCAGAGCCGTTTGAAACAGCCCTTCAGTAGGTGGATGCACAAACCCAGCCGCGATATGTCCATCTCCGGCATAAGGCGACCAGATCAGCTCCATCGTTGCTAGCGGAGGACGTTTGCCAATCTGCTCCCGGTAGGGCACTAACCCCTGCGCCAGCGGAAAGTGAGTGGGCAGGTAGACAAAGCCAATCAGTGTTTGAGCAAAAATGTGCTGCACTTGCTCCAGGGGCAGTTCAGACCAATCAACCCCCAACTGTCGCCAGAAGTTAATCAAAGGTTCGCCTTCTTTCGTCGGCATCCGATCGCCCCCATGCAGAATCACGGGACAGCCCGCCGTTGCCAACACCAGGGCTGTTAGTGGTGAGAGGGAAATCGTGCGCGATCGCCCGTCGTAGGGATTGCCAAAAATCACAGGCGGAAAAGCCGCCGCGATCGGCTGCAACTGAGGCCCCAAAGCGTAATAGGCATCTAACATGCCTGCCAGTTCTTCCCCGGTTGGGCGGCGAATTCGATGGGCAATCATAAACGCCCCAATTTGTGCCGGAGTTGCCTCTTGTTGCAGCATCATTTGCATGGCTGCGGCTGCTTCGGCCCGCGACAAATTTTCGCTGGTATGGGGTCCACTCCCAATCTTACGAAGCAGGTCTCGAAAGGCGTGACTCATCAACTTTTCCTTTAGATTAATTGGCAGTTAAGGGGGACAGGCAATGAATGCGGTCAGAAGGACAAAGCTAAACAATGAGGGAAGTATATGATCCTCCCATTATTTCCTGCGTCGCGACATTGAATCGTTGCTGCAAACGGTTGCTCACCTATTGACTCTCTGAAATAGTTCCCCCTACGAGGGGAGCTGTAAGCAGATCGACTTGATGGGGAAGTTGCTCACTGACTAAGTCAAAAAAGTGTTGAATAGGTGGAATCTGGAGGCGATCGCGGGTTGTCACCAACACCACTTGCCGGGTTAACGACTCCTGGTTGAGCGGTTCAGCACTGATTAAATCGGCAGCGATCGGCCGAATAGCCAGTGTTGGATCCTTATCGACATCAACCAGAGCCATAGCAGGTAACAAGGCAACCAAATTTCCTTGCCGCACCACGCCTCGAAACGCATCGGGGGTGTTTAACTCCAAAGCAGCCCTGAGAATCGCGCCTCGACGCTCAAATTGCTCTTGTACAATGCGCTGCATACCATAACCATCCTTAAAGACAACCTGGGGATATTTCACCAGTTCTTCCCAGGGGATCGCTTCCCAGGCTGCGAGGGGATGATCGGCGGCTAGGAGCACGTGAATCGGTTCATTAAAGAGAACTTTAACAACGACCTCGGGGTTAGATGTGAGAAAGCGATTATGCATCACGATCGCCACATCCACCAAGCCATCTTTGAGAACTTTCAACGCGCGATCGCTACCCAGAGCTGTCACCCGCAATTGCACCGCAGGAAAGTCATCACAAAACTGCTGCAAGATGGGGGGTAGATAGTGGGCACAAATGGAGTGAATAGCAGCAACACACAACTCTGGTTGCTTGCCTGCGAGCAAATCAGCTGTTTCTTGAGTGGCGCTGGCCCACTCTTGGCAGATCCGCTTAGCACGGGGCAGCAAACGATCGCCCGCGATCGTCAACTTGGCTTGGGCCGCCCGATGAAACAGCGGCATCCCCAATTCTCCTTCTAATCCCTGAATCTGGCGACTAATTGCAGATTGTGTGACACCGCAACGTTGAGCAGCTTGCTGAAAGCTACCCGTTTCTGCGACTGCCAAAAATGCTTGGAGCTGTTCGAGGCGCATGAAACAACCACATCAAAACAAAACGCTGAAAGTGAATATGCCTCGCCTGTCTAGTTCGCAAAGTTTTACCTTGCAAGAAATAGATTGTGCTGTGAATCACATATTTTAGCTTGAATGACCTTACCGAATCTGTTGCATTCATTCGGTAGGAGTTGATACAGCTTGAGCTAGATTGCTTGAGATTTTGCGATCGTGGCGACACAAACCGTCAGTCAGAGCTTTAACAAATAGAGCTGTTGCAATAGCAATAGACAAAGGACTCCTATCAAGATCCACTTGGATACGATTGTTCATGTGGAGGGGTTTAGCAGCCCGGAACCAAGCAGGATTGAGATAGCACGTTAAAAACCTTGCCCCTACGCCCTTTAAATTGAGCATTCGTTAATGGGGTACTCTTCCCGTTTTGGATGGAGGAAAGCCAACAAAAAACCGCCCTTAAGGGCGGTATGACCTAAGGAGCTTAACCAACTAACTAACGAAACTGATCTGGGTTGAGTCTCAAGCCCGGTGTGGCTGAGTTTCCATTTCCCCGTAAAAATTTCCCGGTGCCACCGTCGGCCCGATCCAGGTAAGGGCGCAGGTTAATGCCACTATCAACACTGCGATCGCGACGAGAGCCAATTCTTGGTAAGCCGTTCAAGAGCTGCCCCACCTGACCCAGAGCATCATTACCACCCACAAAGGTATTCACCGCACTGGTCTCAACCCCTCGGTCAGCGACAGAAAGGTTATCAAACACGCGATCGCGCGTCTGCATGGCACTCTGACCTTGAGGCACGGTCAACACAATGCGGCAGTCTGAGATTTTTTGAGTCGTGACACAAACAACGTTGTAGCCGTTTTCAATGTTTGTCTTCATCTCTAGCAAACCGTCAGGTCGGTAGGCTTCTAAACGGCGGCTGATTTCCATACAGCGGCGCTCAGCACTCCAACCACCCCCCATTGCCGTCGGTTTTGCCCAGGGATAAAGCTTACCGGGTTGACTCTCAGGGTTGTACATCACCATGTACTCGCCATTCATCGCTTGACAGCTAAAGCGGTTATTTGAGGTTGTTGTTGTCGCACTTGGCTCAGCACTTGGCTCAGGCGTCGGAGCATCAGCTTGATCTTCTTCTGTGTTGATGATGACATCCCCCGACTGGTCTGGCTCTGCCGATGTAGAGTCGGGAGCCGCCTGAAACAACGGAGCCGCGATCGCCGGATTACTAACCGACAACCCAGCGATCCCCGCAATTAGAAGCGCGGCTTTAACCATCCCTTGTAATGATTTTTCCTGAAGCACCACGGCAAACCTCAACAACGATAAGTTTGAATAAATTTGTCAAAGACAGCTTTCTAGCTGCCAAAGTCACAAGCTTTCTGAGAGGGCATCAAGAAAACGACTAAATCAAGCAGTCTAGCGTTCCAATTTCGCGAACGGAGATAAATCTTATTCAGGTTGACGCAGCGTGTAGGTCTAAAGTTCCCGAAAATCTCAAAAAAATTATTCGACTTAGCTATTGAGTTAGGTCTCTGCCGTAAACCCTGGAAGCCAGTAAAGATAGGGGCGATCGCAATTCTTAAAAAAATTGCAAGAAGGATTACTTTTCGTAAACTCCGAATCGATTAGCTTCCCTAATTTCACAAAACTTTATTCTAGTCCTGGCGTAGCGTATACTACCCATGACAGCGATAGGAGCAGGATTGTAGATGTCGGCGGTAGTAAAGCGCCTGACGGTGCCGCGGGAACTCATGAGCGCACCTGATGAGTTTCTAAATCCCACCCTGCTGATGTTTGTATTGGCAGTGGTCTTGGCAGTTGTTGCAGCGTTCGGATATTTCTCTCTTGGTTGGTACAAGTGGATCAGCTTTGTGCTGAACATGGTGGCACTACATCTCGTCGGAACAGTAATTCACGACGCGTGTCACAATGTCGCTCATCGTAATCGCATTGTTAATGCCATTCTGGGTCATGGCAGCGCGCTCATGCTGTGTTTTTCCTTTCCAGTTTTTACGCGCGTCCACATGCAGCATCATGCTCATGTCAATGATCCTGAGAATGACCCAGACCATGTTGTTTCAACGATTGGGCCTTTGTGGTTTATCAACGCTCGCTTTCTGTACCACGAGGTTTACTTCTTTCGCCGTAAGCTATGGCGCAAGTTTGAGCTAGGCGAGTGGATTATCGCCCGCTCCGTCACTGCAATTATTCTTCTTACAGCCGTTAAATACGGTTTTATTGGCTATATTTTCGATTATTGGTTTGTGCCATTGGCCTTTGTAGGCTTAGCTTTGGGGTTATTTTTTGATTACCTTCCTCATCGTCCATTTGAGGAGCAGAATCGCTGGAAAAATGCGCGTGTTTACCCCAGCCGTGTTTTGAATTGGTTAATCATGGGTCAAAATTATCACTTGATCCACCATTTATGGCCTTCGATCCCCTGGTACAACTACGAGCGGGCTTATCATGTAATGAGGCCGTTGTTAGATGCGAAGGGCTGCCACCAGACATTAGGCTTGCTCGAAACGAAGAAGGACTTTTGGAATTTTATCTACGATGTCTTTATCGGCATTCGCTTACACCGTAAAGGAGCGGAGTCGGTTCAAGAAACATTACCGTCTTTGTCGTCAGCCGCAATCAGTTCTAAAGAAGCAGCATAGGCTTCAGTTCCTTTTGTGACTATGCTTAAAACGAAAATCTCTAGAGAGGTGTTTGTTGAGTCTTTCTAGAGATTTTTGGCTCTAGCTGAATCTATGACGTGGGTGGCTCAATGCGAGGACTTTTCCTGTAGCAGCGTGCTAGAAAAAATCGCTCAAGGCATCGTGACAACTCCTGGCCCTTAGAGTTAACAAAAAGTCCCACTTTCCAAGCTTGTCTCAACTAGGCGGCGGAGTCGGGGAAAAATCTAGGATTGATCAAGGCTCAAGCAAGTTTTGAGTGTCTCTATTTAAAAACTCTCCGACTCACATAAGCCAGGAGAGTTTTTCAGAATCTGAACCGAGGGTTGAGTTAACCGCGCCCTGATCTAGCGAAACATGCTGCTGACAGAGCTGTCTTCATGAATGCGCCAGATTGCTTCTCCCAAAGTGTTGGCGATCGAGAGAACTGTGAGTTGGTCAAACCGCTTGTCTTCAGGAACCGGGATCGTGTTTGTTACGATGACTTCCTCGAAAACGCCAGTTGAGAGTCGCTCGGTTGCGGGTGGCGAAAAGACAGCGTGGGTCGCACAGGCATACACCTGGTGAGCGCCATTTTTGCGTAAAATCCGCGCACCCTCCGTAATGGTTCCGGCGGTGTCGATCATGTCATCGACTAAAACAGCCGTTTTACCAGCTACATCCCCAATCACATTCATCACTTCAGCAACGTTATGGGCTTGCCGCCGCTTATCAATAATAGCGAGAGGTGCATCGTTTAGCTTCTTTGCAAACGCACGCGCACGCGCTACACCACCAACGTCAGGCGAAACAACTACAATATCTGAAAGTTGCTTGCGGGCGAGGTAATCGATGATTACGGGCGAGCCATAAACATGATCCATCGGAATGTCGAAATAACCTTGAATTTGGGCTGAGTGTAGATCCATAGCCAGGATACGGCTTGCACCCGCTTGCGTAAGCAAGTTTGCCACCAGTTTGGCACTGATTGACTCACGACCTGCTGTTTTGCGATCGGCGCGAGCATAACCATAGTAAGGAATCACCGCCGTGATTTGTCGAGCCGATGCGCGTCGGCAAGCATCAATCATGATCAACAATTCCATCAGGTGATCATTGACGGGATGGCAAGTTGGTTGCAACAAGTAAACGTCACAACCTCGAATCGACTCTTGAATCTGAATATAGAGTTCGCCATCAGCAAACCGCTTGCGCACCATTGGACTCAGATCCATACCCAAGTAGCGTGCGACTTCATGAGCGAGAGGAAAATTTGCCGAACCTGCCAAAAGTCGAAGACGACTATTGTCAGCCAATGAAGAAAAAATCGCTTGCGGAGATAGTGTTGCAGTGCGAATCACAGCTTGCCCTCGAACTCGCCGGAAAAATCCTACCAAAACCTATACCAAAAGTCTGATTGAGTTCCTGTTTCTCTATCAAGAATTTATGAACTCATACTCAGAAAGTTTTAAAAAGACTTAATAAATAGTTCCCTTATCACTTTTACCAGAAAGATGTTAAAAAATGTCACCACTTAGCTCGAAGAAGTGACTTGAGCAAAAGAAGTAAAAAAATCTTGAAACGAGCGTTGTCTTTCTTATCAAACCAGAAGCTGCTCCAGAATGGATGTTCTTGACAGAGGCGATCGCCCCAGAACACAACAAATACTGATGATAAAACTAATTCTAATCAAGCTAGAAAGCTTTGAAGGATATTCTCCAATCTTAGACGGGAAAATTTAATCCGTAATTTCACCTGATAATCTTGTATCTCACACAGTTATGCCGTCAATTCCTACAATGGGGTGCTACGACTGGGTGAGCCACCGCTTTAGTAAGTAACCAAGGGGAGCAGCAATGAGACTCAAAGAGCAGGTCACCGAAGAAATTAAGAACGCGATGAAAGCCAAAGATAAGTTGCGGCTAGAAACCCTACGCAGCATTAAAAAAGCGGTGCTGGAGAAGGAAGTGAGTGTGCGCCCCAGCGGGCAGGAAGAATTGACGGAAGCCCAAGAAATTGAGTTGTTAGTGCAGCTTGCCAAACAACGCCGCGATTCGATCGCCCAATACGAGCAAGCTGGCCGCCCCGAATTGGCTGAGCAGGAGGCGCAAGAGTTAGCCATTTTAGAGGAGTATTTGCCAAAGCAGTTGAGCGATGACGAAGTGGCTCAAATCATCGATGAGATTATTAGCCAGGTAGGGGCAAGCTCTGCCAAAGATATGGGCAAAGTGATGGGGCCAGCCATGCAGCAACTTAAAGGCAAAGCGGATGGCAAAAAAGTTCAAGATATTGTCAAAGCTCGACTGGCTAACTAGCCCCCTAAGATGGAAATAGATCGCGTGCTACGGATTAATTATTCAGATTTACTGCTAACGATTTCCCTATGAGACCTCCCCTGCCTGCGGGCACCATTCTGCAAAGCCGTTATCGAGTTCTCCGAATTTTGGGGCAAGGCGGCTTTGGGCGCACTTATCTGGCAGAAGACCAGGGGCGCTTCAATGAGTTTTGCGCGATTAAAGAACTCATTCCCCCGCAGGGCGACCCTTATGCACTGTCGAAGTCAAAGGAGTTGTTTCAGCGGGAGGCGCAAACGCTCTATCAAATTCAGCACCCCCAGATTCCTCAGTTCCGCGCCAACTTTGAGCAGGACCAGCGCTTGTTTTTGGTGCAAGACTACGTTGAGGGGTTGTCGTATCGCAAGCTGCTAGACCAACGCAAGCTTGAAGGGTTGACCTTTAATGAAGCTGAGATTGTGCAACTGTTGCAGCGCATTCTGCCAGTGCTGGCTCATATTCATGCTAAAGGCATTGTTCACCGGGATATTGCCCCAGACAACATTATGTTGCGGGAGAAAGACAACCTACCCGTGCTGATCGACTTTGGGGTTGTGAAAGAACTCGCCAACCAATTCAAAACGGGAATAGTGAACCCTGAAACATTTCAGCAGGTGGGGACCGTTGCCCAAAACACGACGGTTGGCAAGTTAGGGTATGCCCCAAGCGAGCAGATTCAAACTGGGCGCGCTTACCCCTGTAGTGACCTCTACTCGTTAGCTGTAACCGCTGTTGTTTTACTTACTGGCCGCGAACCTCAAGACCTTTTTGATGACAACACCTTAACTTGGTATTGGCAGCGATGGGTGCAGGTTAGTCCTGGCTTAGCGCAGGTACTCAATCGCATGTTGAGCGTGCGACCGGGCGATCGCTATCAGTCTGTGGCAGAAGTTGCGCAAGCATTGCAACGGGCTTATGAGCCGATCGCAAGCCAACCCGTGAATCCGCCACCAACCGCTTACCCAACGCCAGTGCCAACTGCGAAACCTCCAGCCAGTACCGAAACTCGCACAATGGCTGTGGGCGGGCGATCGCTCGAACCACCCACCCACTCAACGCGCTATCCCGATGAACCTTCGATTCCACCACCGCGCAGCTCAATTTGGGATGATCCGCTGGCAGTGACGCTGGTTGGTTTAGGTTTAGTCGCCCTAACTGGAATTGGCTCTTGGGCGATCGTCCGAGCCGTACTTAGTCCAGCTCCGGCTCCGACCCCCACCCAAACGGTTGTGATTTCGCCAACGCCAACGCCTTCCGTTTCAGTCTCACCATCGCCAAAACCTTCACCCTCGCCATCGCCCAGCCCGACGAACTTCTCAAAGCGAGTGCAACTCACACCTGGGGAAACCCAAGTAGAGTCAGGCAGCTTAACCGCTCAACAAAAAGCAGTTTATGTCATTCGGGGGCGGCAGGGCCGCGAGTTGAGCGCAACGCTAACCACCGAAGGCGCATTAATGACGGTTAGAGGGCCAAATCGCGAACCGATTGCAACTCGCGTTCAGTCGTGGCGCGATACACTTCCCTATACGGGGCAATACATCATTGAAATCAGCCCTGTGCAAGGCTTAGACAATACTCAATACGAAGTTGAGTTTCTGCTCAACAAAGCCGAGCCACCTGCAACACCTACGCCAGAGCCTAGCCCCACTGAGTCACCTGATGAGCCAGGGGAACCGACGGTTGAAACCCAATCGGTCAATTTTCCGCCAGGGACGAGTGTGACAACCCTCTCTGATCGCGCAACCCCGGCCACGATCAAGCGATATCTTGTGAATGCTGAGGTCGGGGATATGCTGCAAGCCCGAATTTTAGAAGGACGAGCGACGCTGTCAGTGTATGACCCTAACGGGCGGCCTTTGCCAAATGTGACAGGGGTGAAAGCGTGGCAAGAAGAAGCCGCGAGCGCCGGAGACTACCAGATTGATGTGGTTCCCCGACGAGAAACCGATTACACCCTGGAAATCGGCCTGCAACGACGGATGCCGCGCTAAAACCAACCCAGTACAATAGGCAGAAGGCAAATATGGCTGGATAGATTTAGATGAATTTACTTATTACTGGAACGGATACGGACGCAGGTAAGACAGTCCTAACAGCCGCGCTAGCTGCCTATTGGCGGAAGTATTGTGGCGATCGCAGAATTAGTATCCTCAAAATCGTCCAGTCTGGGATTGGGGATGGTGAGCTGTACAGCCAGCTCTTTGGTGTGGATATTGATGTGGTCGCCCCGCTGCGCTTTAAAGCCCCGATCGCCCCGCCGTTAGCTGCGTCGCAAGAAGGTAAACGCGTAGATTTGGAGGTTGTCTGGCAACACTACGAGCAGTTGCGCACCCAGTCAGACATGGTCTTGATCGAAGGAGTTGGTGGTTTAGGTACACCCATCACCTATGAGGCAACGGTAGCTGACCTCGCGTGGGATTGGCACTTACCGGCGGTTTTAGTTGTGCCCGTCAAACTGGGCGCTGTTGGTCAAGCAGTCGCAAACGTTGCTCTCGCTAAGCAAAACCGCATTCATTTGAAGGGGATTGTGCTTAACTGTGTTCAGCCTGTCACTGAGACTGAGATTGACAACTGGACACCCGTAGACTTAATCCAAAAGCTAACAGGTGTACCTGTTTTGGGAATTGTGCCATATTTGACAAACCCAAAAGATCTAGAAGAGTTGGCTCAGGTTGCTTCGTGCTTGGAGTTAGAGCGAATCTTTCCAAATTTGCTCTTAGCTCGGCAGCCGATTTAGCAAATTGCTGATGGTCTGAACTCCAGCCAGCAAGACGATCGCCCCCAGTGCAATTAACGTAATGGGGCGTAATGTCGCGTAGAGTTGGCGCAACCGATAGTAAAGCTGAGCCTCATAGTATTCGCCCATTTTTTGCAGCGATCGCCCCAAATCTCCGGTTTCTTCTCCGACCCGCACCATTTGAAAGGCAACCAGAGGCACTTTTCCGGCTAAGCCCTGGCTGAGTGTATGCCCCTGTTTAACCTGCTGAGTCGCCAATTCTAACTGGTTGACTAACACCGGGTCAGGGATCCGTCGTTGTAATAAATCTAGCCCTTGCAAAAGTGAAAGCCCTGACTGTAAAGCGATCGCCAACTCGCTCAAATAAATCATTGATCGCGCTTCCACAATCGGCGTAATCATCGGTAGCCGCGACAGCGATCGCAGCAAGGCTTGCCCCTGGTATTGCGCATTTGTCCAGCGCAGCAAACCCCAAAAAGCGATGCTCACCACCACAAGCCAGATCCAAAATCGCGGCAGCCACAAAAAATGCAAGCTCCGTTGCATCAAAGCAAAGATAAAAACGCAGCTACCCAGCATCAACAACAAGCAAAAGAAGGCAACCGACCGATAGAGCCGTCGCCGTCTAATTTGAATTTCAAAATTATTTGCCAGGCGATCGCAGGTTTCTGGAAGCGCCCCACTCTCTTCAGCCGCATAGATGAGGCTGAGAGTCCAGCGATCAAATCGTCTCGATGCGAGCTTCAAAGACTCGGCCAAACCTTGCCCTGTGGTAACGTACTGACTGGCAATTTGTAAGGCTTTTTGCAACTCTTTGCTACAGTCACGCCCTGCCATGCTCAAAGCTTGCTGAATTGGCACGCCTGCATTGAGTAGCGCCGCCAATTGTCGCAAAAAACGAGCATTTTCAAGAATCCAACGTGAGTCAGCAAACATGGTGATGGCTGCAAGGAGAGCGCCCGCTTAAATATAGCTTTGGTCAGAACACTTAGAACAGATGATGGTCAAAGCGAGGTTTTGGTAGACATTCTGACTCGCTTCCGCCACGTTACACATGGCTACGGCTATAGTATGCCCAAACTTCGCATGAGCACGAAAAAATGAATGGGCTAGACTTATCACCTACACGAATTAAATAAGTAAAAGACGAGATAGGGTGAGCGAGCCACTAATTTAGGAGGGATGTAGAGTTTAGCTCCGTTGGCTGTTGAATAACCCACGCTACTAGAAAAGAAAGCTACTGCCAAATCAGTAACGAGGCCGCATACTCATTGGGTTGCCCCTCAATCTGAGTCAATTTAAACATGCCTTGCCAAGCATTGCCCTGCACATCTTTAATGAGCCAAAAACTAGAGATTGATTGCTCGATGGTCACTTTATGCTGATGGCTCCAGCCTGCGTTAACTAACTGCTCTGCATAATCACAAAATAGCGGCTCTTGGCTTTTGGTCGTATTAATCTGAGCGCTCGACAGAAGTGTAATGTTGTTTTTATCACCGCCTCTTTCTAAACGAGATTGGCTGATCTGAACATTTTCTGGCAGAGTTAGACTTGGCATTGGAAAGTAGAATTCCTGGTTCCAAGTTCTCGATTGGGCAATTTCGGCACGAGTAGCGCAGGCACTAAAGTCTAAATCGAGACGAAGACGAATATCTGTGGGGTCATCGCCATTTTGATCCGCCTCAAGTGTCAGTGAGCGCTGTTGCTCACTATGACAATAAATAGTCGGGTACTCAAACCCTCCAGGTGTAGTAGTTTGAAACCCTGGTGATGGCGGTTCTTGTTCACTGAGAGTCCAACCAGAGGCAGGCAATACATTCGCGTAAAACTCGTGAATTTGCCGCTGTGACTGAGGTGCATCTAAAATCACTTCGGACGATCGCCCTTGATAACGCACGATGGTTCCAATGATTTTGGCATCGACTGGCAATGGCAACTCCATCAGAAAATCAGGCGGTAACTGGCCATTCCAAAACTGCAAGTCTGTGAGGCGTTCAAACGGATCCTTCAGTAACCTCAGTAAGACAGACTTAGGAATCAATTCTTGATCTTGCGTTGACATCACTCTAACGGTCTCATTCAGGCTTAGTGGCTATCAGTGGAAATGGCAGGCTTCAAAAAGCGCTGGAGAATGGGTTCCCCAGCTGCTTTTTAATTGCAGTTAATGAAGTTTGAGTTACCGCCAAACAAGTAGTGTGGCTGCGTAATCGTTGGGTTGGTCTTCAATGGGTGAAAGTTTAAGCATGCCTTGCCAGGTAGTGCCTTTCTTGTCCTTAAATATCAGAAAACTTGAGGTTGATTGCTCAGTCTTGGTTTGATTTTGTTGCCTCCAACCTGCTTTCACGAGTTGGCTGCTGTAGTCACTGAGTAACGCTTCCTGGCTTTTTTTAGTAGTGACTTGGGCACTCGCAATCAGCATGTCGCTCTGAGGACTCAAATCAGTTTGGCTCACTTCACTATCCTCTGGTGGAGTCAAACTGGGGATAGGGAACCAATCCTGCCAATCAGGAGTTGCCTCCGCTGTCTCATCAGACTCAGCACAATTTTCAGATTTAAGGTTGAAATAAAGCCGAACATCAGTCGGTTCATTTCCATCTTTGTTGGCTGAAAGCGTCATTTCAGGCCCTTGCTCTGATTGGCAGAACCGGGTGTATGGAAAATCAGGCAGCGATGGAAGGAAACCAGGAGCCTCTGGAAGCGACGGTTCTGTTTTCCAACCTGACGCGATAAAGGATTTTGTGTAAAACGCTTTAATTTGTTGAGGGGATTGAGGCGAATCCAAAACAACTTCAGATCGATCTTGATCACGAATAATGGTTGCCACGATTTTGGCATCTGTGGGTAGCGGCAACTTCACTAGAAAGTTGTCAGGCAACCGACCCACAAGTAACTGCATATTCTTAACGCAATCGCCGGGGCACTTGAGCAATCGCAACACTGTCGCCTTGGGGATCATTTCTTGATCGGGCTTTGGCACTGCCCCAACACTTCCACTTAAAAAAGTACTGCCAACCAACACAACGAACCCAGCCAAAACCTGTGAACAAACAAACTTTCTAGTGGAGAGCAGCATGGTAATGCACAAATAGGTCATTCCTAGCTTGATTTAAGCCCTCTAAATGACCCAACAGTGCAGATACGAGTAAATCGTGAAGTTTTGATAAATGAAGTCAAAGAAGCGGACTAGCTTGCTCGGACTGGTTGCAGTAACTCATCAGGCAATTGTTGTAACACCCGTTGAAACGGTGCTGTATTGTTGAGACCTCGCGATAGGATGAGTGCCCCTTGAATCTGCAAAATCGCATTTTCGGCTCGCAGGCGTGCATTCGCAGCATCAATACCATCGTCGATTAGCACCTGGGAGATCGCGTCGATCCAACTTTGGAGAGCGGTTTGAATCTGCCGATAAAACAGATCGTGCGAATCTCCCATCGACAACGCCGCCAAAATGCAGGGTCGTCCGCCCGACTCGTAGAGCGCGTTCACCTTCGTGACCATATTTTGCAGGCGATCGCCGGGATTGCCATCTGCTTTTAACGGGTTCAGAATGTTCTCTGCCATCCAGCGATCGACGTACTCCAGCACTGCTGTTGCCATCTCTTCTTTGCCTTTGGGAAAGTGATGGTACAAACTCGCTCGCCCCAAACCCGTTGCCTCAGAGATGCGGGTTAAGGTTGCCCCTTCATAGCCATACTGACGAAACAGCAGCAGCAACTTACGCACCGCTTCCTCTCTTGAACTGGACTGTTTCTTCGTCGCCATTGCTAATCAGGAAACTCAACACCTTAATTATACCAATCGTTCGGTCAAGACGCCAAAGTTAACTCAATTCAGGTATCACTTAAAGAAGCCAGAACATGCCCAGCCCTGCCAATCAAAATCAAAACGGAAGCGCCACCAGCCGATTGAGCCATTCTTCGGGTATCGAAGCTTCCCAAACTAATAGCAGCCACTCGATTGCCTCATTCGCTGATGCCGTTTGAGAAAGAATTAATACACCCGCACTGGTTTGAGTTGTGATGAATTCTGCAAATTCTAGAGGCATCGTCTTGCGGTCATGGGTGACCAACACTCTGCCGTCTTTAGCCGCGATCGCTAAAACTTCTTGATCCGTTTTACCCTTAAAGTTTGCTGCGTTTGCCGATTGAAAATCAACACCAGGTTGTCTACGCCATACACCGCTCACAATCGATTGTTTTAGATCAGCATCGGTCTGGAAGCAAATAGGTGTCATTCGTTATCCTGTTTTTGAAGCTGAGCGGCGTCTACCTTCTGATAAAGCAGCACATTCTTCTCTTTGAGTGTCTGTCGCATCTTCAAAAACTCTGTCTCTGCGTCTTTCAGGTATTGATCGATCAATTCTCGATTCGCTAAGTAAAAAGCAATACTGCCGTAGACCTGTTCAAGGGTCAACAAAGGAAAATATTGAGCAATGCTTTCGGGAGACTCTCCATTCAAAAAGCTATACACCACTGAGTCAAGGGATATGCGAGTTCCCTCAATCCAATATCCTCCATTTCGTTGCTCGACGTATTGCTTAGCTAAGACGGGTGATGTTGTCATGAAATTAATCGCTATATCTCTCTACGATGGTAAGCGATCTCTGATGAGGAAATTCAAGGCCAAGGCTACACCAATCGTTCGGTCAAGTTTTCTAATCTACATCAGACAGTTGCTGGATGAATGGCTACAACTCCT
Organism: Leptolyngbyaceae cyanobacterium M33_DOE_097; assembly: GCA_015296075.1. GTDB lineage: Bacteria > Cyanobacteriota > Cyanobacteriia > Leptolyngbyales > Leptolyngbyaceae > DSRU01. The sequence continues at coordinate 6,344 of DVDV01000278.1, read as the reverse complement.
TCACTGGCATAACGGGTAAAGTCAGCCTCGTTGAATGTCAAAATGCAATCTATATTATTCACTTTCATTGCCGCTACTAGACGAGCATCGTGTACTTGCACTCCTGATACGCTAAATGAAATAACCAGTCGTCGCCATTTAAGGTAAGTCGCTGGCGAATCTGGTAAGACAGGAAAGAGCCGCTCAATCAAGCACAGCGATCGCTCTGCTTTAGCAGGGGTTAGACCAAAGCCATTCTTATCTGCGGGACGAGTCGCAACATTCCAAAATTCAACGTAGTTTTGTGAGGTGATTTTAAGGTTGTGACCGTCGCTCATCAACTTGCGAATCGCGGTTCGGGTGACTGAGTGCAGTGTATGAGTGCGATCGGTAAAGCGCAACAAAACATTGGTATCGACCAGATAAATCACAGCTCAAGGATGATCCTCATAGATGCCTGCACGGCTGACTGCGTAGTCTGACAAGGCTGGTGGAGTTGAGTCAAAAAATGTTGCAAACTCTTCGACTAGCTGATTGGTCAGCACCTCGAACTGCTCTGTGGGTAATGCTTCAACTTCTTGCTGTAGGAGTGCTTCCACTGTTGGTATCAAAGCATCTACCAATAGCTGACGAACACTCTCAGTGTCATGAGCCGCAATGCTCTGCCTCAGTTTAAGTTCTAGGTCGGGGGTCAGCTCCAGAGTAATCAACATCAACTCTGCCTCCGGGTATGACAGTCAAAGCAAACCTGCTACTAAAACTTAACCTACAAATTGCAATGACTGTTAAAGAGGCAAGACTCAAATGTTAGGTTCTGCAATCTGCCGCAGTTTTGAGAGAGGCACCAAAACCCCAATCACACCGTTTGCAGACCGTTTCTTGTAGCGAATTAGATTCCCTTCAATGATTAGGTACAAAGCTTTGCAGGGTCTGGGCATGAAAACATAGAGCTTATATTTGAATAAGCTTAAGAAGAAAGCTCTAGCTAAGCTCAGTATAGAGATAGATATAAATGACGTTCAGGCAATCTAACAAGAGCAAACTAAGTAATATCGATAAATTTGGGATTGGAACAGGTTTAATTGGCTTAGTTGCTGATTTAATAAGTCTTGCTGGTTTGTTTAAAGTTTCAAGCAACTCTCAAGATGAACCTACGTACATCTGGTTTCTCGTGCTTGGATCAACAATTTATACAGTTGCTGGAATTAACTTTTTTGCTCGTAGATACTTCTTCAAGAAAATAGCAAACGAAATTGAAATAGCTTCAGAGCAGGAGCGCCGTCGCCTAGAAGCAGGCACTTTTGCCGTAACCGCCTTGATAAGCTATCCCAGCCTGATTTTTTACTTCATGTTTGCATTTCTTGCCGCTTCCGATTTTGAAAACTCTTATTTGTACCCATCAATCTTCCGAGGATTAGTAGCAGGAGGATTTATAGCATGGTTAGTAAGCAATATTAGTCACAGGCTTGTTAGGAGCATCTATGAGGCTCACGATCCTTTATACGCATTAAAATTTACTACTTCAAGCTCTAGAATTGGCCGGAATTCTAATTAATATTTCTAAATGTTTACAGTAAGTTGATCGTAAAGTTCGTTTTAGCTTTTACTGCATCAAGCCTTAGGGCGATTCAGCTTTGACAGCATTTTGGGTGGGCCGATGTCGGTCAAGTCGTAGCCGTGGGGATAACTCCGTTGGGGTTCGTCGCTGTAGAAGCTGGGAGTTTGGCGCGGGGGAAAATAGCGGAGGAGATGACCGCGCGATCGCAACACTTGCTCGACCAAACGGCGCTGCCACAGTTGAGGAGTCGGAAAACCAAACGCCTGCAACATGCGATCGTCCATGATGGCGTAAACAAAAGGTTGAATCACGGGGCGCAGGGGTGCCGGAAACCAACTCAAGAAGAGTCTTAAAGTCGATTCACCCACACGTTGATTGGCGGCGTTATAGCGAAAATGTTCGCGTTCGTAGTCCAGGTTGTATTGCTCAAAGATTGCAAAGCTCGTCGGGATTGCTTGAATCCCCATCTGTTGCCCGACCGCATACCAGAAGTAAAACAGAGCTTGCTTTTCCAGGTCACTAAATTTTCGCCAACCAAAGCGGTCAACCCATCGCACTGGCTCATAGATAAACGTTGAGAGAACGTACAGAAAATCCTCATTTGAGATCGGGAAGTGCCCATGAATTTGATTCATACGTTGAATCACGGCCTGCCCCTTAGGAGTGTCGTGTCCCCATTTGAGAATCAGCGAAACCATCAACCCGGTATCGTCGTAGCGTTTTTGGGGACGATGGTGAAATTCGGCAGTGCGATCAAGGAGATCGGCAACGCTAGGGACACAAAAGGTGCGGAATAAGGCAATTTCCAGCGATCGCGTAATATCCCACGGAAATTCGTAGCCTGCCAGTTGGCGGCAAATCTCGCAGTTATCTTGTACCGGGTCGAGTTGTTGAATCGCCTGAAAACGCTCAAATCGCTGCATGGGTCACTCCTATTAACAGCCGTCGCGATCTGCCTCCTTCCAACAAGCTGTCTACAAAGATTTAGGTGCCATTCCTAAAGTAGCAAGGAGTTGCTCATCGCGCGATCGCTCTGGGTTGGGAGTGGTAAGCAGTTTTGCTCCAGTAAAGATCGAGTTAGCCCCGGCTAAGAAACAGAGGGCTTGCAATTCGTCGCTCATTTCTAAGCGTCCGGCTGACAGGCGCACCATAGCTTTGGGAAAGAGAATGCGGGTTGTAGCGATCGTACGAACGAGATCAAAGGGCGCGATCGTGGGTGCATTTTCTAAAGGAGTGCCAGGGATGGGCACCAAGCAATTGATGGGAATCGATTCGGGTGGGGGGTTAAGCGTTGTCAATGTTGCCAACAAATCGAGGCGATCTTGCACCGATTCACCCATACCTAAAATGCCACCGCAACAGACAGAGATACCTGCTGCACTAACGGCTGCAATTGTATCCAGGCGATCGCGGTAAGTGCGGGTCGTAATGATCTGATCGTAGTAGTCGGGTGAGGTATCGAGATTGTGGTTGTAGGCCGTCAGCCCCGCTTCTTTTAAGCGTTGAGCCTGGTGGGGCTTCAACATCCCCAATGTGCAACAAACTTCTAGATCAAGCGCCGCCACTTGGCGAACCATTTCTAGCACCTGCTCAAACTGGGCACCATCTCTGACTTCGCGCCAGGCTGCCCCCATACAAAATCGCGTCGAGCCTCCAGCCTTCGCCGCTTTTGCCTGCTCTAGCACAGCCACCAGATCCATCAGGGGTTCAGGTTTAAGATCAGCGTTGTTGTGAACACTTTGTGAGCAGTAGGCGCAGTCTTCGGGGCAGGCTCCCGTTTTGATGCTCGAAAGCGTGCAAAATTGAACTTCTTTGGGGTTGTGGTGCTCCCGGTGAATCTTTTGCGCTTCAAAAAGCAAGTCGGGGAATGGTTGCTGATAAATGGCAGCAATCTTTTGTTGTAAGGCTGTTTGAATCGTTGTCGTCATGATGCAGTGATAGGCGCAGGGGAGATTGGGGCGAGTCGCCAAGCAGGACTCAAAGCATAATGCTGCTGAGACTCAGCAGTATCGCATTTTGGCGTTCGTTGCGTCTAGGCGATCGCACGAAATGATACGGCTGGCAGAAACTTGTCAGGCCAGGCACGACTCGCTGGCTTGCACGCAACACTCTAAGCTGGATGGATAACCAGAGGCAACCGCACTGTGAACGTTGTCCATTGGCTTGTGCTGGCTACGTGAATGGTGCCACTCAATTGAGCCACCAGATGTTGCACGAGCGCCAAGCCTAAGCCTGTGCCGCCCTGCTGCCAGCGATCAATCGCCGGAACCCGATAAAACTTCTCAAAAATTCGGGGTAACTCCTCTGCGGGAATTTCGGCCTGGTTGCTGATATGAAACAGCAGGCTTTGTCTGGCTGAGTCCGGGTTATCTAACTCGACTCGCAGGACAATTTCACCCTTGGGAGGCGTGTATTTGCAGGCATTATTTAACAATTCTGCCAAAACCCGTTCTAATGTGGGGCGATCGCTCAATATAGCGGGAATATTCGCAGGCAAGTCATAGTGCAAGTTTTGCTCGCGATCGCGGGTGCGTTCGTAAAATGGCTCGATCAAGCGCTCAATAAAAGTGTAAACATCGAGCGGTTCAGGCACGATGCGATAGGAGTCGGCCTCTAACCGTTGCAGGTCTAGCAAGTCATTGATCAGCTCAATTTCGCGCACACATTCCGCTTGCAAAATACCCAAATAGCGATCGCGGCGCTCTGGCGTTTCGACGTTTCGCAGCATGTGAATCGCCATTTTCATATTCGACATCGGCGTACGCAACTCATGCGAAACCGTGCTGAGAAAGTCATCTTTTAGCTGATTAAGCTTCTCTAATTCTTGCACCTGAGCCTGTGCCGCCTGGTAAAGTCGCGCTTGCCGAATCGCGATCGCACACTGATTTGCCACTTGCTGCACCAGCCGAATCTCTAACGACGAAAAGTGGTCATACTCAGGCTTAAACAACCACAAGTCACCAATCACATCCAGATCACCCACCAGGGGACAAACCAGGACAGCGTAATGTCGCTCAATCGAGCGCACAGGATCAGGTAACAATTGACAAAACTGAAAATGGTGCTCACTCAAAATCTGGTCATACAGCTCTGGGAAATCTTGCATCGAGAGCGTCACCCCCTTTGCTGACGGTAAATCTCGCAGGGCTTCGTAGCAGATTGTGGAGGTGCGCTGCTCAATGTTGTACAAAGCCGCATCACAGCCATTCACGATTAAGCCGTTGGTCAACTCATGAACAGCACGCTGCAAGATTTCCTCTTCGTTTAGACTGTCGCGCACCGAATCAGTAATGCGTTTGAGCAATGCCTCATAGAGCAAAGCGGTTTGCAGTTGAGCTGTGCGCTCTTGCACCTGCTGCTCTAACTCACTATTAAGCTGCTGCACTTGTTGATACAAATTCGCCTGCTGAATCGCAATCACCAAATGGGTTGCCAGTTGATCGACTAACCCGATTTCAAAGGCTTCCCATTGACGTGGTGCGGTGCATTGATGACAAAACAAAAAGCCCCAGAGGCGATCGCCCAGCAGGATTGGCACCGACAACAGCGCCTGCACTTGCCATGCTTGCATCAGCGCCGCAATTTCAGCTAGCTCACTCCGGGGTGGCTCTCTTGCATCTGATAGCAGGCCCAATACGTCATCAATTACAAGGTCTTGATGGTGCGTTAGACTGAGCTGCTGAAATCGGCGATTCTCCAAACACGAGTTAAGTACTGAGAAAAACGGTGGAATAACGGACTCCGCCGCCACCATGATGTGATTTTCAGCCGCAACTTGCAGAATCACCGTGCGATCGACCTTCAGCAGTTGCCGCACCTCCGCCACTGCCGTATTGAGAATCTCTGACAACTCCAGTGAGTTACGAATCCGCTGGGCCACCGCACTCAGCATCTGCTCGCGCTCAGCTTGCAGACGCAACGATTCCTCAGCCTTTTTGCGTTCTGTAATGTCGCGCGTAAAGCAGTGATGCCCAATCAGGTTATCGTGCAAGTCGTAAGCTGGCACCAAAACCACTTCTTTATAGAAAGTAGACCCATCTTTGCGCAGGGCACGCGCCTCGATTGATATTTTGCTGCCCGTCGTTACAACGCGATGATAAGCAGCCTTCACTTCAGCAATGTCTTCAGCCAAGAGTGTTTGCTCCCAGGCCATACCAATCATTTCTTCGGGTTCGTAGCCCAAAACTTCTGCGTAGGAGCGATTGAGCGCAATATACCGTCCCTGCAAATCTAACCGAGCAATGCCTTCGACCGCATTCCCTAAAGCAGAACTCATTTCCAGTAATTCAACCTGAGCCATGTGGCGATCGCTGACATCTAGCAAAAAAACCAGCAGCCCCCCAGCAACGGGTGAAATGCGAATCTCTAACCAGCGCTGAAAGATAGGCCAGTAATGCTCAAAGTTGATCGAGACGCGATCGGCACTGGCCTGTCTTAATTGATGCTCAATCTCTGAACCTTGCAACTCTGGCAACGTCTCCCAAATTGTTTGACCGAGCAGTTGGGCTGGCTCCTGGTGAAACAACTCTCCCGCCTGACGATTCATGTAAGTAAATTGCCAGCTTTGGTTAAGCGAAAAGCACGCATCGCTAATGCCACCCAGTAAGTTGGCAATTTGCTGATTGGCCTGGTTCAGCGAATCAAGCGCCTCTCGCTGTCTAGTAATGTCAGCAATTCTCATTTTGAAACATTTGTACTGAAGTCAGAGCCTCTAAAGGCTTGTGCGCTCAATTTTATGAACGGCAGAATGGGTATTCCAGCCATTGATAGCTGTTCAAAATGAATATTTTTGTGAGAATTATTCTCA
>DVDV01000012.1 GCA_015296075.1 Leptolyngbyaceae cyanobacterium M33_DOE_097 | reverse complement strand
TGAGAATAATTCTCACAAAAATATTCATTTTGAACAGCTATCAATGGCTGGAATACCCATTCTGCCGTTCATAAAATTGAGCGCACAAGCCTTTAGAGGCTCTGACTTCAGTACAAATGTTTCAAAATGAGAATTGCTGGCTGATTGGTGAATGGCTTGCGCCAGTCTCGCCACCATGCTCCTCCCTATTGTTAAGATGCCCTAATCCATGCGATCGCCTGCATCCTCAAACTTTCCTCAACCGCTCGATCGCGTTGCCGTTATTTGGATGGTAGCGCTCAGTTTGTGTATTGGCCTGTTGCTGGTCGTGGGTGCCCAGACGGCACCCCGCGTCCGAAATTTTAGCTGGCAAACGCATCAGGTCGGTGCTGAAGATACGGCGTTTATTCTCACGTTTAACCGCCCGATGGACACAGCCAGTATCGAGCAGAACTTAAAAATCACTCCACCTTTACCAACACCTGGCAAGGTGAGTTGGGCAGGTCGCCGTATGGCTTATACTCTGTCGGCTCCAGCCCCTTATGGCAAAGAGTTTCAAGTAACGGTGGAAGGTGGGCGCGATCGCTTTGGTGGGGATGGCTCAGTCATGCAGCCCTTTGTCGGGCAGTTTCGCACGCGCGATCGAGCGTTTGCCTACATCGGTGTGAAGGGCGAAGAAGCGGGGCGGCTGATTCTGTTTAATTTCAAAGATCAGCAAAAACAGATCCTGACGCCTTCTAACTTGACTGTGATGGACTTTCAGCCCTATCCTCTGAGCGATCGCATTCTGTTCGCGGCAGTCGAGCGTCGTCCTGAGCCAGTGGGTTTGACTGAGCAAAAGCTGTACAGCGTTTCCACAGGCATTCAGATTGAGCCACCCCCTTCTGTTCGAGGTGCCCCAGCGTTGCCTCCTGCTAAGCAAGAACCAGCTGGCAAACTGGAACTGGTGTTAGACAATACGGACTATCAAAACCTTAAGTTTGATTTGGCACCGAATGGGCAGATTGTGGTTGTGCAACGAGCCAGTCGCAAAAATCCATCTGATTTTGGGCCGTGGGTGATTCGAGAGGGCAAAGCCGCTGAACCACTGGGAGGCGATCCCGGAGGGGATTTTTTGATCACACCCGATAGTGATGCATTGGCGATCGCGCAAGGGCAGGGTTTGGCGATCGTGCCCTTAGAGCCAGATGCAAAACCACTTGATTTTCTGCCAAAGTTTGGGGTTGTGTTGAATTTTAAGCGTGATGGCTCCCAGGCTGCCATGGTCAAGTTCAACACCGATCGCACCCGTTCATTGTTCCTTGTGACCAATCAGGGCACTGAAAAAGAACTGCTGCGGACGCAAGGCTCGATTAACAAGGCGGTGTTTGATCCCACAGGGCAGTACCTTTACTGCCTGCTAACAGAGTTGAAAATTCAGGGTGAGCTATATCAGGAAGATCCTTATCTGGCGGTTGTGGATCTCAAAACAGGGAAAGAAACGCCACTGGTGAAAATGCCAAATCAGGCGGATGTGCAGATGAGTTTGTCTCCTGATGGGCTTGGTATTCTATTTGACCAAACAGTGAGTCAACAAACCGTAGGTAGTGGTGCAGCTAATACGACTTCAGATGGCCGATCAGTGACTGATAGTCGCTTGTGGTTTTTACCAGTTAATCCCAAGCAACCAACCGCTAAACCTGAGCTAGAATCTTTGCCATTGCCGGGGCTGCAACCCCGTTGGATGCCTTAGATTGAGTTCCTGATCTGCATCTACCCTGAATAACTGTAAAACCCCTCATTGGGATTGGGTGAAATGCCGTTAATCTTGTAGTGAAGTTGCTGTAATAACAGGTCATTTTTAATAAATTCTCTAAATAAAGTTTTTCTTTCTCTCTGACTCTATGTAGCGACGGATACGTCATATCACACGACCGTTAAGATTTAGTTACCTCTACGGGTAAGTCAGGTTAGGGCTGTGTGACCTGACGTGCGATCGCCCTTCCTTCTTTGCATGCAAATACACGAACTGCTTGAGAGATATCAGAACGGTGAACGAGAATTTGCCCACGTTGACTTAAGTGGTGCCAATCTTAGCGGTGTTAACCTACGCGACGTTAACCTCAGTGGCGCGAATCTAACAGGGGTCAACCTGAGTTGGGCATTTTTGAGTCGTGCTAACTTGACTGGGGCTTGTTTACGTCAGGCGGATCTAAGAAGTGCTTCCCTAAACAGTGCCAAATTAAATCAAGCTCTTTTGAGCGGGGCAAATCTCAGTAAAGCTGATTTGCGGATGGCCTATTTGCAAGATGCTGACCTAAATTGGGCCGTTCTAGAGGATGCGGATCTTGGTGGGGCAAATTTGCAAGCCGCTAAGCTTGACCAGGTTAATCTTGAACGTGCCAAGTTAGGCAGTGTGCAAATGGCGTCAGCGGAACTAATGGAAGCAAACCTGCGGCGAGCCAACTTAGCGGGCGCTAATCTAGAACAGGCTAACCTGCGAGAAGCCCATTTAGATGAGGCCAATCTCCGTGAAGTGAATCTTGTTCGCGCCAACCTGATCGAAGCAAATCTGAGCGGGGCTTACTTACGGCAAAGTGACTTGACTGAGGCGGATCTGCACCGGGTCGTGTTGAGCGGAGCTGACTTAAGTGAAGCAAACTTGACAGGGGCTGATCTCAGTCGGGCCAACTTAAGCGGTGCTTACCTGCTCAAAACTAGCTTTCGCAAGGCTCACCTCCTCCGGGCGAGTTTACAAGATGCTTTCCTACTAAGGGCTGATCTGAATGAAGCCAATCTGCGCGGTGCCGACCTCCGTCGAGCTGATTTAAGTGGAGCTTATCTGAGTGATGCCATTCTGATTGAGGCGGATTTAACGGATGCCTTCTTGCTGGAGAGTCACCTGATCCGCACAAATTTAGATGGGGCGCAGCTATCAGGCTGCTGTATCTATAACTGGCACATTGAAGAAGTTAACTTGGCAACAGTTAAATGTAGTTACGTTTATACCCAATTTAACTACACGTCTAAAAAGCCGACAAATCGTTACCCCCATGGGCGAGATTTAGAGCCAGGTGAGTTGGGCAAGCGGCATCGCGAAAGCAGCTCGTTGGTTGAACTTTACTTTACTGAAGAAGTGAATTGGGAAGCCCTCGTCTTCACTCTGACGCAAGTTGAGCTAGAAAGCCCTGAACTGAAGCTCACAATTCACTCATCTGAGCCGATCGAAAATAACTACCTGGTCAAGGTCTTAACCAATCGCGAGATTAACAGCAAAGTTTTAGTGCGTCGTGTCTTTCAGCTATATCCAGATATTTTGCACCGATGGAAACAGAAGCGGAGTGAATTGTTGCAGCTACTCGGCATTCAGGCTGGCGGTGCTGCTATTGATGCAGCGGCTGAGATGCCTCAAAACTCGACCAGTCACAATCGTCAGGAGCGAATTTATCGCGAAGTTGTGCGGCAGATTCAGCATATTCTCTTGTCGCAGGCACCGGAACAGTTTGTTGAGAGCGTGCAAAATCTGTTGGGTTACTTAAGCCGAGAAGGAATTCCCACTGAAGAAATTCAGAAAAAGATCATTGGTCAGGTGATTGTGCAACGAGCGCGAAAAGATCCGGTTTTCCGAGAGAACCTGTTGCGTTGGGAAAACTCTGTCAATGAGACTGCGCGACAGTCAGTCGTAGGTAGGGCAGTGCGAGTGGCGATCGCTCTGCTATGGGAATCACGCCCAACATAAATCGGGCGACCCCGATCACCGAGATCGCCCGATAAGGCTGTGGCTATTGCATCGGCAGCGTGTTGAGAGCGTGCCGATTGGTGCTGGAGCCTGGACTTACATCATGCCCATGCCGCCCATGCCACCCATACCGCCCATGCCACCCATACCGCCCATGCCACCCATACCCATGTCAGGGGCACCACCAGCGGCTTTCTTCTCAGGCTTTTCAACCACCATCGCTTCTGTGGTCAACACCAAACCAGCGATCGAGGCAGCATCCTGTAACGCCGAGCGAACCACCTTCGCGGGGTCAACGATCCCAGAGGCGATTAAGTCTTCATACTGGTTAGTCAAAGCGTTGTAGCCCATGTTGAAGTCGAGCTCACGTACTTTCTCAACCACGACAGAACCTTCGACACCACTGTTTTCAGCAATTTGCCAGAGCGGTGAAGATAGCGCCTTGATCACAATGTCTGCCCCAATCTGTTCTTCCTGGTTCAGGCCACTCTTGATCTCAGCGACCTTGGGTGCCAGGTGAATCAGGGTCGTACCACCACCAGGCACAATCCCCTCTGCAACAGCCGCTTGTGTCGCGTTGAGCGCATCTTCAATCCGCAGCTTGCGATCTTTCAGTTCGGTTTCGGTAGCCGCACCGACCTTAATCACCGCAACCCCACCAGAGAGTTTAGCAATGCGCTCTTGTAGTTTTTCTTTGTCGTATTCAGAGTCACTAGCTTCGAGTTCACGCCGAAGCTGGGCGACACGCTTCTCAACATCGGTGCTGTTTTCAACAGCCGAAACAATGGTGGTTGTGTCTTTGGTGACAGAGATTTTGCGGGCGCGACCCAACATTTCTAGCGTCACCCCATCAAGACTTAAACCAATGTCTTCAGAGACAACCTGCCCACTGGTTAACACGGCAATGTCTTGCAACATGGACTTACGACGCTCGCCAAAGCCCGGTGCTTTGATCGCAACGATGTTCAAAACACCCCGGAGACGGTTTACCACTAAGGTTGCTAAGGCTTCGCCCTCAATGTCTTCCGCGATAATCAGCAGCGGTTGACCGGCACGAGCCACACGCTCTAACACGGGCACCAGGTCTTGAATTGAGCCAATTTTTTTGTCAGTCAAGAGGATGAGTGCGTCTTCGTACTCAGTCAGCATCCGATCAGCATCGGTGACAAAGTAGGGGGAGATGTAGCCGCGATCGATTTGCATCCCTTCGACAACTTCTAAATCAGTGCTGAGAGATTTAGATTCTTCAACGGTGATGACGCCATCTCGACCGACTTTGCTCATTGCCTCGGCGATCATTTGCCCAATTGCGGTGTCGCTCCCTGCTGAGACGGTAGCAACTTGAGCAATCTCTTTGCCTTCAACGGGCTTCGCGATCGCCTCAATTTCTTCAACTAATTTGGCAACAGCCTTATCGATACCACGCCGCAATGCGACGGGATTAGCACCCGCAGCGACGTTTTTCATGCCCTCACGAATCATTGCTTGAGCCAACACTGTTGCGGTGGTTGTCCCATCACCCGCGAGATCTTTGGTTTTAGATGCTACCTCGCGAATTAAGGATGCACCGGTATTTTCGAGTGGGTCTTCGAGTTCAATCTCTTTTGCAATGGTGATCCCGTCATTCACAATTTGCGGGGCACCATACTTCTTCTCAAGCAGGACATTCCGCCCCCTAGGACCGAGGGTAACCCGCACAGCATCGGCCAGAGCGTTGACGCCCCGTTCAATTGCCTGGCGAGAATCATCTTTAAAGACAACCAGCTTAGCCATAATTCCTTGAGTAAATTCTCCACATTGAATTTAGCACTCCTGACGCTTGAGTGCTAAAAAAGGGGAAATTTTACCGTCCGGCAAAGCGGTCAAATTGGCTGCGAATGGCTAAGTCGAGCAAATTACGGAGGGTAAACAGCCCGGCAATCCCAGCACAGATAAAAGCCGCGATCGCCCATTGTGAATACAACCCACCCATCAGCAGCATGATGCCAGCGAGCAGAGTAAAACCGCTAATCGCGGAAAAGACAAGCGTTCTAAGGGTCAAGTTAATATTCTCTAAGGCACGCTCGGTTTGTTGCGATCTCACCCGCATTTCGAGTTCTCCCTGCTCCAACCGTTCTTCTAACCGTTGAATTAAGCGTTCAACCGGGCTGGGCTGGCTTAACTTGTAGGTGACAAACTCCTGAGCTTGGCGGGCTAGTTCCCCAACCCCTCTGCCTTTTGTGGCCAGGTTGCTGATGTAAGGTTTGGCGCAAGCAATCAGACTATAGTGCGGGTCAAGACTGCGAGCCACCCCGTCTAAGGTCGTCAATGCCTTGAGAATGAAGGTCATCTTGGCTGGTAGACGAAATGGTTGCTGCTCAAACAGGGTGTAAATTTCAGAGCGCACCTGGTTGAATTCCTGCAACTCAATTGGCTTTTCAGTGAACTTTTCGAGAATGAAGCGCGTCACCCGGCGCACTGAGGTCATATCGGAGACAGGCTCAATCAGACCCATGTGAGTCAGGGTATTAATTACCTGATCGGTATCTTTCTTTAAGACCGCAAAAAAGGTTTGCACCATTTGTTCGCGGTTGATCGGGGGCACCTCGGCCATCATGCCAAAGTCATAGAAAACGAGATTGCCATCCTGGGTCACAGCCATATTGCCGGGGTGCGGATCCGCTTGAAAGAAGCCATCCTGCAAGAGTTGCTTTAGATAGCTACAGACCCCTAGCGTATTCACTTCTTTAACGTCGATGCCGCACGCTTCAAGGCTTTGGCGATCGTCAATCTTGATGCCGGGGACATATTCCATCGTTAGAATGCGACGAGTCGTGTATTTGGGATACACCTGGGGCGCAATAATGCGCGGCTGTTGTCGAAAGTTGTAGCGGAAGCGATCGGCATTCATCGCTTCTTGAATGTAGTCAATCTCCTTGTAGAGAATCTCTGAGAACTCCTGGTAAATCGCTTCGAGGTTGTAGCGTCTGGCCCAGGGAAACAGACGATTACTGACTTTGACAAGGCGGTGTAGTGCTTTGAAATCTAAATCAAATAGACGATCTAAGCCGGGGCGCTGCACTTTGATCACGACTTCTTCGCCTGTGTGCAACCGCGCTTTATGGACTTGCCCTAAACTGGCAGCGGCTAAGGGCACCCAATCAAAGTCGGCGTAGAGTTTGTTGAGCGGCGCACCCAGCTCTGACTCAATAATGGCGATCGCCTGCTCTGTTGGAAAGGCAGGCACTCGATCTTGAAGTTGCCCTAACGCTCGTACATACTCGATCGGCAACAGGTCAGCTCGAGTCGAAAGCGCCTGCCCAATTTTGATGAAAGTTGGCCCTAGATCGAGCAGCGTACCCACAAGCCACTGCGCTCGCCGATTCCGGTGGCGAGGAGAATTGCGTGCAACGGTGGCATCCCACCAGAGATAACCTACCAATTGGGCCGCAGATAGAAAGATATCTGTTTGGCGCGCTGTTGGTGAATATCGCTGACGTTGCCAACGCGGAGGCTTAGAGTGAGAAGTCTTCGCAAGTACCATTGCCTTTAGTGTACCCGTCTGACGTATCGATTGATGCACCCACACGCAACATTGTGGCTGGAAGCCCTATTCCCGTTGAGTAAGGCGGCTCTATTGCCAACTAACCCAGAAGTGAGATGGCAAGGTGACTAAACGAGCGGTGAGAGCGATCAATGCTCTAATGGGCTAGCGCTTGCTGGGTTGTAAAGTTTTGAGGAAGTCGCACCTTAAAGACGGTTTTCCAAATGCTGTTGGTGTCTAGGGGTTCGCTACTCACCTCGATCGCCCCACCCAGATGCTCTAGTAACGATTTCACCAACGCTAATCCTAATCCGGTGCCTTGAATGGCATTCTCGGTTGCGCCCTGACCTCGACGAAACTTGTCAAACACATAGGGTAGTTCGGTAGGGGCGATGCCAGCGCCTGTGTTTGCCAAACTAATGACAACCTCGCTGCGCTCACCATTGGTTTCGCGGCTCAAATCCAAACTGACCTGACTGTTGGGTTCAGAATATTTACCGGCGTTGGTTAGCAGCTCTAAAAAGATGCGGCTGAGACTATCGCGATCGCTCCATAGATTGAGTACCTGGGGGGAGAGAGAGACATTCAGGTCTAAGCCTCGATAGGCCCACTGTTTGCGAAATGACTCAGTCATTTCATGAATGAGTTGTCCGACATCCAGGGCTTCATGCTGCATCTGAACCTTGTTGGATTCAAGCTCTTGCAAGGCCAACAGATCGTTAACTAAGTTGGCTTCTTGAATACACTGCTGCTCCAAAATATCGAGGTAGCGATCGCGCCGGGCCGGGTCTAGTTCAACTTGTCGCAGAATTCGAATGGCCATGCGCATGCTGGTGAGAGGAGTGCGCAACTCGTGGCTGACAGTACTCAAAAACTCATCCTTTAGCTCATTCAGGCGGCGCAGTTGATCGACTTGCTGACGCGTCAACTCGTACAATTTTGCTTGTACAGAGATACTTTCGCGCAGTTCGGCTGTGCGCTTTTCAACAAGAGCCTGAACCTGACGGAGGGTTTCGGTTTGAATGATCGCGGTGCTGACTTGAGCCTTGACTAGCTCAATAAACTCCAGTTCTTCGGGTTGCCAGTCGCGCTCGCGGTCACGCTGAAACACCAGGAAACCTAAAACCGTGCCCTGGCTTTCTAAAGGTGCAACCAGTAAGCAGGCTGAGCAATCAACTTGAAAGACAGAGGCCACACTGTCGTTGTGAATTAAGGTTTGCAGCTCTGCCAAGTCGTTAATTGGCAGGAGTTGCTCAGGCTGGCGAAAGCCCAAGCGGCAAAGCGCACATTCAGATAGCCAGAAAGCCGGATTTGTTGGGCTATCGGGTGTCGATAAATTGGCTTGCGAAGTGTCGTGGGTTTCGTAGGTGACGGTAATACGGGCACGGGGCAACTCTTCGTGAGTGCGATTCCGCCAGAGCGGATCCCAATACTTCAGGCGTAACAAGAGTGCCCGCTGTGCGCCTAGTGCAGTGGCGGCTCCCCCAGTTGCCAGTTGTAGCACCTCATCTAAATCAGATGAGCGATGAATGGCCAGAGCCAGCTGCTTCACGACTGTCTGGAACGGTTGTTGTTGGTGAAGTTGACGTTTCAACGAGTTGTACTTAGCGAGAATTGCTGCCAGTTGATAGGCAACCATCTGAAATGCAGAAATTTCAGTAGAGGACCATTCATGTGGCTGCGATCGCATACACGTCAAAACGCCAAAGACCTGCTCTTTAAGCGCAACGGTACCACCCATAATGGCGACAGCTGACGGCTTATTTGCTTGAACGGTTTGCCACAATGACACCAGTTGACAAATGGTGGGGCCTGTCCGCTCTGTCGCAAGGTTAGATGCATCGCTCACGGCGGAGAAGGGAAGAAACACACGAGTGTACTCATCTGCCTGAGCCTGAGCGAGAAGCATTTGGCGCGACTGGCAACTAAATAGATAAGAGCAATCATCGGTGAGTGAAGGCACCACCAGACTGAAGCCATCTGCATCAAATAACTGGCTTAACTTCACAAGGGTTTCTTTAATCAAGGTAGGGTAAGTAACCGTACTTGATTCGGAAAATAGCTGGTAAGAAAACTCAACTAAGACTGATTGGCTTTCGGTCAATAGCATTGAGGTATCCTGCTCAGTAACGGCAGCAGGTTGGCAAGGCTGAAACCCGGCTTGAGGTCGCGAGATAGGCACAACTTTGTTAGAAAGAACTGCACCATGAACTGAGAGGGTGGCAAACTGATTGTTCATTCTTTTAGAAAGCCCCGGCAGCGTGACCTAACTAACAAATCAACAGGGCTACACCGCAAAATGTTGATCACAACTAGCAGTGTTCAATAGCCCTTCTCCAGCGATAAACCTTGATTGAACTCAGCGCTCAATCAAATCGTTAAAGAATCGGGGCAAGGAGGGTGTCCTTAACCGAGCGTTAACGACTTCGATGGTGACGATTAGCCTTAACAAACTTACACAATGACAGATTACACTGACTATTCTCAGCAAGTATCCGTAATTTCCGGCGAGACTCAGGCTGTCTTTGGGCTGGAACCTGCTATAACCAAGAGAGACTTTTGTACTACAAGACAATATGGTTACTAACTCACGTGTCAACCAACAGGGCACGATCTCCCAGACCTTCACTGCAAATGTTATTGGCACTGTGAAAGGGCCGGGTGAAAATGGCAATCAATATGTCTTTATTACGGCGAACAATCGTCAGGTCAAAATTGGCGAATTTGTTTACTACGAAGTGACTGGTTTTTCTGAGTCAAATGTGACGCTGCGAATTTTAGGCAAAATATCGGCCCGTTGCCTGATTGACCATCTTCCTGACCGTATTTTTGCGGATACAGAAATCAGTCCTGAAGCGATCGCGGCTTTGGTTGGTTTTACGTATGAAAATCCAGAAATTTATGAAGTAACGGTTGATGTGATTGGGCACTTTGATCGGTCACTTGGCTTTATGAATCCTCGCCGGACTCCGGATCCGGGTGCTAAAGTCTATCTCGCTGATGACGAGATGTTGCGGCAGGTCTTAAATCGTAAGCATCCTGGTGAAGTTGGGGCGGCCCATATTGGCGCATTGTTGTTGCGAGAAGCCGATGCAGTCCCGGTTGCCTTAGACGTTAAAGAACTGGTGAGTACCCACATGGCGATTTTAGCCGGAACGGGGTCGGGAAAATCCTATACAGCAGGGGTTTTGGTTGAAGAGTTGCTGCGTCCCTATAATCGTGCAGCAGTGCTGATCTTTGACCCGCATGGTGAATATGGCACCCTGGCGGAAATTCAGGGGCACCCGCAATTTATAGGAGACGATGGCTATCAACCGACCGTCAAAGTGCTGAAGCCCGAAGATATTCAAATTCGAATTTCGTCGCTTGACTACTACGACATCCTGACGTTGCTGCCCCAGATGAGCGATCGCCAGCAAGCGATTCTCAATAAAGCATTTCGGTTGTTGCAGAGCCACAAAAAAGGTGATTACCGCTGGGGCATTCAAGATTTGATTGCGTCCGTCCGGGAAGCCGACACTCAGGTCGATGAAGAAGGCAACGAAAAGCAGGGATCTTCGGCTGCGGCGCTGGAGTGGAAGCTCGAAAAAATTGAGCGGTCTGAATACTTCCACACGTTTAAGCACCTCGCTCCGACCGATCTATTTAGACCGGGACAGGTCACTGTCCTACAAATGAATGAAATTAGCCAGGAAGAACAGCAGGTTATTTGTGCGGCTGTGTTGCGTCAGGTCAACCAGGCCCGGATGGATACTCACAAAGAAAAGCTGTCGTCTGGAGACGAAAACTACCTACCCTACCCCGTTTTTATCTTGATTGAAGAAGCTCATCGGTTTGCACCAGCGCACGAGCCATCGCGGTGCAAGGGAGTTCTCCGCACAATTTTGAGTGAGGGGCGTAAGTTTGGTTTAGGGGTGGGGCTAATTACACAGCGACCCGGTAAGCTCGATTCGGATGTGTTGTCGCAGTGCATGAGCCAATTCATCATGCGGATTGTCAACCCGGTCGATCAAGACAGCCTGAAGTATGGCGTTGAAGCGGCAGGTCGAGACTTGCTGAAAGAATTACCCGCCTTAACTAAGGGGCAGATTATTATCGCGGGGGCCTGTGTGAATACACCCGTTTTGTGCAAGGTGCGATCGCGCCTGACCAAGCACGGTGGTGAAACGCTGGATGCGCCTAATCTCTGGCAAACTTACTTTTTGGATCATCACCGTAAAGAGCGCGAGGTACGGCAAGCCATGCCTGCGATTCGGGGGCGAGGGCAAACGGTCAACGGAGTTGGAATTGATTGATAGAATGGCCGCTAAACTCGTTGCTTGAGTGTCAAAATAAGACGCTAGCCAAATTTTCTCAATTGAGCAGAGCAAATGTGGCGCAGAGAGTGGCAGGTCGAAGAACAACACAGAGTTTTGAGGCTGAGGGAAACGGGTGAATTTTGGAAACTTGATTACGGCGGGTGGAATTGTGATGTTTCCCCTGCTGGGATTCTCGATCCTGGCGGTGGCCTTAAGTTTGGAGCGCCTGGTTTTTTGGTGGCAGGTTGTCAATCGGCAGGGTCGGCTGGTGCGCGAAGTGTTTAACCTTTATCCGCGCAGTCCCCGCAATGCGTTTCAGAAGCTTGAGCAAAATTCTGATTTGCCGATCGCGCGGATTTTTTTAGCAGCCCTAGAACTCGATCGCCCCAACCCAGAAGAGTTTCGGTTGGCGTTAGAGAGCGCCGCGCAGGCTGAAATTCCGGTTTTGAAGCGATTCAATACCGTTTTTGAGACAATTATCAGCCTCTCACCCCTGCTGGGACTGTTGGGGACGGTTTTGGGTCTAATTCGCTCGTTTGCCTCGTTGCGCATCGGTGACATTGCCGGGTCTAACTCAGCCGGAGTCAGCGGTGGCATTAGCGAAGCACTCGTTTCAACTGCCGCAGGGTTGATCGTTGCCATCATTACGCTCATGTTAGCCAATACCTTTCGTGGCTTATATCAGCGCCAAATTGCGTTGATTCAAGAGTATGGTGGGCAGATGGAGTTACTGTATCGTCGCTATCACGAACGTTGGGGGGAGAAACCCTATGCGCCTACCTGAAGAACCTGATATTCCGCCACAGATCAACATCGTGCCGATGATTGATGTGATCTTCGCAATTTTGACGTTTTTTATCGTTTCCAGCCTTTACTTGACGCGATCGCAGGGGTTGCCAGTGAACCTGCCCCGCGCTAACACCGCCGAACAGCAGTCAGCCAATGAACAGGTGACAGTAACGGTCAAAGCGGAGGGGCAGCTCTTTCTGAATCGCCAACCCGTTGGTCTGAGTGATCTGACCACGCGAGTGCAAACCTTAACCGCTCAAACACCCGAAACTTTAGTTGTGATCAGTGCAGATGAAAAAGTACCGCACGGGCAGGTGATTGCTGTCATGGATCGACTGCGGAACCTACCCAATGTGCGGTTAGCGATTCAAGCTGAGCGTCCGCGTTAGCTAGCCCGCCCAATCCCTAAATAACGGAAGCCGATCGCTTCTAAAGCATCTTGATCCAGGAAGTTACGGCCATCGATTAAGACGGGCGCGTTCATCAGCTTTGCCATCTTGGCGTAGTCCAGAGATTTGAAGACTTGCCATTCGGTGACTAGCACTAAGGCGTCGCAACCATCAGCCAACCGCTCAGGATCTGTTTCAATCAAGATGTCAGACAAACCGTGGCTTAAGCCACTCTGCGACACAATTGGGTCATACGCTTTGACTTTGGTGCCCAGGCGAGTCAAGTGTTGCACGATCGTCAGAGCAGGAGCATCACGCATGTCGTCGGTGTCTGGCTTAAAGGTTAAACCGAGTAAACCAACCGTTTTGCCCTTCAAAATCTTGAGGACTTGTTGCAGCTTCTCAACCAGCACCATGCGCTGACGCTCGTTAACAGAAACGGCGGATTTAAGAAGCTGCGCTTCGTAACCGTAGTCATCAGCAGTGTGGATCAGGGCAGACACATCTTTCGGGAAGCAAGAGCCGCCCCAGCCAATGCCTGCGTTTAAGAACTTGCTGCCAACTCGTGAGTCAAGCCCAATCCCGCGCGCAACTTCAACGACATCAGCCCCTACGCGATCGCAGATGTTTGCGACTTCGTTGATAAAGCTAATCTTTGTCGCTAGGAAGGCATTGGCAGCGTACTTGATCATTTCAGCCGAACTGAGGTCAGTGACAACCACAGGTACAGCTGGCATGGACTTATCTTCAGCAAAGTCACGGCTGACGATCGGTGCATACAACTCCTGCATCAACGTGATCGCACGCTCACTATTGCCACCCAACACGATGCGATCGGGGTTGAATGTATCAAAGACCGCCGAACCTTCCCGTAAAAATTCAGGATTGCTGACCACATCAAAGGCGGGTTCTTCAAAAACAACGGCATCAGGCACCGCATCAGCACTTCCTGCCCCAACTAAAACTGGAGTGTTGGCCTCTTTGCGTTGTTCGCGATAACCATCTAGCACAATCATGCGGACCCAGTCACCCGAACCGATCGGCACTGTGGACTTGTTCACAATAACTTTGTAATCGCCATTCAAGTGAGAGCCGATGCCACGTGCGACGGCTTCAACGTAGCGAGTATCGCTTTCGCCAGTGGGAAGGGGCGGAGTGCCTACTGCAATAAATAGAATTTGTCCGTGTGCAACACCAGCTGCCAGATCGGTTGTAAACTCAATCTTTCCTTTCTCAATAGCGGTCTGCATAATCTCAGACAACCCAGGCTCAAAAATGGGGGATTGCCCAGAGCGCATGAGCTTGACCTTCTCTTCGTTGTTGTCAACGCAAATCACATCGTGCCCAATGTGTGCGAGACAAGCTCCTGTTACCAAACCCACGTATCCTGTACCGATGACACAGACGCGCATGGAAACTCCTTCAAGTTTTATCAACTGGTAAAGTGGTCAACAAAAAAGCAAACGATCAAGATGAAGGCGATACGAGCGATCGCTCTTGCTTTAACCCAGTGGCGATCGGGCTGGAATTTGTTCCAGGCTTGTGTCAGTTAAGCGAGCCCGAAAATCTTCAATGGTTGCCTTCAACCCTTCTTGTAAGGGAACACTGGGCTGCCAGCCTAAATATTCTTGAGCCCGTGTAATGTCAGGGCGACGCCGCCGGGGGTCGTCTTGGGGGAGAGGCTCAAAGCGCACACTAGCATCTGGATTGACCATTTCTTGCACTAACTGAGCCAGTTCAAGAATCGTATATTCCCCTGGGTTACCCAGGTTAATTGGACCCGTGTGGTCGCCATTCATCAGGCGAATCAAGCCATCAACCAGATCAGATACATAACAGAAACTACGGGTTTGGGAACCATCACCATAAACAGTGATAGCCTTACCACGCAGTGCCTGAAAAACGAAATTGCTGATCACGCGCCCATCGTTTTCTAACATGCGGGGACCGTAGGTGTTAAAAATACGGGCTACGCGAATTTGCACATCATTTTGACGGTGATAGTCAAACGCTAAAGTCTCGGCAACACGTTTGCCCTCGTCATAGCAACTGCGGATCCCAATCGTGTTGACATTGCCGCGATAGTCTTCAGTTTGGGGATGAATTTCAGGATCACCATACACTTCTGAGGTTGAAGCCAACAGAAAGCGAGCTTTGACCCGCTTGGCTAAACCCAGCATGTTCAGCGTGCCAATCACATTGGTCTTAATGGTTTTGACAGGGTTGTATTGGTAGTGAATGGGTGAAGCAGGGCAGGCGAGGTGATAAATCTGGTCTACTTCTAGACGAATTGGCTCAGTCACATCATGGCGGATCAACTCGAAGTAGGGATGATTCATCCACTTCAAGATATTGCGTTTATTACCTGTAAAAAAGTTGTCAAGGCAGATGACTTCGTTACCTTCAAGCATCAACCGATCAATCAAGTGGGAACCAATAAAGCCTGCACCACCTGTGACAAGAATTCTCATAGTAGTTTTCCGTAGTTTTCTAATTAGTTCGGTTTGAATTCAGGAACGGAGCAAGCCTCATCACTATTAAGACGAGGCTCTGCCAGACTGCGAGCTATACACCTGCTGGCACTACGTTTTGGTAAGCGAATACAACCCAAGTAAACCCAGATTGCCCAAGGTTCTACCTTCAATTAAGGAATACGAGATCTCGACTCTCCATCCGTAACGATAAGTAGATTTGTCCTTAAACTTTTGGTTGCCTTTGGGTAGAAATTACCAGAGCTGCACCAATAGATTAAGCAAATATGTACGAACTTTACTATTTTTTTACAAGTCAGATCGGTTTTTGCGGTTTTATTGATCCTGTAGCTTTTGCTCTATTGCTCCAGACGTAAAACAGCCATAAACGCTTCTTGGGGGACATCCACCGTCCCAATTGCCTTCATGCGCTTTTTACCCTTTGCTTGTTTCTGCAGCAGCTTCTTCTTACGGCTAATGTCACCGCCATAGCATTTGGCCAGCACGTCTTTACGCAATGCCGGAATGTGTTCGCTGGCAATGACTTTGCTGCCGATCGCCGCCTGCACGGGAATCTTAAATTGGTGGCGAGGAATCAGCTCTTTCAGTTTTTCGACTAAAGCGCGGCCTACCCCATAAGCCTTGTCACGATGCACAATCGTCGCGAGAGGATCGACAGGATCACCATTGATCATGATGTCGAGCTTGACCAGGGGATTTTCGCGATAGCCGATTAACTGGTACTCCATGCTGGCGTAACCGCGCGATCGCGACTTCATCTGGTCAAAAAAGTCTGTGGCGACTTCCGCCAGTGGCAGTTCATAAATCATCGTGGTACGCTCTGGCGTCAGGTACTTCATGTCCATGAAAACACCCCGACGATTTTGGCACAGCTCAGTCAGCGTACCCACAAACTCTTTCGGGGTAATGATTTCGACCTTGACATAAGGTTCTTCCATCTTTTCGCGGAGTTGGGCATCTGGCAATTTGCTGGGGTTGTCAACCAGCAGCACTTCACCCTTGTTGGTTGTGACCCGGTAGACCACCGATGGAGCCGTAGTAATCAGATCCAGGTTGTACTCGCGCTCTAACCGCTCTTGCACGATTTCCATGTGGAGCAAGCCTAAAAAGCCGCAACGGAAACCAAAGCCCATTGCGCTAGAGGTCTCCGGCTCGTAGTTGAGCGCGGCATCACTCAACTTGAGTTTTTCTAGCGCTTCTCGCAGGTCTTCAAACTGATCCGAGTCGGTGGGAAACATGCCGCAAAACACCATCGGCTTTGCCTCGACATAACCGGGTAATGGTTCGGTCGCTTGCGCCCCAGCCAGCGTAATCGTGTCACCCACCCGCGCATCTTCGACCGCCTTGATCGCCGCTGAAATGTAGCCCACCTCACCCGCGTGCAACTCGTCAACAGCCATCTGCCGGGGAGACAAAACGCCAACTTCATCAATCTCGTATTCACATCCAGATGCCATTAAGCGGATGCGATCGCCCTTCCGAAGTTTGCCATCCATCACCCGGAAGTACACAATTACGCCCCGGTAAGGGTCGTAGTAGCTGTCAAAAATCAAAGCGCGCAGCCGCTGATCAACCGTATCGCGAGGCGGCGGCACCAGATGCACAATTGATTCCAGGATTTCGCTGATCCCCAAGCCTTCTTTCGCAGATGCCATAATTGCGCCGCTGCAATCAAGGCCGATGATGTCTTCGATTTCTTGTTTGACGCGATCGGGTTCGGCCCCGGGCAAGTCAATTTTGTTTAGTACAGGAATAATCTCCAGGTCATGCTCTAACGCCAGGTACACATTAGCCAGGGTTTGAGCCTCGACCCCTTGAGAAGCGTCTACCACCAGCAACGCCCCTTCACACGCAGCGAGCGATCGCGACACCTCATAAGAAAAGTCCACATGCCCTGGCGTGTCGATCAGGTTTAGCACGTACTGCTCTCCGTCTTGCGCCGTGTAGTTCATACGGGCAGCCTGGCGCTTGATTGTGATGCCTCGTTCTCGCTCTAAGTCCATATTGTCGAGAAATTGCTCTTTCATTTCGCGAGCATCGACCGTACCCGTTGTCTGCAGCAACCGATCAGCCAGGGTTGACTTGCCATGATCGATGTGGGCAATGATCGAAAAGTTACGAATGCGAGAAACAGAGACGTTAGTCATAAAGGCCGCTACTAACCGATAAAACGATTCACAAGGCACTGGCAAAGGAAGCAATCCCTGACGCAGCAGAAATTAAACGGAGAGGTTCTACTGTTAATTTCCTTAAAGCAATTGTAGGTCTTTCCGAAGACGGGTGGGAAGGCTATATGGCGTGATTCGCTGCTGAATTTAGAAAGCCAGCCCAAATTTAAATCGACTAATCCATGCAGATTTGGTTTCATAATGCATAAGGGAACCTGCTACGACTGACAACTAACTTGTAAACTTTGATTAATCTCTAATTGTTTTCTTCTTGAAAGAGGAAATTCTGTCAAGAGAAGGTTCAAGCAGTTCTTTGATTGTTCTTTGCTCGTAGCACGTATTTTTTCCCAATACCTTACTGTTTTACCTTGTTTAAGCCATGAGTGATCCTGTTGTGCAGACGACTCCTGTTTCCCCCGGAAAGGTTGAGATATCGATTCAATTGGATCAGGAGCTACTAGAGCAGATTGGTCATTTAACAAATGATCCTAGCAAGGTGATCGAGGTGGCAGTTCGACGTTGGTTAAAGAATGAGTTACTGCGGGATGATGACCAAACTCGCGATCTGCGGCGTAACCCGCCAGTGCCACCGCGTGGCGAATGGAACGATTAACGCAAAGAGCGACGGACGCGATCGAGCCTGCTTAAAAGGATTGAGTTAGAATCGTGCGAAGAACTTGCAAAGCGTGGTACACGAGAATTGGGTAGCCGCTACTTTAAGCTTATGAATTTGGCTCACGCGATGTTTCAACGCTAATGACTACATCTCCTGATATGCAATCTTTTCAAGAAAGCTCGACGCCTTCAATTGGAAAGGATGACATTCAAAACTTTGCGAGTGAGCTAGTTTTTGTACAAGACGCTCAAGGTCGTTATGTTTCGTTTCAGTGGCAACAGCGGGGGCATTCTCTGCTTGAGGCTGAGCTGATCTTAGAGCAGCAAAAAGCAGTTTTTCTGCCACTGCGGCAAGAGTTTTATCAGGATTGTGTTCAGCAAGTGCTGACAAGCCTTTCACCGGAACGGTTTGCCTGCCCATTTCGTTGTGGCGATCGCACCTTTATGCTAGATGGGGCGATGAGTCCGGTTTTGCTGCCAGATCGAGCGCCCGAAATGGTGGTGGTGGCGGGTCGGCTTTTACCCTATCAGACCACAGAACAGATACCCACACATAGAAGCGGCACGATCGCGGCAAGTTCGCTCTCATTCAGCACAGATCGGTACCAAAAGCTGCTGACTCAAATTTCCTGGAATATTCGGCGCACCTTAGAATTACCAACTATTTGGCAGCAAACGGTAAAGGGGCTAGCGAAAGCCTTGGGAATTGATCGGTGTATTGTGTGCCCCTATGAGCCAGACGGTTCTCAAGCAGTGCTTGTGGTTGACGAGTACGCTCAAGACAACGGTGAATTGCTAGACGGGCGATTGTTTTGTGCTGCCAGCGATGATTTCTTACGGCGGGCGATCGCAACCCGCAGGGCTGTGACCGCACACCAGGTCAGCATTATTGAAACCGATAGCTGTTTAATTCACGTTGAGGCTGACAGTGCTGATTTTGCCGTTGTGCAGCCTGTGATGCAAGCCGCTTCAATCTTGGTTGTCGTGACGTGCTATCAAGATCAGCCGAATGCGCTGATTTTGCTCTATCACCACGATCGCGCCCACAATTGGAGCGAAGCCGAGCTAGAGTTTATGCATGACCTGGCTGATCAGGTCGGTACTGCGATCGCCCATGCCAACTTGTTTTCTGCTAGCCAATCGCTCACCGAAGAGTTGCAACGGGTCAACAGCAGTCTGATGCAAAAGCATCGCGAGTTAGAAGAAGCGCGACATCAAGCAGTAGAAGCATCACGCTTAAAGAGCGAGTTTTTAGCCAATACTTCCCACGAATTGAGAACACCTCTCAACGGCATGATTGGGTTTCTCAAGCTCGTGCTGGATGGAATGGCCGATGACCCGGAAGAGCAGTCTGACTTCATCAATGAGGCTTATCGCTCCGCCCTACATTTGCTTAACGTTATCAATGATGTGCTTGATCTCGCCAAAATTGAGGCGGGTAAGCTGCAAATTGAGCTAAGCCCGGTTAAGGTCAATGAGTTGTTGAGCGATGTTGAGGACTTTACAAAAACGCAAGCTCAACAGAAAGAACTCAACTTCATCATTGAAAAGCCGCCCACAGACGATGAAATTGTTTTATATGGTAACTATCAGCGCCTATTGCAAGTGATGCTCAATCTGGTGGGGAACGCGATTAAGTTTACCCATGAAGGTGGCGTCACAGTTAGCGTTGAGCTGATTCGCAAAAAGATTACATTTCAGGGGCAAGACCTGCCAGGAATGGCGATCGTGCGGGTAGCCGATACGGGGATCGGTGTTTCGCTCGACAAGCAAGACAAGCTGTTTCAATCCTTTAGTCAGGTTGATGGCTCCCGCACCCGCCAGTATGGCGGCACAGGTTTAGGACTGGCCATCTCTCAGAAACTGGTTGAAGCAATGGGCGGCGAGGTCAACTTCTTCAGCATGGGAGAAGGGCTTGGCTCAACCGTTACGTTTACGGTGCCGCTCTTCCAAGAACCGATCATGATTACATCGCTTACCGATGTCCCAGCTTCGGTGCTGCTCGAAGAGCCGTAGATAAACTCGCCTGCATGTGTGCCAGGACGGTTTAAAGTTTGCCGTTGATTTTAGCGTTGAGGCCGTAGACTTCGCGACTGCCTGCCAGCGCAACCAGCGTGACTTCTTTTTCATCCCCCGGTTCAAAGCGCACGGCCGTGCCAGCAGGAATGTCTAGCCGCATACCACGGGCTTGCTCACGCTCAAATTGGAGGGCGTTGTTGACTTCATAGAAGTGAAAGTGAGAGCCAACCTGAATCGGCCGATCGCCCGTATTCGCGACGCTAAGCGTAACGGTGGGACGGCCTGCATTCAACTCAATCTCACCTTCGTCAACAAATAATTCTCCGGGAACCATCTTTACTACCTTTGTTTCAAAATTGTCAGGAATTGCTGATTAGGAGCGATCGCTGGTGGGTCGATTGCTGGTCGCTAGCGAATCGGGGCGTGAACGGTAACAAGCTTAGTGCCATCGGGAAAGGTTGCTTCAACCTGCACTTCGTGAATCATTTCGGGTACCCCCTCCATCACATCACTGCGGCTCAGGAGCGTTGCGCCATAGCTCATCAGGTCAGCGACGGTGCGTCCATCCCGTGCCCCTTCGAGTACAGCAGCGGTGATGTAGGCGACCGCTTCAGGATAGTTGAGCTTTAGGCCCCGATCTTTGCGACGTTCTGCTAACAAAGCGGCTGTAAAAATTAAAAGTTTGTCTTTTTCTTGCGGGGAAAGTTGCATTGCCGAGTGTTGTCCTTTTTCTACCGATGCAATAATCGCGTCAAGTGCTGGAATGCGCAAGAGGAAATTAAACGGAATGTCGTTTAAACTCCAAGGTTTCGCTTAAAAAGTTTGAAGCGACAGACTTTTGCCAAATTTTTACCGCGCAGAAAATGAATTCCCAGGATTTGCGATCACCCTGCGAATCTTAACAATTTTGGTTTCGTTGTTTGCAGTACGCTGTCTGAAAGAATAGCTGGCGGCTAGTGGTGTAAAGACTCGAATGGCAGATTTTTTTAATACCTACGGTTCTTTGATTGTCAATATGCTGTTAGGGGCAGTGCTGGGGCTGTCGCTCTACTTACCCTTAATGGCTGGGCAACTCTCGCTGGCAAGTCCCGGATTTTACGCGTTGGGGGGCTACATCGCCGCGATCGCTTCGACTCAACTGTTTCCCGTAGCGCAGGGGCAGTTATTCCCGATTCCGCTGGTGCTGCTGGAGATGCTAGTGGCTGCGATCGCCGCTGCGCTGCTGGGCATTGTTGTCGGAGTGCCCGTCTTGCGGTTGCGCGGTATTTATCTGGCGATCGCAACGATTGCCTTTGTCGAAGTGCTGCGGATTGTTTGCCTCAACCTGGATATTACGGGAGGCGCGATTGGAATTTCCGGCATTCCCCAGCCGTTTCAGTATCAAATCGGGTATCTCTGGTTGGCAATTCCGCTATTGGTGTTAAGCGGCTGGTTTGTGTATCGGCTTGAGAAAATCCGAGTGGGGCGTGCCCTGATCGCGATTCGCGAAGATGAACTGGCCGCCGATGCAATGGGCATCAATACGACCTACTACAAGGTGCTGGCCTTTACGCTGGGGGCGATTCTAGCGGGCATGACCGGGGTGCTGAGTGCCCATTTGCTGAATACCTGGAACACGCGGCAAGGCACGTTTGATGCCAGCATTATCTACCTGGCATTTGTTCTGATCGGTGGCTCGCGCACCTGGCTTGGTCCTGTGCTGGGTGGCATGGTCTTTACCGCTTTGCCAGAAGTGCTGCGCGCGTTGGCTGATATTCCCGGTTTGCCGCTCTGGTTGGCAGAGTTTCTCAAAAATGGACGGTTGATTATCTTTGGGTTATTGATCGCAATCGGCACGATTTTCTTTCCGCAGGGTTTGGTCACACCGGAATGGCTGCGTTCTCTGCGGCGCAGTTCCCGTAAGGACAACCAACCCAACAAGCGTCCCATTGAGTAAAAGCTGGCTTAGCAGAGACTTGGGCAATCGTGCAGACGCATAGGCTACATTTCTTTGTTAAGAAGTATTGCGTCTGCTAGAGAAAATACGTAGTTTTGAGTTCAAGCTCTGAATCCACTGGGGTCATCATGCCCCTATTCTGGAGTTCGCTTGTGCTCAAACTTTTTTTGACTGCTTCGACGACGACCGCGATCGCCCTCACTGCTTTAACGAGTGCCGCCCAAGCATTTACCCTGACCGAAGGCTTCACATTTTCCGTTGCAAACGCAGGCAATAACAGCCCTGGCAATCACTTCCACTCCAGCACGGGTGGAGATTTTGGTAATCCTGCTGGTAAAGCTGAGGTCGGTAGCTTCTTTAACGAAGAAGTGCGAGGTCTTTCTGAGTACAACTTGAGCGGACTCAGCTCTGCGACATCGGCCTTTATCACCTTTGATATTTTTGCGGCTAAGGGCTTGTTTCAAGGCGAAAATGATTTTCCTTTTACTGGCAACATTGACATTGTTGCCTACGCAGGCAACAACTTAGAGAATATCAGTGACTTTGAATCTCCGACTGTAGGGAACGTTGCCACCAGCAATTCTCGATATGAGAATGATTCTCATAAAAACGTCCGGTTTTAACGTTTATGAATGGCTGAAACCCGCATTCTGCCGTTTATAACATTGAGTGCACAAGTCTTTAGACACTCTGGCTACAGTACAAATGTTTC
>DVDV01000324.1 GCA_015296075.1 Leptolyngbyaceae cyanobacterium M33_DOE_097 | reverse complement strand
ATGAGAATAATTCTCACAAAAATATTCATTTTGAACAGCTATCAATGGCTGGAATACCCATTCTGCCGTTCATAAAATTGAGCGCACAAGCCTTTAGAGGCTCTGACTTCAGTACAAATGTTTCAAAATGAGAATTGCTGGGAGTGCCCGCGATCGCGCAGATTTAATCCTTGAAATGCTAAAAAGCCCCCATCCAATCAGATGAGGGCTACTGCTTCACGATGACGACGAGAAATGTCAGGAACTCCAACCAAAACGGGATTAATCAGGACTTTTAACCCAGGCGCAAACCAGTTTGCCATTCACCATCTGCCAGTTCATCGACAAACCACGCGGAGGTTTCTTTTCAGTCAGAGTCAGGAGAACGGTTTCGAGGGTAGGTGCTTGATTAGACATGGGGGCTTTGTCCTTGGGGGTAAATGTGAGAGCCGCTTGGCTGATGTCTTTATCATGCCTCTAGCAACCCATCTACCCGGTGATTCAGCCCCTTGATGGCGTGTGTCTTTCCTCTCTTAAAAGAATGACTGGGGACACTGCGTGAGTGTGTTATTCGTCACAAAAACGCAACTGCTCCCCAGAATCTCAAAGGCTGCGGAGATCTAAGCGAATCCCAATTTCAATTCAGAAAGCGACAAATCTCAG
Source organism: Leptolyngbyaceae cyanobacterium M33_DOE_097 (assembly GCA_015296075.1). GTDB lineage: Bacteria > Cyanobacteriota > Cyanobacteriia > Leptolyngbyales > Leptolyngbyaceae > DSRU01. Next base: position 2,312 of record DVDV01000324.1, on the reverse strand, counting down.
ACCCAACTGATCGCCTCAGTTCCTCTTATGCAAAGGAAGGTCAGAGACAGAGGGGCATCCATCTGTTGCGATCGCCTTTTCCATCGGTTGAAACCGCACGCCATCTGTGCTTTGCTCCGCGCCAAAGCAGGTAAAACCATGCTTTTGATAGAAAGGGATAGCATTGACCGCCGCATTCACCGTCAGGCGCGAGACCCCCGCTTGCTCGGCTTGACATTCACCAAACGTTAAGAGCCGCTGCCCCAACCCTTGTCGTTGCCAATCTGGGGCAACAAATAAGTGAGCAATATGCGCTTTGTTGCGAATCAAAATGTAGGCAACTAAGTCCCCTTGAGGGGAGCGCATACCGAAAATCACCGTTGTTGACGTTAGCCCATGCTCTAACAGGCTCTGTGAAAAGTTAGTTGAAAAGGTAACTTGATCTGCAGGGCTGATGTCAGGAAAGATAAACGCCTCTAGCACTTGCCTAGCTAATGCATTCACTTCGGCCAGGTCACTTAACTCTGCGATCGCCCATTCGACTGTCATGCCCAGAGCGACGTACTGTCGGGGTTGACCAGGCGCAACAGCTTTTGCTTCACCTGAGCATCAAACACACTCCACTTGAGCTTGGCGTACTCTGAGCTTTCGGTAAAGCCTGACAAGAAACCCAACGGAATCTCGAAACCACCCGCCTGCGATCGCCCGCCCCCAAAGAAGCGACCTTCCGCATCTTGACCAAAGGCTTCTTTAATAAACTCATCAGGATCAAGCGTCAACTTATTAGTCCGCAACGAACCAACTACCAGCTCTAGCTCCTCATCTTCATCGTGAACAATGCCGTAAACAACAGCTGTATGCACGTTTTCTTCGGTTACGAGAAAGTCAGCCGCCTGCGGGATCGCATCTCGGTCGTCATAGCGCAAATAACCCACGCCCGAAATTGAGAAGTTGTTTTGCACCATCCGATTTTTGAGTGCCCGCTCGATCACCTCCATCACCTGGCGCGATCGCGACGACTGCAAGATCTCACTCAACAGTTGTGCGTCATAAAAGCGACTCAAATAAGCCGCCGCTAAGAAGTCTTCTTCTTGGGCTTGGCGCAACGCATTGGTATCAGAGCGCAAGCCATGCATCAACGCTGTGGCACATCTCACATGCTCGCGCAGGTTGCGCTCAAGCTTGAGTAAGCCCGATTGCAGGTACTGCGTCAGAATTGTTGCCGTTGCGCGCGTCTGCGCCCGAATATCGACAAATTCAGCATTGATCTCACCCTGACTGCTGTGGTGGTCAATTACCACGACAATTGGCAACCCCGCTTCCCGAATAAACGGCATCATCTGGGACGTTGTGCCCTGGTTGTCAATCAACACACACCCCTGATACGAGGAGAGATCCCGCCCTTTCATGGTGGGTAAAGGCCACCGTTGCGCAGGCAAGCTGGTCAACTTCACTAAGGCGATATTTTCTTGGTGGCTCAGCGTGCCACAGTAAACCATATCGCACTGAATATTAAACGTCTGAGCAATCAGCTTATAAGCCCAACCCGATGAAAGCGCGTCTGGGTCAGGGAAGTCTTGCAAAACGATTAATTGGCGATCGCCCCGGTGCTTCTCTAGGGTCTGTCTAAACGCGGCTAGTCGTTGAGAAGTCTCAATTAAAACGGGATTTTCGTAAGCTGACGTCAGCGCTGACCGAGCCGCCTCAACGGGCACTGTCTGCGATTCATTAAGCCCGTCCGTCACCAAATTTCCCGGCAATGTAAAAGTTTTTTGATTTTCCATTCGTTAAATAGTCCCAGTAGGAGCGTGAAGCGCTTAGAAAGACCTTTCCCTAGCTTAATTGTAAGGAATGGTCATCTAAAGAGTTGCGGTTTACTCTTCATAAAGAGGTAATCAAGGCTTTGCGAACATTTCAAAAACCGAAAAGGGTTCTCCGCACTTGCCTGACAAAAACGACCATGAGCTAACCTCTTGGCTAAGAGGAGGTGGGCACGCTGTCAAAATTGTGAGGGGCTAAACACCCCAAAAAGCTAGTCGCTAGCAGTCATCCTTAATCGAGCAATTCAATACCGTTGCATCGCTAGCTTCGATCTTCGCAAAAAAGCAGAAAATTGGCATATCTCACTGGTTATATTTATGCGAACCGCCAATCTCATGTATCCCTGACAAAAAGTGCGGAGCAAAAATCTGAATGCAGCAATTCTCATTTTGAAACATTTGTACTGTAGCCAGAGTGTCTAAAGACTTGTGCACTCAATGTTATAAACGGCAGAATGCGGGTTTCAGCCATTCATAAACGTTAAAACCGGACGTTTTTATGAGAATCATTCT
>DVDV01000200.1 GCA_015296075.1 Leptolyngbyaceae cyanobacterium M33_DOE_097 | reverse complement strand
TGAGAATAATTCTCACAAAAATATTCATTTTGAACAGCTATCAATGGCTGGAATACCCATTCTGCCGTTCATAAAATTGAGCGCACAAGCCTTTAGAGGCTCTGACTTCAGTACAAATGTTTCAAAATGAGAATTGCTGGTCGCATAAAGAACTTCAGCGCCACCAATGCCTTGATGCTTAAAGTTGTGGATCGTATAGAGAACGCGTTGACGCTCCATGCCATGCCACTGATAAATCTCATATAGCATCACTGGCACTAAGCCCGTCTGCCAATCATGGCAATGAATAATATCGGGTCGTTTATTGGTGCGCAATAAAAACTCTAAAGCGGCTTTGCTAAAGAAGGCAAACCGCATGTTGTCGTCGTTGCAGCCGTAAACCGTGCCACGATCAAAGAAGCAATCTTGGGAATGGGGTTCGATAAAGAAACAGATTTGCCCGTGTACCCAGCCGCAATAAACCGAACAGTGGATTGTGCCGCCATACCAGGGCACAAAGAGATCCTGATATGCCATGTGCAGACCCCAAATGTGGTCATAGCGCATGCAATCATACTTTGGCAGAATTAGCTCAACGGTATGCCCCCGAATCTCTAGCTCACGGCTGAGGCCGTACACCACATCGCCCAAGCCCCCGGCTTTAATGACTGGTGCACACTCGGAGGCAAGCTGTACGATGTACATTCCTGTCCCTCGATTCACAAAAGTTCATTATTAACCATCCACACTACAGGATAAAGGATCTCGGTAAACCACTAAGAAAAGTTTGGTGAACCAAAGTCAACTTTTGAATTGCGAATCAAGCCCCCGGCTTGGGTCAGAAAATGCACTAGCTGCTTAATGTATAGATAAAAATCTATCAATATAGGTAGAAGAACAAATCTAGGAATTGACCTTCTAGTTGCTATTTATTTGCATCTGCATGCTTTAGAAGTTGTCTGAAAAGCCCGCTTAAATTGCGATTGGCTGTATCGTTACTCAAAGGAGTGTATCTATTTATTTCTGCGATAACCGTTGTGTAAATTGCCTCTTACTTTAAGAAATGCTTAAGTCCCTTATTGGGACTGGAATTTCTGGCTAGGCGATCGCGGTCAACAACCAACCAAAGAGCTAAATGAACCAGAATAATATTTGAATAAATAAAATAAAGAGGTTTCTTTTCAACAACGATTCTCAATAAGCAGCTTTACTTGCAAATACTGATTCTATTGTGTAACATTCTCATTAATAGAGCACTGTTGAGAATAAACCAATGATTGCTACCTATACATCTTCGTCGCTCAAAGCTGAACTGAATGAGAAGGGTTGGCGTTTAACTCCTCAGCGCGAGACGATTCTGAATGTTTTTCAGAATTTGCCAAAAGGTAAGCATCTCAGTGCTGAAGACTTATACAACGTTTTACAAGAAGAGGGAGCTGGTATTAGCCTCTCAACAATCTACCGCACGTTGAAGCTGATGGCGCGGATGGGAATTTTACGCGAATTAGAACTAGCAGAAGGCCATAAGCACTACGAGTTAAACCAACCCCATCCCTATCATCACCATCATCTGATTTGTGTGCGGTGCAGCAAGACGATTGAGTTTAAAAATGACCAAATTCTGAAGATTGGCTCGAAGGCCGCTCAGAAGGATGGCTACTATTTGTTGGATTGCCAGTTAACAATTCACGCGGTTTGCCCAACCTGTCAGCGATCGCTGATGCCAACCTGATTACACTAATGACGCTATTTTCAGGTGTGATCAGAATTGATAGAGCTTGATTGAGGGTCTTTCCAATTGGGAAGACCCTTGTGCTTTAAGTTAGAGATTGATTAAAACTTGGACTTTAGACTAAACGCAATGTTCCACTATATGTAAGGGCAAACAGCCGTATAGCCTTACGGCATGGCTGCGCTAGTGCCCCTCCTAAATGGGGTGTATTTTGGGAATTAGTCCAAACTCCAGTTAAAACGACCCGTAACGCATGTGGGCATCACGCAGGCCGTAATTTCTCTGCAATGTGCGATAGACGCATTCAGCTCGATATTTGTCGTCGAAGACGCCTACCTGAATGTAAGGGCCAAATCGATCAGAACGGTTAATAAATGCACCAGGGTTATAGCGTTGGGCTTGATCGAGTTTGCTGAAATCATTGCCTGGCACTAAAACAGTCCAAAGGCCTGCTCTGCTATAGCTGGAATTTGCACTGGCATAGGAGTTGAAATCATCAAAGTATGGGTCTGAGTCGGCATACGAGTTGCGACGATAGGAGTTGTAGCTGTAACGGCTATCGTAGGGAATACCGATACAAACGTCTGTGTAAGAGCCTGAAGACCCTCTCCGGCCACAGGTGTCGCCCTTATTTAACCGGGTGCGGGTATCAGAGCCAACGATGCCATCAACTGCCAATCGACAAGCTTCTTGATACTGGCGCACAGCATTCTCAGTTTCTGAGCCAAACACTCCATCAACTGGAACCCGGTAGCCAAGGCGGTTCAATTGCTCTTGTAGCTCATAGACTTGGCCACCCCGACTACCCCGCTTAAGCAACTGGGTTAACACCGCTTGACTGGGAGTTGCCAGAATCAAAGGCAGCGAAACCGCTGCGATAGCGCTGCCAACTCGATACATAATCTGTTTGAAAGAATGGCGATCCAACCGTTGAGATAGCCGAAGCCCAGACTTTGGAGGGTCTGGATTCGCGGCAAGAGAAGCAAACAATTTCATGGGTTCCTCCCAGTTATTTATCTCTAGCCAAACACTTGAAAAAGCTTCATGCTTTCATCCTAGCTTTATTAAGTGCCAGATGAAAATCGGTAGTTTGCATTAGAAACTCTTCATTTTTAGGAGGAGTTCTTGATAGTAAATACGATCTCTTTTGGCTTGCAATGCCTTCTAGAAAAGTGTTTTGCTTAGCCTTTTTAAGAGGATTTCTTTAGCTTTGATAGAGATCGTGGTGATATGAATCATCCTTAACAGATCTAAAAAATGCGTTACTGCTGACAAGCTGTTCTCTTTTTCTGAAAGTCTGTTAGGGCAATTTGATGAGACAGTTGCGGAAACTGGATGGCGATCGCGGTGGGGAATTCGGATCAGTTTGCTCCTGTTGAAGGCCACCAGACTGATAGCAACTTAAAAGAGCGTTGCACTTAGCAAACTGGCACGAAATTGAGGAAATCTCGCTTTTGGCAAGAGATTACTTAAATAAGTGCTTCAAGTTTTTTGCAAATTTGAACCTTACCTAAGACTCACGCAACAGTTGTGGGTAGGGTTTTCATGCAATTATTTCTGAATTTTGTTACTTATTGAGCAAAGGTTCCCTATGTATCAAGCATTTATTAACAGTATTGGCAACTTTCTTCCAGGCAAACCGATTGGTAATGATGAGTTAGAAGACTATTTAGGTAAGGTAAACGGTCGGGCCTCAAAAGCAAAAAGCCGCATTCTTAGAAACAATGGAATTCAGTGGCGGCACTATGCTTTAGATCGCCAACAAAATTCCACCCATCTCAACAGTCAAATGGCAGCTCTGGCAGTGAGAGATGTGCTGAGGAGAGCAGATTTAGAGCCGCGAGCCGTTGATTTGCTCGCGGCTGGTACGACTTGGGCTGATCTGTTGGTGCCCGGTTTCGCGAACATGGTGCATGGCGAATTACCTGAACTTTCACCCTTAGAAGTGATGACAAGTATGGGGGTTTGTTGTGCTGGAATTGGTGCTTTAAAGTATGCAGCTTCGCAAGTGAAATTAGGCGAAAAAACAAGCGCGATCGCTGTTGCATCAGAGCAGCCCTCGCGGCTGTTTCGCCACACTAACTTTGAAGCTGAAACTGAGATTCAAGCAGGTAAAATGCTGGGTTTTGATGCTGAATTTCTACGCTGGATGCTGTCGGATGGTGCGGGTGCGATGCTGGTTCAAAACCAGCCTAATTCGTCGGGGATCAGCCTGCAAATTGAGTGGATTGAATTGATTTCTCATGCCAATGCGTATCCAGTTTGTATGTATGCTGGAGCCGCTGATGAATCAGCCCAAAAGAGCTGGATGAACTACACATCCTACGTGGAAGCGGCTCAGGCCGGAGCGTTGAACCTGCGGCAAAACATTCGTCTACTCGATAACGTGATTAAGCTAGGCGTGGAAGGCTGGTTACGGCTGATTGAGGCAGGGCGGGTAGCTCCCAGCGAGGTGGACTGGTTGCTGTGCCATTACTCGTCGCACTTCTTTCGTGGGCAAATCATCGACCTGTTAGAGCAGGCAGGGTGCATGATTCCTGAGGAGCGCTGGTTTACCAACCTTTATACGCGTGGTAACACGGGCTGTGCCTCGATTTACCTGATGTTGGAGGAGTTGTTTAACTCTGGAAAGTTACAGCCGGGGCAAACGATCTTTTGCTTTGTGCCCGAAAGCGGACGCTTTACCACGGCGTACATGATGTTGCGGGTGGTTGAAAGGGCTGAGATCGCGCCACCTGTCCCGTATCAAGCGCCGATGCAAGAGCCCGTTGAGACAAACCAGGCGATCGCGCCAGAGTTACCTGCGGTCACTGAAACAGCTTCGGCTTACTTGCTGCGAAATTTAGCGCTGATCTGGCTTGAGTTTGAGCGCGAGTTGCAGTCTGTTCCGCTCATTCGCAAGTTAAATCGGGGTGAGTTTACGTTAGAGGACTACAAAGCGATGCTTCGCAATCTGCGCCCCCAAGTGGTTGAAGGTGCCCGTTGGATTGCCCGCGCTGCTTCAAATATGACCGATTTTCAGTTGCGATCGACCTTTATTGGGCACGCCAAGGATGAGCATCGCGACTTTCAGATGTTAGACCGCAACTACGTGTCTGTTGGTGGGCAACTCGAAGAGATGACTCAGGCGGAGAAAAATGTGGGGAGTGAAGCCTTGTCGGCGTTTATCTTTCATCAAGCCTCGCGGGAGAATCCGGTGGATTTGATCGGGAGCATGTTTATTATCGAAGGGCTGGGCCAAAAGCTGGCGGGTAAGTGGGCTGCGCAAATCAAGGCGCAATTGGGTTTACGCGATGAGCAAATTTCTTTTTTGGGCTACCATGCCGAAAATGATGAAGCTCACTTGGGTAAGCTGACCGCGATCGCCCAGGCAGATTGGATGACCCAGGCGATCGCGGAACGAGTTTTGAAAACAGCACGAGTAACAGCGCGACTGTATCGGTTACAGCTTGAGGAAATCGAGTTCTAATAAACCCTTACACCGTTCGACTGGCAATCACTTCGATTTCGACTTGTGCGCCTTTGGCTAGGGCAGCGACTCCTATCGTTGCTCTAGCTGGTGGATTGTCGGGAAAGTAACGGGCATAAACTTCGTTGACTGCGGCAAAATCGTTCATATTCGTTAGATAGATGGTTGCTTTGACAACATGTTTGAAGTCCAGGTGGGCGGCATTCAAAACGGCTTCAATGTTTTTCATCAAGTATTCTGTTTGTTCGGCGGCAGAACCAGATAACACTGAATCGGTTTGAGCGTCGTAAGCCAGTTGACCTGAGCAAAAGACTAGATTTCCGGTATCAATGGCTTGTGAATAAGCCTCCACAGGAATGGCAACCGCAGGTGAATAGACAACGGTTTTAGACATCAAAGGCTCCTTCTTTAATATGACCAGTCATCTTGAAAAGGTGACAAAAATTATTGTCTAGCTTTGGGAGGGTTAGGAAATAAGGGTTAAGAACACAACTTGATTGAACTGTTGAAGCGGGGCGGCACTGCGATCAATTTTGGAACGGAGGACGGCTCCTTCCCAGGCGTTGATCAAAAACGCCGCTAGTGTATGGGCTTCAAGATCAGATCGCAACTCACCCTGTTGCTGAGCGGCTTGCACACAGCGTGCGATCGCGTGAGTCCAATTGGCGATCAAAGAAGACAGGCGATCGCGGACTAAATCGCTGTGATTGGTGACTTCGGCTCCTAGATTGCCAAATAAGCAACCGTTTTCGTAGTTGTGGGCGGCTAAATCTTGAGTGAGTGCATCAAAAAATTGCTGAAGTCGTTGAATTGGACTTAAAGCCGGGTCGTTCAAAATTTGCAAGCTTTGATCAGCCAGGTTTTGCCAGTACAACTCTAAAATTGCAACCCCAAAGGCTTCCTTACTTTCAAAGTGATTGTAGAAAGAACCTTTTGGGACACTGGCAGCTTGTGTGATGTCTTGCACGCTACAACCGTTGAACCCTAAGCGGTGAACTGTATCAAGCCCACTTGTGAGTAGTTTGTCGCGAACATTAGGTTTTGGCATGCTTAATATGACCAGTCGCTTTAAAAGCGTAATTGGATGTTGACTAAAGGTCAAGTGTTTGAGGTGGCTGACCTAAAATCGCAGGTAATGCATTAACTCAGCCGTTAGAGTGGGTGGGAGTGACAGCCGTTTTTGCAGATGGGGTAAGTTGCGATAGGGACTGGTTGTGCGATGGGCCACGATCGCCCGGGCCAGATGCAGGTCGATTTTGGGAACTTTCAACAGCATCTCTAGGCTGGCGGTGTTGACATTGACGGGTTGAACAGTACAGACGCTTTCAGGGTCGTAATAGCAAAAGCGCAGCACAAGTTGCAGTGGCTTCAGGCGATCGACTGAGACTCCTAACACAGCCGCAATGTCGTCAATCGCATGAAACTGAACACCAGAATGGGTTAATTCAACCAAAGCGCGGGCTTGATGAATGGATATGCCCGGAAGGCGCAACCAATCATCGACGGTGGCTTGATTCGCATCAATTGAAATGCCTAACTGGGCAGCGATTTGCAATTCTTCGATGGTCTGAAAGCGGTAGAACGGGTCGTTTTTAATCTTTGCAGCGAGTGATTGACCCAGCACGGCTTTTGTCGTTGTGCTTAACCAGTTTCGCAGCACCATTAGCAGGATTCCAGAGAAGAGACCTAGCCTCTATCCTAGCGGGTTGTCTGGTTTTTAATCAGGAAATCTGATCCAACAGTTGGCGACGTTTTTGCTCAAACTCATATTCTGAAATCAAGCCATCAGTGCGCAGTTGATCGAGTTGCCGTAGTGCATCGGCGATCGCCCCCACTTTGGTTGGATCGATGCTGGAAACGGGAGAACTATCAACCCCGGCGTTAAACCGACGATTAAACTCATCCCCATCTTGAAACAAGTACCAGGCTGCCTCAATCATGCTGGCAACTCGTGGAATTGGGGTGATGGACAACAGCACGTAGACGGTGCCCCATAAGGGTTGCCCTACATAAAACTTGTGAAACCCCGAAACTGGGGCAGCCGCACTGGCGATCGCTAAGATGGCAGCAATTTTGCGGTTTTTGGGTTGCGCTGTCACGGTTGCCGCTATCCTCTGGCGATCGCCCAATTCAAAGTCTTATCTATCATAACCACTCTAAGTCCGCTTGGTTGGAGTTTAGTGCAAGCGAGCTAGAGCTGTTTCACTGAGATCACAGAGGTTGGATTAGCGGGGTTGAATCTCCTGAAGTTCGGTATTGCGATAGTAGTGCGCCAGAATTTGGCGATAGTTTTGACCATACCGCAGTGCCATATTGTAAGCACCCCACTGGCTTAAACCGAGGCCATGCCCAAAGCCGCGCCCGGTTACTTGAAAAGTGGCATCTGAGCCAAGATTTTTTTCACCGGAAGGGGCGATCGGATCAATCCGAAATAGAGTGCTGCGCAGACCTAACATATCGCGCAACTGGCTGCCCTTCAAAGTGCGAGAACCTTTGTCGCCTTCAACCCGCATTGAGATAACTCGCTTGCAGGTTGTGGTTGAACGCTCAGGAATGAATGATCGGACATTGCCAATACCGGGGATCAAACGATTGAGTTCTGATTGTGAAACGGTTTTAGTCCACTCATATACTGGGGTGCCCTGGTCATAATCGGGGACTGAGCGGAGGTAAGGCAAGGCTTGCACCCAGATTTCTTCGACGTTATCGGTGCAACCCCCAGCAGAAGAGTGAAACACAGCTTCGATGATTTGGTTCTCACTTGTCAGCACTTGTCCTGCAGTGGCGTTGACAGCGGTTTGCGTGCCCGATGACTCATCCTGCAAACCACGATAGACTTGCCATGCGGGAGTGTCACCTACGTCAAAAACTCGGTTTGTCGCTTTAGCGCGGTGGTAAAGCGCATAAGATCGAGCTGCAACGGCTTGTGCTTTGAGTGCTTCTTGTGGCCAGTTGCCATTCATTTCGCCGCCTAAAACACTGTAGAGGTAATGCTCCAGGTCAACGTAGTTAACAGCTGTCACGCCTGCACCTTTGGGAACCACGAGGGCTTTGCCGCGATACCAGCGATCGCCAATGAAGACATAACCCCCGGCTGTCGGCTCAACAAACACCGCGCCAACCCGCCACTGATCGAGAGAGACAGCACCTTCATCAGACCGGGCGGCAAAAGAGGTCATTGGGGTCAGTTCGCCCAAAACTTTGCCACTTGCGTCTTTGACGACCGCTTTAGTCGAAGTACCAATGGTGACTTCACGCGAGCCATCTTCGATCTCAACCCGTAGCTCAACCGATTTTTTGGCCCAAGCCGGAGTCAGGAGTGCCAGCCAGAAAAAGCACGCCAACAACCCGATGCGCTTAGAGGGAAGTTTTGACGACTTTAGAAGCGCCATCAGTGAAGTAGCTAACACTTTCATCTAAAGAATTGTCTCCCAAAGGTAAAGAAAATCAGATTAATAATCGCTGTTACATACCCAATTAGGTATAGCTCAAAAGAATGAAATTTTGCTAACTGAGCCACTATACGTCAGCTCTGAAAAAAATCGACATAGCTCGATCTGCAACTCTTTCAATCTAGAGAACCTTGCACCAGATCTGTAGTCGTTCAAGGCCAAGATTTTGTTGCTGGCATTGTATATAGTGTTTGACGACTTGTAACGTTTTCTGAAGTTTTACCAAGGGCGATCGCCCCTGCCGAACTCCATCATTTCTGACGCTGCCAAACACTCTATGTCAGGATAAACTCAGGAAACGATTGCTGATTTGGTTGAAGAAGCTTGCAAATCACGTTTTTAGGAACGAGTTCGGGTGTGCCAACTCGGTCGCGTAACGTCTCAAGTGTCGCCCTCCGCTTACCTCAACGGGCAGAGTTTTGGTTGTTTGATTGTGGTGAAGGGACTCAACATCAGATCTTGCGGAGTGAGTTGAGAGTGAGCCAACTGCGCCGCATTTTTGTGACCCACATGCATGGTGATCACATCTTTGGGCTGCTGGGGTTGCTTGCCAGTAGTGGTTTGGCTGGTAATGTGCAGCGCATTGATATTTATGGCCCACCAGACTTAGACGATTACCTGAAAGCGTGTCGTCGCTATTCACAAACGCATTTCTCTTACCCGGTTAAAGTTCATACAGTAAAGCCGGGTGTTGTGTTCGAAGACGATGAGTATGTGGTCAGTTGCGCTTTGTTGAAGCATCGGGTGCCTGCCTTTGGCTATCGCATCGCTGAAAAGGATCGGCCAGGCCACTTTGATGTCAAACGTGCAACGGCTTTAGGCATTCCGCCGGGGCCAATTTATGGGCGACTCAAGCAAGGCGAGGTGGTTACTCTGCCAGACGGACGAAGAATCAACGGGGCTGATTTGTGTGGCCCGACTCAAATTGGGCGTAAGGTCGTTTACTGCACTGACACGATTTATTGTGATAGCTCGGTTGAGCTGGCTCAAGATGCGGATGTGTTAATCCATGAGGCAACCTTCGCGCATCAGGATGCCGAGTTGGCCTATCAACGCTTGCACTCAACCTCCACAATGGCGGCTCAGGTTGCTTTAGGGGCTGGCGTAAAGCAGTTGATCATGACGCACTTTAGCCCCCGGTATGCCCCTGGCAACGAGCTAGAAATTAAGGATTTATTGGCTGAAGCAAAGGCGATTTTTCCAAAGACGGATCTAGCCTCTGACTTTTGGACCTATGAAGTGCCTAAACGGAATTCTGAGACGCTAGCGGCAGTTTAGCCGATCGCCTAGCGCAGAGCTGCTTTGCGAACGGCAAAGAGACTGCCCATTAAGCCGATCGACGCGCCAAAGCCCAGCAAAATCAGAGGCAAGAGAAGCTGCTGCTGGGCGCTTAATTGCAAACCGTTTAATAAGAACTGGAGAAACTCAGGTTGTTGAGTCAGCAGCCGTTTGAGAAATTGCTGCATGCTGAGAATGAAGCTCCAGGCGATCACGGCACCCAACCCCCCAAAAATGATGCCCTGCAAGATGAAGGGCAAGTAGATCCAAATGGTGGTGGCTCCGACGAGTTGCAGCACTTCGATTTCACGTCGTCGTGCCATCACGATCAGCCGGATTGTGGTGGTGATCACCGCGATCGCGGTCAAGGTCAGTAAGGTGGTCACTACCATGCTGAGCCAGCTTAAGCCTCGATTTAATTGAGAAATTCGCTGCACGACCTCATCGGCATAACGAACTTCGTCAACTCCATCAAGTCTGGCCAGTTTTTGAGTCAAGGTGACTACCGCTTGCGGCGATCGCGCTCTGACCTTTAACTCATCGGTTAACGGGTTACCCTCAAGCTGGCGAGTCGCATTCTTTAAGTCTGAGGCGCCCATCTCGTCAACTAACTGTGCCCAGGCTGCTTCTTTAGTGATGACTTGCACAGCTGCCACTTCTGGAAGTTGTGCCACGGTGGGTTGTAAGTCGGCTCCCTGTACCCCTGTCCCTAAAAAGACTGAAACCTCAAGCTGGCTGCCAAACTGATTGAGCAAGCCATTCAACTGCCAGGAGGTCTGCAAATAGCTGCCAAACAAAAACAGCAACACCGTCACGGTGCTAACGGCGGCCCAGTTCATCCAACCGCCTCGGCGTAAACCCCGCAGTGTCTCTCGGAGCAGATAGTCAAGATGAGTGATGGACTTAAACACGACAACATCTCAATACGTGAGGCTTTAGTTAACCCGAAAAACCTCAAATCGTCAAGTCTCTCTTAACGTTAAAAGTCCTGTCTTATCGGTGTTTGGGAGGCGTCGCTTAGTGGCTAAAAGGGGCGATCGCGCGGTTTAAATTCGGAGGCAACGGCTCATTTCGCATTTGTCCTCACGCCAGACATTCATAAAGACAGCCAGAGTAGCCCGATTTCTCTAGCCAAAAAAACTCAAGACTGCAAAGATTTCTTAAGGAAAACGTGAGAAAGAAGGACACATCAGGATAAAAATAAAGATTAGATAAGGCGTTGTGCCTTACTATTTTCTTTCTCGATCGATTCCAACTCTGGATTTTCCATCTACTCAAGATGGTCGAATTGCTGATCAGAATGTGCTGATTGCAGTCAGTGGTGACAAAATGATGAGCATGTGTGTTTTCTGAATTGCTGACTGTGGAAAACACAACGCAAATCTAAGGAGGGATGATCGCCTGCTCTTCGGTGCTATTTGGCAGCGTTGCGAGTGCTTGCGGCGAGACCTCTGGAGCTGGGTTGATAAACGGTTCAAGGACATTAAGGATTAAGCGCTTCATGGAATTCTCGATCGCCGAGTTGCTGGCAAATTTTGCAGATGACAAGCTCATTGCTCCCAAAATTCTCGAAAAAAAGCTGGAATGCGATGATGAAACTAGCTTGCGAAAACTCCAAATCGCGTTAGATGCGCTTGAGAAAATTGGCATCTTAGAAAAAGACCGGGGCCGTTATCGCCGCTTGCCCGAAGAAGGGTTGGTAGAAGGGCGGCTGCGCTGTTCTAGCAAAGGGTTTTGCTTTGCGATTCAAGATGAGGATGATGCGGAGGATGTCTACATTCCGCCGAGCCAGCTCAACAATGCCTGGAATGGCGATCGCGTTTTGGTGCGGGTGACGAAAGAAGGCAATCAAAAGCGAAGCCCTGAAGGGGAAGTGAGGCTGATCTTAGAGCGATCGAATCCCTCGGTGTTGGCAAAGGTGATCCCCGGTGAGGAGGGTCACTACCTGGCGAAACCTTTGGATGATCGGCTGCGGTTTCAGGTTGCTCTCAAGCAAAACGGGGAAGATCCCGCTGATGCGATCGACCAGCTCGTGCATGTAGAAGTTTTGCGCTACCCCTTGGGTAAAAATCCGCCGATTGGGCGAATTGCCAAAATTCTGGGAAATGACACTTCCATCTCAGAGATGGATATTGTTTATTGCAAATATGACTTGCCTCACGAGTTTTCGGGGCACGTGCAAGAAGCGATCAAGAAACTGCCGACAAAAATTCCCAAGTCAGAGCTAAAAAATCGGATTGATTTTCGTAAGGTGACGACTCTGACTTTGAAGCCAGACAGCACTGGCATCGACAGTCTGGATGACGCGATCACGCTGGAGCAGTTTGATGACGGCAGGGTGCAACTGGGCATTCACATTGCGGATGTTGCGTACTACGTTGAGGCAGAGTCTTCGATTGACCGGGAAGCTAAGAAGCGCGGCACGTCGGTTTATCTGGGCGATCGCGTGGTGCCAATGCTGCCCGATGAGCTGACCAACAATCTCTGCTCGTTTCAAGTGGGCAAAGAACGTCTCGCTGTTTCGGTGCTGGTGACTCTGGATGAAGATGGGGAAGTGGTTGAATATGAGATTCAACCAACGGTGATCAATGTTGATTATCAACTCAGCTACGAGCAGGCAGAGGCAATCCTAGAGCACGATCTGGATACAGAATCGCCAGATGACATTGCTCCCTTCGAAGAAGTGTTTGAAACGCTGCACCACCTGGCGCGTCTGAGCCAAGCTTTGCGTGAACAGCGTCATAATCGCGGTGCGTTTGAGCTAAATCTGCCGGATCGCGCCCTGGCTAGCACCCAGGATGATCCTGACGGTAATCAGATTACGTTTCGGCCTAAGTTTCACTACGACGATGAAGGTGCCCTGAGTGCCATTATTGAGCTGCCGTCTGAACCGATTCACACGATGATTGTGGAGTTGGTGGTGCTGGCGAATCAGCTGGTCGCGGCTCATTTACGGGCGTTAGAGGTGCCCTGTGTGTATCGGGTGCATCCGACTCCGAACCCGAAGGATGTGGAAGAACTTGCCAAGCTGGTGCTCAATATGGGCATTGAGCTGCAACTAGAGGAACCTGAGACGGTTTACCCGCGCGATTATCGTCGGTTTACTCAAAAGTTTGCCGAGTCGGATGCAGAGCGGGTGTTGACCTACCTCTTGCTGGAGACGCTGAAGCCTGCGACCTACAGCACCGAGCCAAAACCCCATTTTGGTTTGGCGTTAGACCAGGGGTACTCGCACTTTACCTCACCGGTGCGGCGCTACCCGGATCTGTTAGTGCAACGGGTGCTGCATGCGGTGTTTGAGCATGGTCGCGATCGCAAATCGACGCGTTCTAAAGAGACGGTTGATCTGCGCCATAGTTCGTGCCACGGCAACATTAGTTGGAACGTGCTGCCACCGGATATTCATCAAGAGTTAGAGCGTTATTTTGCTGCCGTTGTGGTGCATCTGAGTGAGCGCGAAAAAGTTGCCAAAGAAGCAGAAGACGACCTGGATGAGCTGAAGAAAGTTGAACTGATGCGGGAACGCACTGGGGAGATTTTCCACGGGTTGATCATCGGCGTGCAGTCCTATGGCCTGTTTGTTGAGTTAGAAGAGTTGTTGGTTGAGGGGCTGGTACACGTCAGTTCGCTGAAGGATGACTGGTACGAGTACCGATCGCGCCAACAAACGCTGGTCGGTCGCAAGAACCGCAAGCAATATCGCCTGGGCGATCGGATTGAGGTGCAAGTTAAGGATGTTGACTACTATCGCCAGCAGATTGACCTGGTTGCTCTCAGCGCTGGCAGTGAGGCGATTGAGGAAGCCCCAGAAGCTCCTGTGCTGCTTTCCCGTGTGGATGAAGTGGAGCCAATTGAAGAGGTGCTGGATGACTTTGATGTGGAAGATGATGAAGAACTTGATGAGGTCGAAGATCTTGATGATGAGGATGAAGATGAGCTAGAGGATGAGTAGGCGATCGCCTTGAACGGTTTTTTCTAGCAACCCTTCCCTATTTCAGATTCCTCTCGTTATCCTGTCGAATGGATAGTGAGAGGTTTTTTATGCGATCGCTCGACTCAACCCAGACTTTGACGAATTCTGCTGAGACTGTGGATGTGATTGTCATCGGCAGTGGGATAGGTGGGTTGTGTAGTGCGGCTCTGCTGGCTCGCTATGGCTTGCAGGTGCTGGTCTGCGAGAGCCACTCAATTCCGGGTGGAGCGGCGCATGCGTTTAAGTATCAGGGCTATCGCTTTGACTCTGGCCCTTCACTGTATTCTGGGCTGTCCTACAGTCCCTCACCAAACCCGTTGCGGCAGGTGTTAGATGCGATCGCGGAAGATGTGACCTGGGCTAATTACGATACCTGGGGCTGTTGCTTGCCAGAAGGTGACTTTGACACGGCGGTTGGTGCAGATCAGTTTTGCGAGATTGTTGAGCGGTTTCGAGGCTCCACGGCTGTTGCCGAATGGCGGCGGCTGCAACAGGTGATGGCTCCCCTGGCTAAGGCTGCGATCTCCCTACCACCTGCGGCTCTCCGTTTGGATGTTGGTGCGCTGCTGTCGGTTGGCCCATTTGCCCCGTCGATGTTGCAGCACGCTCCGCAAATCATGCGCCTGACCGGGGCGTTTGCGCGGGTGATGGATGATGTGGTGCAGGATCCATTCTTACGCAACTGGCTCAACTTACTTTGCTTTTTGTTGTCGGGGTTGCCTGCGGATGGCACCAGCGCGGCAGAAGTTGCGTTTATGTTTGCTGATTGGTATCGCCCCGGTGTGCAGCTTGACTATCCGATTGGGGGAAGTGGGGCATTAGTGGGGGCGTTAGTACGAGGGGTAGAGAAATTTAACGGGCGGCTCTGGCTCAACGCTCATGTCGAGCAAGTGTTGGTGCAGGCAAATCGCGCGGTGGGGGTAAAACTGCGAAATGGCAAGGTTTTGCAGGCGCGACAGGCGGTTATCTCCAATGCATCGATTTGGGATACGCTCAAACTGGTGCCCCAGGGCGCTTTACCCTCTCGGTTTGTTGAGCAGCGGCAGGCAACCCCGGCTTGTGATAGCTTCATGCATTTGCACTTGGGCATTGATGCGACAAACTTACCCGAAAATCTGGCGTGTCACTACATCGTGGTGAATGATTGGCAGCATTTAACTGCCCCTCAGAATGTCGTGTTGATTTCGATTCCTTCCCGATTGGATCCTGAGTTGGCACCTCTCGGCAAACATGCGATTCACGTCTACACCCCCGGCAACGAACCGTATGAGCTGTGGGCTGGCTTAGATCGGCATAGTGCTGCCTACGCCAAGCAAAAGGAGGTGCGGGCTGAGGTGATGTGGCAAGCTCTGGAGCGGGTGATTCCAGATATTCGCCAGCGCACTGAGGTGGCTCTGGTGGGCACGCCGTTGACCCATGCTCGATTTTTGCGACGCGATCGCGGTTCTTATGGTCCGGCGTTACGCGCAGGCGAAAGTGTGTTTCCGGGCTGTCGCACACCGTTGGCAGGCTTGTTTTGTTGTGGTGACTCGACCTTTCCTGGCATTGGACTGCCAGCAGTCGCGGCGAGTGGCTTGATCACAGCCAATACGATCGCCCCAGTTGGTCAGCACCTTGAATTGTTGAAATCGCTGCACCTTAATCGGTCGGGCGATCGGTGAAACCCTCTCGGCTCATAACCTGGTCATCATGTATGGAAAATTTAGCCCCCTATCTTGCATCAACGGACATTATTGATTGGCAGCATCCGGCTGTATTGGCTCAGGCAAAGGTGTTAGCGGCAACTCAGACATCGGTAGAGGCGATCGCGCAGACCTGTTTTGAGTGGGTGCGGGATGAGATTAAGCACAGCGTAGATTACCAGATGAATCCCGTGCCGTGCAAAGCTTCAGAGGTCTTGCACCATCAGACGGGCTATTGCTATGCCAAAAGCCACTTGTTGGCAGCACTGCTACGGGCGAACTACATTCCAGCGGGGTTGTGTTACCAGCGCTTGAGTGTGAATGATGATGGTGCGCCCTACTGCTTGCATGGTTTCAATGCGGTGTATTTGCCTGATTACGGCTGGTATCGGCTCGACCCTAGAGGCAATCGTCCCGACGTGGATGCTCAGTTCAAACCACCCATGGAGCAACTTGCGTTTAATCCTCGCTTAGCAGGCGAAATGGATTTTTCGACGATCTTTGCGGAGCCGTTGCCAATTGTGGTCGATCGCCTGCAACGCTGCTCAACCTGGGATGAGATGCTGACATGTCTGCCAGACGCGGTTCTGTAGGGCTGGGTTAGATGCCGAGTCGATTTGTTAACACGTAGGAAAAGTTAGAGGTTTCGTGGCTAATTCATCAAATCGTCCACTAATTTTGGGGGTAACAGGTGCCTCTGGTCTAATCTACGCGGTGCGGGCACTTAAATATCTTCTGGCGGCAGATTATGCTGTTGAGTTAGTTGCTTCAAAAGCGGTTTACATGGTTTGGCAAGCCGAGCAAGATATTCGCATGCCAGCGGAGCCGATGCAGCAAGAACAGTTTTGGCGATCGCAAGCGGGGGTTGAAGTGGGTGGTAAGTTGACCTGTCACCCCTGGAGTGATGTGGGGGCGACGATCGCGAGTGGCTCGTTTCGCACGTTGGGAATGTTGGTGATGCCGTGTAGCATGAGTACCGCTGCAAAAATTGCGACGGGCTTGAGTTCTGACTTACTTGAACGGGCGGCTGATGTGCAACTCAAGGAGGGGCGTAAGTTAGTCTTGGTGCCGCGTGAAACACCGTTTAGCCTGATTCACTTACGCAATCTGACGGCTTTGGCAGAGGCGGGCGCTCGAATTGTACCTGCCATTCCAGCCTGGTATCACCAACCTCAAACGGTTGAAGACTTGGTGGATTTTGTGGTGGCGCGAGCGCTCGACCAGCTTGAGATTGACTGCGTACCACTTAATCGCTGGGAAGGGCATTGAAGCGAGAAGACTAGAGCGATCGCCCGGTGTAACCGACGCAGGCTCAAAAGGGGATTGAAAAAGACTGAGTTACCCTGAGACTGGTGGCGATCCAGGGATTGTTAACTTTTGTTTGGATAACCTTATTAACTGGTAAAGGGCAATAAGAAAACGAAATAAGCCACCTAACTCTCTCTGTATCTGTGATCTACGCTACCAACTTGATAAATTTTGGTTCAAATATGATCCTAAATAGGATCCATGCAGTATCTTTAATCAGGATTCGGTTCGAGTTTTCCTGTAAAATTTAGTCTTTATTCAACATTCTATTTCTATCTATTTAGTATCCCGGTGCAACGAGTGGTAAAGGGTTCCATTCACTATCTGCCAGAGCAAAATGATGACCAACCCCGTAAACGACATTTTTTTACAGGCAAGCCAAGGCAGCGTCGCTGCGATTATTCAAGTGTTGAATGATCGTCTGTCTGACTGTGGCGTTAGAACGCGTGCCATTTTTGAAAATGGTGTGCTTCAACTGCTGTGTGAAGCCGCAACGCCAGAGCAACTAGATATAACAACCTTGCCAGAGCGAGTTCGCAAGATTTTAGAGGCGATCGCCCCACGTAATATTCGCCGCGTTAACATCAATAGCCGGATCGTTCGAGAGCAACAATTGCTTTGGCTCCAAGAAATTCGTCGCGATCCAGACGGCCAACTACTTTGGTCAAAAGAAATTACGCTGAATCAGCCCAATCTGTTGCAGCAAGTGGCGCAAGACTTGAAGTCGCTCAAAACGGCTCCTACGTCTACCGCAATTAAGAGCGAGTCTCCTCGTCAACAAAAAGCTCGTAAGCAGTTGTTACGGGGTGGCTTGCTGGGTGCGAGTACGGTCACTTTGCTGGGCTTAGTTGCCTGGGCTGCTTATACGCAGTTTGCACCAAAAGATTTGGCAGAAACGCAACCTACGTTTAGCTCTCAGACTCAGCCACAACCTAAGGAGAAGGCTCAGCCAGTGCTGCCAAAACCATCGCCGATGGTTGCTCCAACGCCGATGGTTGCTCCAAGTGCTATCAAGTCAGTGCAGCCGAGTCCGACAAAAGCCGCTCAGCCGACCAGGGGCTCAGCCGACTCTTTTGCCAAAGCGGTGCGTTTAGCTGAGCAAGCGGCCACCATGGGCAGAAAAGCAGACTCTGCTGCGACCTGGTTAGAGATTGCCGCTCGTTGGCGACAGGCCTCTGATTTGATGGCGGCGGTGCCTGCAACAGATAAGCGGTATGCTACAGCGCAAGATCGCGTTGCGACCTATCTGCAAAACAGCGAAGCCGCTCTACAAAACGCTCAAAAATAAGCGATCGGGTGTATGAATTCTGTAAGGGCGTTTTGCAAAACGCCCCTATCCTAAGGATGCTTATCCAAAAGCATATCTATATTCAGTTTCGAACAATGCTGAACTTTCCTGTAGTGACGGGATAATTTTCTCTTGCTGTGAATTAGAGAAGCCAAGTGATAGTGTCTTTTCAGGGATGAGCGGCATAGACTCCCAAACGATTCAAATCGCTATAAAGCTGGGGCTGGTACGCCTCGTAGATTCCTTCGGTGCTATGAATTGAGGCTGCAAACATCCATTAAGCCTTTGATGCCATCGATCGCAATCACTGGAACTCGAGCTGTTTAAGGTTTGTGGCTGGCTAACTCCACGTAGTGATCTTTAGCGCGTTCCGGCTTGGGTGGGTTCGTCGATTTGAGGCTGCAAGCATCCATTAAGCCTTTGACCCCATCGACAGCGATGATGGGGGTGCCAAGTTGCTGTTCTAATGTGGCGATCGCCATGTCATCGAGAAACTTGGGTTCGTCGTGCTTGAGCATCACTGAGGGAATCAGAATCGCATCGCCTAAGTCTTTGCCCTGCAACGTTTTCAGGATGTCTTGCCCAGTAATCAGACCCGTGACGCTGATCGATTGCCCCCAGTATTCACTCGCGATCGCGGCCATTTCGACGGTTAAGCCTTCAACCTGGTTGAGTCGGGCTAGCAAGGGCTGAAAGGCATACTCAACCGCATTACCCACGACCCACGTGAGCCGACGGGGTTGTTTTAGTTTCTTGGGAAGCTTTTTGGCCGCTTTGTGAAACTCTTTGAGAAAGAGTTGAATCGAGCCGACGCCGTTGCCAATCTGGGGGTAGTCTTCGTAGTGGGCTTCGGGCGGTAAGTCAACGCGCCCAATCAAAAACCATTCGTCGGCTAACCAGGCAAAGGTGCTGCCCAGTTCTTGCTGAAACTTGGTTTGCAGAGCTTGCACCTGAGCAATCACTTCTCTGGCTTTCGCTTGCGTGACCGGTACTAGCTCGTCTTCTGCGGGACGAAAACGGGTCAGCCCTACTGGAACCACTGCAACGGATGCCACGGCTGGAAACTCACCTTTGTGGAATTGAGCCAGATCTAGCAAGGTTTGGGTGAGATGCTCCCCATCATTGATGCCGGGGCACAAAACAACTTGTGCGTGAATTTGCAGCGATCGCTCCTGAAACCAGCGCAACTGATCGAGAATCAGCCCGGCGCGGGGATTTTTGAGCAGGCGTGTGCGAATCTCTACCTCGGTTGCATGTACCGACACGTAGAGGGGAGATAGGCGCAGTTGCTCGATCCGATCCCATTCGGGTTGGGTCAAATTAGTGAGGGTGAGGTAGCTCCCGTAGAGAAAACTGAGGCGGTAGTCATCGTCTTTGAGGTAAAGGCTGCTCCGCTTGCCGGGCGGTTGTTGATCGATAAAGCAGAAGGGGCAGCGGTTATTGCACTGAATTAAGCCATCAAACAGGGCTGTCTCAAACTCTAAACCCAGGTCTTCGTCGTAGTCTTTCTCAATCTCGATCTCGTAAGTCTTATCGTCTTTGCCTAAAATCTCTAGCTCTAGCACTTCGTCGGCGCAGAGAAAGCGATAGTCAATCAGATCTCGGGGTTGCTGACCATTAATCGAGACGATCCGATCGCCCGGTTCAAAGCCAATTTCGGCGGCGATCGAGTCAGGCAACACGGCTGTAATCACAGCAGGACGAATGGTAGCAGCGCTCATTGGTAAGGGGATTAGCAGAACGAAGTTTTAGAGAAAAGCAGCATTGCTGAATGAATTTCTCAGTCCCACATTCTAGCCAAATCACCGGAGACAAATCCGTTCAGGGTTGGAGAATGAAGGGAGCTAACAAAAACACATCCTTTCAAAATTCGGCGCTGCTGAGTGTAGATATGATTTTTGGATCAACATTCCTACGTTAGGGGCTTTTCGCGAAACGCCCTTACAGAATTCATACGCCCAATCAGCAACACCCAAAATTCAAGCAAGGCAAACCGCTTTTCTTCTATTATCACTGCCGATTCTGGATCTAAGTGACTTTCCAGAAATTGGTGGCAACCGCCAATAAAATTGCCACACCCAAAGCGAGGCGATACCAGACAAAGACCCAGGTGCTCTTACGTTGGAGGTAGCGCAGCAACCAGGCGATCGCTAAGTACGAAAAAATAAAGGCAGACACAATCCCTGCTAGGAGCGCCAAAATGCTGTCAATGTTGGTAAAGGCTTTGCGAGCCTGAAATAGGGTGGCGATCGTCAATGTAGGGATGCCCAGTAAAAACGAAAAACGAGCGGCTGGGGCACGTTCTAGTCCCAAAAAGAGGGCGGTTGTCAGGGTTGAGCCAGAGCGAGAAACTCCCGGAATCAAAGCTAAACTTTGCCCCAAGCCCACCAAAAAGCCATCTTTAATCTCTAAATCATTGAAATCACGTTTGCGGGTGCCAATTTTTTCGGCGAGGCCAAGTAAGAGGGCCATCACAATTGAGGCGATCGCAATCACGATAGGACTTTCTGTAATCGCATCTTTGAAGATATAGCCCAGACCCAAAGCGGGGATTGTACCAACCGCAATGCCAACTAAAATCTTCCACTCTTCTCGCGCCCAATCTTTCGCTTGAAACGCTTGCCAACCCCCAGTTAGCACAGTGCGAATGTCTTTCCAGAAGTACAAGATCACCGCGATGACGCTGCCAAACTGAATTGCATCGACAAAATACTTTTGCTGTGACCAGCCAAAAATATCCCGAAAAATGATGAGGTGAGCCGTGCTGCTGATTGGTAGAAACTCTGTAATGCCTTGAACTAAACCCAACACGATCGCCTGAAACAGGCTTGCGATCAGACTCGGTGCTTCAGCTGAAGTCGCAACGGCTAAGGAGTAATTTACTGTTGCCCCAAACGCTAGCCCTAGATGACTACCAGATAACCCCGCCTCAATCATTCACTTACTCCAAGCCACGCTCTTTAAATAGCTGCCGAATGAAGGGCAGCCTGTATGCTCATCCAACTCTAAAGGGACTTGTTGTCACTGCCAAGTAAAAAGTATGAAGGTTCATTAAATGTCAATAAATGCAACTCTCTAATTTGGGTTTTAGTCAGGCATTTCGATGCTCTAGCCTGAAATTAAACTTAAAAAGCAAGTGTTTCCTCAATTCCCACCTATGATCAGGGCTGGTTGGTCTGGCGGGACGAGTGTTATCTCCTTATCCCCCCCCTGGGCATCCAAGAGAATTTGTGATATGTTAAATAAAGTAAATAAAATGAAAAGCATAAGCAATTCTTTGGTTCCTCACCTTGGTCGTCTACACTCGCTCTGCTTTAGATACTGTTAGTCCTCCTGCTACTGGTGAGGATGGGGTTCGTCGTCTGGTTGCCGCAGTAACGCCTCGATCTGCTGTCGCCTTTTCTCTGACGATGTTTTTTGCCGCTATTTTCCTGGTTTCGGTGCCAGTTTTTATTCAGGCTCCCCTTGTGCGCTTTTACCCCTGGGTCAGTTTGCTGCTGACTCCGGTGTTGTTTTGGTTGAGCTATCGTTGGCAGCAGGGTGATAGGTTTGCCCACTGGGGGGATCTGTTAGAAGGGTTTGCGTGGACTTGGCTGGCTGGCTCAATCTATTGGGGCTGGTTTCGGTGGGAGCCGATCTTGCACTTGCCAATGGAGGCGATCGGTTTACCTTTTGCCCTGTGGAGCATCTGGCGTGGGCGTAGTCTGTTAGGTAATTTCTTTTTTGTTGGCTCTCTGTTTGGCACAGTTGTTACTGATGTTTACTTTTATCTGACTCGTTTAATGCCCTACTGGCGCAGCTTAATGCGGGTCGATCAGGAGCTAGCTTCCTCTATCTTGCATGTTGCTTTGGGGCAAATCTACACACCCTGGGGTCTGACATGCGCAATTTCACTGGCACTGCTGCTGTTGGCTGTCAGTGTTTTTGCTTTGCAGGGACGTAAACCTCACTGGTGGGCATTTAGTGGGGCGGTTGTCAGCACAATTTTGGTGGACGGTTTATTTTGGTTAGTGGCAGCTTTTGCCTGACAATCCCGCTTTGGCTGTGTATAGATGATCAGCAAGCGAAAAATGCTTGTGAGAAGTTCACACATCTGTGGGATTTCAAACAGGCTTTGCAATCGCTTGAATATAATTGCTGAGATCTTTAGCAGGAATTTACACTGGCGTAGCAATAACCTATGTCAGAGTGCATCATAGGGATAGTTATCGTTTTTCCAGTTATCAGCCCAAAACTTTGTGATTGTGCAATCTGTCCCCCATTTGATCCTAAGAACGGAAACGGGCACTAATCAGGTGCCGTTAACAGGTACCAACTGCTGGACGATTGGTCGCAGTGAAGATAACAATGTTGTGCTGTCAGACCGCTGGATTTCGCGTAACCATGCCATGTTGCAGTGCATGGATACGGGTGACTTTTACTTGATTGATCTAGGCAGTCGAAATGGCTCGTTTGTAAATGGGCGACGAGTGAGTATCCCGGTGACGTTGCGGAATGGCGATCACCTGACGTTTGGGCAAACTGAGGTTGAGTTTTACTGTCCCGCGCCCAATTCGGTGGCGAGTTCGGCAAATGAAGATAAAGATTTTACAGCGACGGCTGCTCTGCATGTCCGTCGTTTAATCTCTGTGCTGGTTATTGATATTCGCAACTTTACAGGTCTGACCCGCCAGATGGATGAAAAGGTGCTTTCAGAAATGATTGGCACCTGGTTTCGCCATGCCGGGGAAATTATTCGAGAGCATGGGAGCTGGGTCGATAAGTATATTGGCGATGCGGTGATGGCTGTGTGGATCCACGGCACCCAAGAGATTCAACCGAAGGAGATGTCACAAATCTTCAAAGCGTTGAGTGCCCTGCACAAGATGACGACCGATTTGTACAACCTTTATCCGCTGCCGTTTCCGCTCAGAATTGGGGCTGGGGTAAATACCGGCTATGCGATGGTGGGCAATGCAGGTAGCAGCGATCGCCCCGATTACACAGCCCTAGGTGACACGGTGAATGCCGCCTTTCGGTTAGAGACTTCAACGAAGCAGATTGGGCTGGATGTGGCGATCGGCGAGATGACCCATAAGCACCTGCTCACCGCGTTGGGAAGTGACGACACCACTGCGATGTTTAAGCAGTTTACAGTTCACCTTAAGGGCTACGAAGTTCCGACAGTCACCTATGCCTGTACGTTTGCCGATCTGAATATCTTTTTACAACGAAGGGCGAAGGAGTAAGATCTGGCAAGCGTTGTGGGATACGAGCGATGCAATGGAAGCAGCGAGGGGTTGCCTTAGCACTGGTCGGCACTCTGATGGGAGCAAGCCTAGGCTCATTTAATGCGGGGGGATCGGTGGCTCAGGCTCAAACGGCCACTTCTCCGAGTGAAGAAGCGCTGAAATTAATCCAAGATGGGGTAAGCCTCTTTCAAAATAGCCAGTTTGACGCGTCAGAAGAAGCTTTGCTAAAGGCGCTGAAAATTTATGAAGACCTGGGCGATCGCAACGGGCAATGGTTTTCGCTCTACTTTTTAGGCATTTTGCGCACCAGCACTGGCAACTTTCAAAAAGGAAACGCGTATTTAGAGCGCAGCCTCAAACTGGCTGAGGCACTGGGTGATCACATCAAGCAGTATGACGCTCTCAGCACGCTGGCAAATGCGTTGGCGAACAATGCTGAGTTTGAAGCCGCGATCGCCCGTTGGGAGCAATCGGTAATTGTAGCTAAGGAAATTCCAGATACTGAGAAGGTCGCAAAAGCACTAGATGCACTGGTCTTGTTACATCAGCGATTGGGTAACACGGAAAAAGCGCAAGCTTACCAAAAGCAACGCGATCAACTCCAGGTTGCGTCAGCCAGTAACCCTCAAGACCAATACTGGCAATCGATGAAACGGGGGCAAAGCATTCAACAGCAGGGCACAGCCGCCGCCCAGCAACAGGCGATCGCGGAGTTTGAGACAGCCATAAATTTAGCCCGTCAACTGCAAAACCCATCCTTTGAAGCCGCTGGATTGTTGGCTCTCGCAACCGCCTACTCGGAGCTAGGTGAACGGCAGCAGGCAATTTCTTACAGCACGCAGGCGTTGAAGGTGATCAAAGCGGTGCCGTCTGACGCGGGGAGTTTGCGGATTGAAGCGGCGATTTTGTTGAGTTTGGGGACTGACTATAACCGCACTGGCGAAAAGCAAAAGGCTCTGGAAATTTACCAGCAAGTAGTCAAGCTGTTTGATCAGATGGGGGATCTGAGCAGCAAGGCGATCGCGATCAACAACATGGGTAGCGTGTACAACGATTTGGGCAACTACCCACTGGCGATGCAGTTTTATCAGCAGGGGCTAGAACTATCGCGATCGACGGAGAACCGATCTGGCGAGGCAAAATCGCTTAACAATATCGGTTTGGTTTACAGCAATATTGGGCAATATCAGCAGGCGCTAGAGTATTTTGACCTGGCGCTCAAAAGTACCCGTGCCCAACGCGAAACCACGTTAGAAGCTACGGTTTTGAATAATGTTGGTACGGTTTACACCTATTTACGGCAGCGTCAGCAAGCGCTTGAGTATTACGAGCAAGTTTTAGCTTTGACAAAAGCGGCTGGTAATCGTCCTCAAATGGTGAATGCGTTGTCTAACATTGGCACCGTCTACTCTTTTGAAGATCAGCAGTCCAAGGCGATTGAGTATTACAAGCAGGCTTTAAAGATTACGCGTGAAGTGGGCGATCGCAATGTCGAAGCCACCATTCTCGGCAACTTGGGCCGTTCTTACGCCGAGTTAGGGCAGTTTGCCGAAGCGGATCCTTACCATGTGCAGGGCTTGAAACTGGCGCGTGAAATTGGTGATGTACCCGCAGAAGTTGGCATTCTCACGAATTTAGGGCTAATTGCCTATAGTCAAAAACAGTCGGCTCAGGCGTTGGAGTATTTCAAGCAGGGGGTCACGTTAAGCCGCAAAGCGGGCGATCGCCGGGCTGAAAGTCTCACCTTAAAGGCAATGGGTAAGGTGTATCTGGCAGATAACAAGGCGGCTCAGGCTGAGCAAATATTACGTCAGGCGATCGCGGTGCAGGAGGCGATTCGGTCTGATTTGGGCAGCAACGACATCAACAAGATTTCGCTGTTTGATGAGCAAGCCAGCACCTATCGCCTGTTACAGCAAGCGTTGATCGCTCAGCAAAAATCAGATGCAGCCCTTGAGGTTGCCGAGCGGGCACGGGCGCGGGCGTTTGTTGAGTTATTGGCGCGTCGCTTGTCAAACCAGACAAAACCTATCCCTGTAGAACCGCTGACGTTAGCCCAAATTCGGCAGATTGCGAAAGAGCATCGGGCAACCCTGGTGGAATATTCGGTGATTTACGAGGATATGCAGCCGTTTCCCAGCGATCGCGAACGGCAGCTTGCCACTCAAATTCTAATTTGGGTGGTTTCTCCGACGGGGACGGTGACGTTTCGCCAGGTGAGTTTGGCAGAGTTGGTGAAGCAGAAGCGATCGCTCGATAGTCTCGTGCGTCTCACCCGAGATGACATCGGGGTGCGAGGGTTGGCTGTGGTTGGAACGGAGTCTGCTCCGGCACCTGAAGAAAGCGATGGGTCAGAGCTGAAGCAACTGCATCAGATGCTGATTCAACCGATTGCTGATTTGTTGCCCAAAAAGCCAGAAGAGCGCGTTATTTTCTTACCGCAGGCTGCGTTGTTTTTGGTGCCGTTTGCCGCCTTACAGGATGAAGAGGGCACCTACTTAATTGAGAAACACACCATTCTCACTGCGCCCTCGATCCAGGTTTTAGGCTTAACAAAACAACAGGGAAACCGCCCACCTCAATCAGGTGCGCCTTTGATTGTCGGTAATCCTGTAATGCCAAAGGTTGTGCTTGATCCGGGTGCGCCTCCGGTGCAGCTTGCTCCTTTACCGGGTGCTGAGAATGAAGCCCGCGCGACCGCTAGTTTATTCAAAACCCAACCAATGCTGGGTGAGACGGCAACTAAGGCAAACGTGTTGAAACAAGTCTCGCAGGCTCCGATCATTCACCTGGCGACACATGGCTTGCTCGATGACCGGAAGGACTACGGGGTGCCCGGTGCGATCGCGCTCTCTCCCGATGGCAAAGATTCGGGCCTGCTTAAAGCTGACGAAATTTTGGATCTCAAGTTGGCGGCTGACCTGGTGGTGCTGAGTGCTTGCGATACAGGACGTGGCAAAATCACTGAAGATGGGGTGATTGGTCTATCGCGATCGTTCATCACCGCTGGCGTACCTAGCATGGTTGTGTCGCTCTGGGCTGTGCCGGATGCCCCAACCTCTGCTTTGATGGTGCAGTTTTACAAGAACTTGCAGCAAAATCCTGATAAGGCACAAGCCCTGCGGCAAGCCATGCTATCCACTCAGCAGCAGTATCCCAAACCGCGCGACTGGGCGGCATTTACGCTGATTGGAGAAGCTGATTGAGGTATTAGCCTATCATCAGATGGGTTCAGTGCAGGTTTTTTTGCGCCTAAATGTAAATTTACTCTGGTGAATCGTCCTTACCCTGTAAATGGGCATTCTCTAAACAGGGGCGATCGCAAGCTTCAACAGATCGCCTCTCTACTTTGAATTAGGCGATTGAATTGGTGCATTTAGAAAATAACAGGTCTTCTGAACGGGCTTACTGGTTGGCCTGGTCGCAAATCGATGGGGTTGGCCCGATTACATTGCGGCGTTTGCGTGAGTTTTTTGGTGATCTCAAAACCGCTTGGCAGGCAAGTCCTGCTGATTGGTTAGCGGTGGATGGCATTGGCTTACAACTGGCAGACGCGATCGCAAATGCCCACGCAAAAATGGATGCGATCGCCCTGCTAGAAAAGCACGAGCAAGCAAATCCCCATTTTTGGACGCCTGCCGATTCGGACTATCCCCAACTGCTGCACGAGATTTTTGACCCACCTGCCACGCTCTACTACCGTGGCAAAGTAGACCTGGCTGAAAACCAGGGAATACAGCCGATGATTGGCATTGTTGGCACACGTGCCCCGTCAGACTATGGACATAAGTGGACTGAATGGCTCACGGAAGCGTTGATTGGGCAGGGGTTTTCGATTGTTTCGGGTTTAGCAGAAGGGATTGATACCGATGCTCACCGCACCTGCCTGCAAAACAGAGGACGAACGATCGCCGTTTTAGGCACAGGGCTTGATATCACCTACCCCTATCAGAATCGGCAGCTATATCACCGTTTGGTTGAAAGTGGTTTGGCTTTGAGTGAGTATCCGGCTGGAACAAAGCCGGATCGGCCCAACTTTCCCCGGCGGAACCGCATCATTGCTGGGTTGTGTCGTGCGGTCATTGTGATGGAAGCCCCGGCCCGTTCTGGCGCACTGATCACGGCTCACATGGCAGCGGAGTATGGTCGCGATGTTTACGTTTTGCCTGGCAGTTTAGATAATCCCCAATCGCATGGTTGTCTGGCGTTGCTCAACCAGGGGGCACAGGTGATTTTGGGCAAAAATCATCTCCTCGAACTTTTGGGTACGCTGCCCCAAATGGAGCTTCCGTTTCCAAAACCTGTGGAACCCCAGCCTCCCCAGCCCCCGCTTACACCTCAGCAGCAGCACATTCTTTTGGCGCTCAGCAAGCTGGCTCCAACGGGTGAAGCTGTTTCGTTTGATCGCTTGGTGCAGCAGACAGAGCTGGCGGCTAGCATCTTATCGGCTGAGTTACTTCAGCTCGAATTACTAGAGATAGTGGCTCAACTGCCGGGAATGCTTTATCGTAAAGTTTAGTAACAGTTTTTCATGACTGCGACTGTCTGTTGCGTTCTTCCTGGCTTCCATGTCTCAACTTTCTCTGAATCTGGTTGCAATCTCGATCTTTCTAGTGACGATGACGAGCCTTTTGGGGCCGCTCGTGAACTTATCGCCGGCCATTCCTGCGATCGCGACCTTTGGTTTTCTGAGCATCGCCACGCTCGACAGCTTTCAGTGGAAGGGGCAAGGTGCATCGCTGGTGCTAGATTTTCTGGCGGGTTTTTCAAGCCAGCATCGCGATCGCGTGATTCACCACGAAGCCGGACACTTTCTCGCGGCAGAGCAACTCAACATTCCGGTTACGGGCTACGCGCTGACGGCCTGGGAGGCTCTGAAGCAGGGGCATGCAGGTCAGGGAGGAGTGCGGTTTGACACAACTGAGTTAGAGGCAGAGCTGCAATCTGGCAAATTGTCGGGACAAATGCTCGATCGCTTTTGCACAGTTTGGATGGCGGGCATCGCCGCCGAAAAGCTGACCTATGGCAATGTGGAAGGGGGGGCAGATGACCGCAATAAGTTGCGGGGTGTTCTGATTCAACTGGGTATTTCGCCGCAAGAGTGCGAGCAAAAAGAACGTTTAGCTATCCTTCGGGCTAAAACGCTGCTGGAGGTCAATCAGTCAGCCTACGATGTGCTGGTCAATGCCCTACAACAACGACTTCCGGTAAGTGACTGTGTGGTTCAGGTCGAGCAAGCGATCGCTGCAGCTAACCTGTAGAATTCCAGGAGCCTTGGGCAATTGATGAAGTGAGAGCGGTGTTGTGAAGAGTTGACCAGGAAACTACTTCGCAATCAGGCAGGATTGCGATCGCTTCAGTACTTCTGCTTAGGATCGCAGACTTCGGAAATCCTAGATCCTTGAATTTCTAGGATTTTTAGGCGCTGAATCCAGTGTATTAGCCTATTTAGAAACCTTCCTCTAGGATTGTTTTCCTGATAACTCAGAAAAAATGCTGAGATTTTATTAGAATATCGTTAAGAAGTTTTTCAGAAGACTGTCAAAGGTACGCAGATTTATGACAGTCTGTTGAAAACCATTTTTTTTGCTCAGCATTTTTCCCCACATCTATGGAACTCCGCTTTCACGCTTGCCAAATTGTCGAAATTTCCGTTGCGGAACAGCCCGTTCCGATTCAACACTACTTGCGGCAGCCGCGCCGAGTTGTGAATGCGCTGGCACACAGCAGCCAGATTGAGGCAATGGGGGGTGATTTGTATCGCCTGAAAATGCGCCCGATCGCCTTTATGATGCTGAGCTTGCAACCAATTGTGGATATGCGCGTTTGGGCAGAACCTGACGGCACGATTGAAATTCGCTCGACAGGTTGTGAAATTCGCGGGTTTCAGTACGTAAATCAGCGGTTTTCTCTTGATCTCGTCGGTAAGCTACAGCCTATGTCGCACCAGTCGCAAACCTTGTTAAAAGGTCGAGCTGATTTAGCGGTTGCAGTCGAAATTCCTCCAGCGATGCGTTTAACGCCACGAGCTTTTCTCGAAACAACGGGCAACAGTTTGCTAAAGAGTGTGCTGCTCACAATCAAGCAACGGTTAATGCACCACTTGCTGACTGACTATTACACCTGGGTGGCCGACAATCCTCCGGCTCAAGCGGCCACCAATGGCTTGTTAACCAGCAACAACCCGATCGCCTAGTTCAACCCAAAATTAACCCCGTA
Source organism: Leptolyngbyaceae cyanobacterium M33_DOE_097 (assembly GCA_015296075.1). Lineage (GTDB taxonomy): Bacteria > Cyanobacteriota > Cyanobacteriia > Leptolyngbyales > Leptolyngbyaceae > DSRU01. The sequence continues at coordinate 29,112 of DVDV01000200.1, read as the reverse complement.
GGATGCGCAAGAGTTTTGGCTTTTGCGCGTCTTTTTGGCGTTTATACAGCAAGTCTTCGATCTTCTCTCTATAGCGGTAGTCATCTAGATTAGGACGGGGTGCAGGGGTGGAACCCCTGGCTGGGGGCGCAGCCCCCACATACCCTTTATTTTCAATGTCCTAAACCAACTGGCGACAGCTATAAAAGAGGCAGAGACGACTTGAACAACGTTTTTTGCTACCTCTGGTCAAATTTGCGCCTGCTTTTAGATGGGTAAACCCAACTTTCTCTGTAAAAACTCCACATTCAGCAGAGATAAATGCGCTCTACCAGGTGTAAACCCAAAAATTGATGATTCTTATCAAAAGTCGAGTCAAGCCACACAACTTGCTCCAATTTGATTGCACCAAAAGCTTTGCTCAGTCTGCTTTGCAAGGTTAGTGAGCAATCGCTTCAACGCCGCTGCCTCCAGCTACATAGGTGAATGCCCCTGCTAGCAGCATCCACCTGCATGCTTAAAGCCAAATCTCCTTGCTGGAAAAGGGATTTCGTAATTTTTGAATTATTCTGCTTTCTATAAAAGCAAAATTACAAAAAATGACTTGGAGGTTTATAGCTGTCCCTTGGGTTTTCTGGACTGTTCCGCCCTCTTTTAGGAAACTCAGCTTCCATTTAGTCTTATTTGCTCAGCTTTTCATTTTCTAGCCCCCTTTTCATTCCTGGCTTCATCGACAACAATGGCAAACATCAAGTCAGTTAGCGAAGTGCGTTTTTTTGGCTCTCCAACTAATCTCCCAGCGCGATCGCCAATTGACTTTTCGATCCTTTGCACTTCAGCCTTCAGGAGGCGAACAACGTGAAACTTGCCGTGTATGGAAAAGGTGGTATCGGTAAATCGACAACCAGTTGCAATATCTCGGTTGCACTTGCTCGCCGAGGCAAAAAAGTGTTGCAAATTGGCTGTGACCCCAAGCATGACAGCACGTTTACTTTGACTGGGTTTCTCATCCCAACCATTATTGATACGTTGCAAGCCAAAGACTATCACTACGAAGATGTCTGGCCCGAAGATGTGATCTACAAAGGCTACGGCGGGGTTGACTGCGTTGAGGCGGGTGGCCCTCCGGCGGGTGCTGGTTGTGGTGGCTATGTTGTGGGTGAAACCGTCAAGCTGTTAAAAGAGCTCAACGCGTTTGATGAATACGATGTGATTCTTTTTGATGTGTTGGGTGACGTGGTTTGTGGTGGCTTTGCGGCTCCGCTCAATTACGCTGACTACTGCATGATTGTGACCGATAACGGTTTTGACGCCTTGTTCGCAGCTAATCGCATTGCTGCTTCCGTTCGCGAAAAAGCTCGGACTCACCCCCTGCGTCTGGCTGGTTTGATTGGCAACCGTACGGCTAAGCGTGACTTGATTGAGAAGTACATCGAAGCTGTGCCCATGCCGGTGCTAGAAGTGTTACCGCTGATTGAAGACATTCGGGTATCGCGGGTTAAAGGCAAGACGCTATTTGAGATGGCAGAGTCTGATCCGTCACTCAACTATGTTTGTGATTATTACCTCAATATTGCCGACCAGATTTTGGCAAACCCAGAAGGCGTAGTTCCCAACGATTCACCCGATCGCGACCTGTTTGCTTTGCTGTCTGACTTCTATCTCAATCCCAAAGAACCGAAGGCTAGGGAAGAAGAGTTAGATCTAATGATGGTCTAAAGAAGCATGCTTTGATGCACGTTTTGAGTTATGAGTAATCGATGGAGTTGAGCAACTCAAATTTGAATACGAACGTTCATAACTTTTAAGGTGCTACGTGAATACTGAACAGTTACGTCAGTCGCTCAAAGCTCGGTGGCTGAACTATTACGAAGAAAATCGTGAATGGCTAACTCGACTTGGCGTATGGGTTGATTGTGAAGGCGAGCGGCGTCCTTCTTCTGGTTTTATTTTGGCTACCCTATCCGTGCTGGAACCCAATTTGACCCATCTACTGCCGCTAATTGTTGACTTGAGCAACAATCCTGATCGCATCGTGATGGCGCTGGGGCTAAACTTCAACCCTGATAAATTGCTCGAAGCGCAAGCAAAAAAGGTAGAAGCCGATCGCCGCATGTTGCCTGCCGGAGAATCCGGTAGTGCCAGCATCCCACCGCAAGAGCGCGTCAAAGTGTATTCAGAAATGGATGAAGCTTGTCAAGGCGCTCAAGGTGGCGAAGGAACGAGCGATCGCCCCCCTCGAAGGCGTTATCGCGATCGGTAAGCTGTCAGTCACACCCACTTAATATAACCTCCTCATTTACAGGAAATTTGGCTATGACCCTCGCAAACGCGCAACCACAAGCCCTTCAATTTGATTGTGAGACTGGAAACTATCACACCTTTTGCCCTATTAGTTGTGTCGCCTGGCTCTATCAAAAAATTGAAGACAGCTTCTTTTTAGTGATTGGCACAAAAACCTGTGGCTATTTTTTGCAAAATGCGATGGGGGTCATGATCTTTGCTGAACCTCGCTATGCCATGGCAGAGCTAGAAGAGGGAGATATTTCAGCTCAACTCAATGACTACGAGGAGTTGAAACGGTTGTGCATGCAGATCAAGCGCGATCGCAACCCCTCGGTCATTGTCTGGATTGGAACGTGCACCACTGAGATCATCAAAATGGATCTTGAAGGCATGGCACCCAAGCTAGAGTCTGAAGTGGGTATTCCGATTGTGGTAGCCCGAGCAAATGGGCTAGATTACGCCTTTACTCAAGGTGAAGATACGGTGCTGGCATCGATGTTAATCCGCTGCCCCGATAAAGCACCTGAAACGGACAAAGAAGACCGCAACGCAATTCACAAACTGCTGAATTTTGGTCGCAAGCAAGAGGATGTTAAGGCGGAAGCATCTGAGTATGTAGATCACCCACCCCTCATCTTGTTTGGTTCTTTGCCTGACCCTGTTGTGACCCAATTAACGCTAGAGCTAAAGCGACAGGGCATTAAAGTCTCTGGGTGGTTGCCAACCAAGCGTTACACCGAGTTGCCTGTGATCGAAGAAGGCTACTACGCTGTGGGCGTCAATCCCTTTTTAAGCCGAACGGCCACAACTTTTATGCGGCGACGCAAGTGCAAGTTGATTGGTGCACCGTTCCCAATTGGTCCCGATGGTACCCGCGCCTGGGTTGAAAAAATCTGTTCGGTCTTTGGCATTGAACCGCAGGGGCTAGAAGAACGCGAACAGCAAATTTGGGCTAACTTAGAAGACTATCTCCAACTAATTCGTGGCAAGTCAGTCTTCTTTATGGGTGACAACTTGCTAGAAATTTCGCTGGCTCGATTCTTGATTCGTTGCGGTATGACCTGCCCTGAAATTGGCATTCCTTACATGGACAAGCGTTATCAGGCTGCAGAACTAGCACTGTTAGAGCAAACCTGCCATGAGATGAATGTGCCACTGCCGAGGATTATCGAAAAGCCCGACAACTACAACCAACTCCAGCGAATTAATGAGCTAAAACCTGATCTAGTAATTACAGGCATGGCTCACGCTAACCCACTGGAAGCACGCGGAATTAACACGAAGTGGTCTGTTGAGTTTACCTTTGCTCAGATTCATGGGTTTAGCAATGCGCGCGACATTCTAGAGTTGGTGACGCGTCCTCTCCGTCGTAACAACAACCTGAAGGATTTGGGTTGGGATAAGTTGGTCAAAGAAGAGGCCAAAATCTAGTTCTAAACGACCCGCTAAATGTTTTTTGATCCCCGGAGTCTTTAGGATTTCGGGGATCTTGGCGAAGGGCGATCGCAAGATTTAGCCAAACGTTCTACACATGAGAGTTTTGAGAATTAAGGTCAAACCAAACGCCAGGAAGCAAGAGATTCGAGAAGAAGCGGATGGGAGTTGGGTTGTGCAGCTCAAATCACCACCGATTGATGGCAAAGCGAATGAAGAGTTGATTCAACTCTTGTCGAAGACGTTTAAATTACCGAAGTCGTGTATCTCGATTAAATCGGGTGCTGGAGGCAGAAACAAACTGGTCATGCTGAATGATGACTAGGTAGCTTTGTAACAGTCCAACCATTAAGCTTGGCGATTTCCTTTTTCTCTCCCAAGAAAAAGTGGCATGAAATCCTTCATGCCACTCTCCACTGAATCAGAACTCTAATCAGCCGGATCAAGGAATACCTGTTTACCTGCCGTTAAAGAACACTTGTTTAGTTGGGTACACAACGATGCAAATCGTAGTTTGCGCCGCGATACAACAGTCTACGAATAGGGTAGCAAAGCAACTCGTGGATGGATGGCTTGCCTAAGCGAGTGACGTAAGCGGCCCCGCGATAATGCAACTCAGTAGCGGGTTGCTTTTCAAGACTAGAGACTTGAGCCACAGTTGACTCGTTGGTTACTGTTTCGGTGTAGGGAGAATATTCATAAGCGACTCCCCGATACATTAGTTTCATAGATTTCGCCTCCTGAGCGTGGTGAGATAGAGGCGCGTTCCTTCGGGAAAACTCCCTACTTCCGTCTTCTTTTGGCACCAAAAGAGATGAACGATTTCTCCTATGTCTGTATATTAGTATACGTTTTAGTGATTTAGTTGACGGTTAACTAAAATTAATCACTTTTTTACAAGGCCCCACACTGTAAAGGTTCGCTGGTTTTGGGAACCATGCATAGCTGGGAATGATGCAAAAAAAGCCAGTTCTTTGCGGGAACTGACTTTACAATCCAGGAGAGAAAGTTGCTTTAAGCCAACAAGGAGAGTAAATTACGCGCCTGCTAAAAGCGCTTTTGCCGATCGCGCAAAACCAGCGAGTTCTTGAATGCCAGGTGTGCGGTCATACCACTTAGCCGGAGCGATATCGCTGCGCGAACTACGCTGAGAGCCAAGATTTGGAGCGGCAATCAGGGCTTTGACATAAGGGTTTTGGTGGCGGAAAACATTGTAGGCTCCATCGAGATGCATGGCTCCACCTAAAGGATGACCTGCTGGACGCTGAAGGACTTCGTCGAGGAAGGCAATGAGCGGATTGTAAATTGCTTGATCAACACCATAGAAGTGCAGGCACGTCATGGTTGACTGACTGGGGAAAGGGATAAAACCAACAGGTTTTTGATCAGGGACATCAACTGAGTGCCCAAAGAAAACAAAATCCCACGAGGTCATTTGCAAATGTTGGAGGGTAGCAGCCTGATTTTGGATAAATGCTTTTGAGAAAGTCAAGTCATCTTCGAGAATCAGGATATTTTTGAGACCGTCAGCCTGAGCTTTTTTAAGCACAGCTAAGTGGCTCATAAAGCATCCTCGTGCCCCAATGCTAGGAAATTCTCCGGCCGAGCTAGGACGAATTGCCGGGAAAAATTCAACCAGCCCTGCTGATGGAGATAATTGAATCTTCTCTAGTTCTCGAACCATTTGATCGCGCCGATCTTTTCGCTCTGCCAGGTTGATGATGTAAACGCGCTCAAAGTAGCTAGTGATCTTCATGGGATAAACCGAATGAACTGAGCTTGGACTTATTCTTACCAAATAAACTGATAAAAGTTGAGTTAAATGTGATACCAGACAGCTTAAGTTTGAATCTGGATGCTGAGAAGAGGGGTTAGGCCAGTTATTAAGTTGTATGTCGAATGTAACCGATAAGATTAAATAACACCTTCAAGGGACTGGGTAACATAATCTGTTGCTGCCGAATCACACTAGCCAGCGGTTTGAATCCGCGATAGCAGAATCGTGAGGACAACTCAGACACCAGCAAACCAACGTGTTCACGCTTGCAAGACCTCTTACCCAGGCAACAATGGCGAACTGAGTCCGCATTGAAGAGATGGTAAGAAAAATCAAGGAAAAAGCAATCAAACTCCTGAACGACTAGATGTATTTTCTGGGAATTGATCTGGGTTGGAGTTCTGAAATCAGTGGAGTGTGTTGCCTAAAGTGGCAAGCGAACCAGCTGACTCTGATTGACCTGCAACAGGTTCAATCATTTCAATTCATTTATGCCTGGATCGACCAGTGGTTGCCATTGGGAAAACACGGAGGGATTGCCGTTGACGCTCCGATCGCAATCGGTAATTTAACTGGGATGCGCCACTGCGATCGCCTGACCCATAAGCTGTTTGGGCGTTACCATGCAGGCAGTTATCCGGCGAACCAAAGCCGCCCCTTTGCCGCTAAGACAGTGGGTTTTGGCGACAGTCTGTTAGCGCAGGAATTTCGCCATGCGCCCGTGATCGAACCTCGCCAGCCCTGCCGTTTTCAGATTGAAGTTTTTCCGCATCCAGCAATGGTAAGGCTGTTTAATCTAGAGAAAATTTTGAAGTACAAAAAGGGGAGTGTGGCTGAGCGGCGGGTGGAGTTAGCAAAGCTACGAGCATATATCTGCGATCGCCTGCCAGTTCTTGAACCGCCCCTTGACCTGACTCAGAGTGCTTGCGCTTTACCAGAACTGCCACCCCCCGGTAAGAACCTGAAACCTGTTGAAGACCAGCTCGACAGCTTGATCTGTGCCTATGTTGCGGCTCACTGGTGGTACTGGGGCACAGCACGTAATGTCGTGTTAGGCGAGTTACCAGAAGGCTATATTATCGTGCCAGAACCCCGATTACCGGATGTGCAAAAGGCGACAAGTTAAGAGATATAGGACGTTTGTAAAATGGCTTCGCCGCGTCGATAAATTTCACGGGCGTAATCAGTCCACATACCCTGACCCCAATAGCGGAAGCAACTTGTTTGCAGCAACAAGTTATAGAGCAGGGCTTCGAGGTAATCGGGGCGTTGAGTCACTTGGGGATTGTCTGCCACCAGTGGGTCATATTTAGCGTGAAACTGAGCGCTAAGCTGTTTCATTGGTTCTAAAACGTTTTCGTAGCCGCGAACCCAGCTAATACTGTTGGTCCAAGACGCACCTTCCATGTGGAAGTGAGGATCCGATTGGTTGAGTTCTGCGATCGCCCGTTCAACTGCTTCGGGTGTGGCATTGTCAGGATTGACGCGTTGCCAAATTTTGTGTTGTCCAACCGCCTGGCAGACGGGGTAAGAGTCTGGAGTGATGCCTGCCGCTTCTAACAACTCGATGTATTCTGTGCCGTTTAGTCCCACAACGCCTGTTGTGCCGCGTCCATTGGTCTTGATGTCATACCAGGGAGTAAAGAAATCGCGTGGATACTCGTTCATCATGACGCCCCCATTCTCACCATCGGCGATTTGAGTCACGCAGCCTGGTACGGTGCGATCGCCCAGGGATTGTTGCCCCCGACTTTTGGCTTCGTGGTAGGGTTGCATCTGCGCCACTAGCTTCGTGTCAGAGCCTTGGGTTTTGATTAAAGCCGTGATGCTAGTCGTTTCGCCTTTGGAGTTGCGTGCGACTAATTGATTGGGCAAATACTTATTGTCCTGGGCTAAGCCAGAGCCATCCAACTGTTCCACCGAATGCTCTTGCACGAGTAGCCAGCGGTAGCCACATTCCTTGAGGGCTTTGATGTACTCGTAAAGGGTGTCGGGGTGATTGGGCAGGTGCATCTCAGGGGGTGAAAAGCCTTTGACTCGCCGCAGAGCATCAGTACCAAAGATCGCGGCAAAGAAGTGTTGCCACGCTTGAATGTGTAACTTGATGTCAGGGATGGGGGTGGAGGGCACCACCGCATGACTCCACATCGTGCCGAGCCACTCAACGTAGGGCTGATATTGCGGATCGCACGCCAGCCGCTTGAGGTTGTTGAGAATGTCATCGCGTTGCATCTGCACAAAGCCCCAGAGCAGATTGCCCGAATAGTCCAACATGATGCGGGGTTGGCAACCGCTCTGGACTAACTCTGGGATAAAGTCACCCATGCGCTTATAGCACCAGGCAAAAGTTTCGGCGTTGTGGTTGTCGCCATCATTGGGGTGCTCAAACATGTACTGTAAATTGCTGATCATGGCACCCTCCCAACCAGCAGGCACACTGGGTTGGTGCATGTGTAGGGCACAGGCAAAACCAGCCGTGATTTCGTCAAGCCGAAATGGAGTTGTCGGCAGAAAGATCGGGTCAGTATGGTGCGCGATCGCCCGGATCTCAGATTCCCAACCGCACAAATTGGGCAAACCGTTACGGAGAACATCCAACTGGTGAAGTTTTGCATCGGAAGTCGCAACCATTGGAAAAGCCTCCTGAAGGGTTGCCCCCATTTTAGTCAGCAATCCTGTTGTATCTGGCTAATCTTTTAGAAAGGCTAAGGTTTGCGTCAACTTCAATCGGCGTTGAGAATGCAGCGAAAGAGTGACTGGCTAGGGCGAAACCGAGTAGGACTGCCACTCCTTAATTTGTTGCTGCGCTTGAGAATAGGCGGCTGAACCAGAAGGAATTTGTTGGGCGATCGCGATCGCACGGCCAAAATCAGCCGCTGTTGCGCGATCGGTTGCAATTTGCAGCAGTTGCCAACTCCACTGGTCGATCGCCTGGTCAGCTTCAGCTCGTAAAGAGCTAGAGGGAGAAACCCGATCAGCCGCCGCGATCGCGCTGGCTAGACCGTCAGAGTTGCCATAGTTGGCGAGTTGGCGAGCTTCGTTCAAGGCTGCCTGAGATTGAGCCAGCACCGTCTGATCGTTAATGGTTTTCCGCCAATTGCGGATCTCGGTACGAGCTTCCTGATAGTAGGCCTGACCTTTTGGAATTTGAGATGCAACTTGAATGGCGCTTGAAAGGTCTCCCACACTGGCATACTGGCGCGCTTGCTCTAGAATCGGTTGGTTATAAGTCGCCTGGATCTGCCAGTTCCATTCTTGAATGCGAGTCTGGGCTTCTGAGTAAAGGGCACGGCCCCGACGAATCTGCTGAGCTTGAGTGATGGCGGCTTGCAGGGCTGTTACATCCCCACTCGATGCGTACTGGTCAGCCTGATCGAGAATCGGGCGATCTTCAATCGTCTGGATCTGGCTTCGCCATTCTTTAATCTGGCGTTCAACCTCTTCCCGGCGAGGATTAGAAGCCGTCACCAGACTTGCCTGATTAATTGCGGCTGATAGATCGTTAGTGTTGCCCGACTGTGCCAGATCTCTGGCTTGCTGCAACTTCCCGATCGCAAAGATTTCTTGTCGCCAACGGGCGATCCATTGCTGAGCTTGCTTCGCCAGGGGACGGTTCCCCGCAATCTGCTGCGCTTCAGCGATCGCGCCTTCTAAATCGACCACATTTCCTTGCCATGCTTGGTACTGTGCGTTCGCAAGAATGCTGAGATCCTGAGCTTCGGCCTTAAGGTTGGCTACATTCGGCACGTTGCTTAGCAGGGACAGGGCACCCTGGAGATCGCGTTGATTTAACAGTCTTTGCGCTTGCGTCAGCATTTTGCGTCCGACCGTTGGGATAATGCGCTGAGCCACATCGTAAACGAGGCTATCGCGCTTAATCGATTGAGCAATTTTGAGGGCTTTGAGCAAATTATCGCTGCCACCTGCATCAGCCATGCGTTCAGCTTCGTACAGTTTGTTGCCGTCGATTCGCGCCACATCAATGGATTTGATCAGGTTGTCGTAACCAGTTGTTTGCCAGTATTTGTTGTCAATGTTAAGCAACCGCACAGCATGTTCAAATGCCTGTCGATATTGACGTTTACGCAAATCAGCTGCCGCTTGTTGGCGAATTTTTTCGGCTTCTGCCCAAACACTTTCCCACCGTTTTACCCGCTCTTCTACGAGTTCGTAGGCGCTCGTCTGAGGAGGGATTTTGCGAGCAGAGGCGATCGCCTCCTTCAAATTCCCTTCGTTAAAGATTTCTTCGGTCTGGTCGAGTACCTGAGTTGCCCACTCCTCAATCATGCGATCGGCTTCTTCGCGGAGTGAGTGGTTTTTAGGTAAAGAATCGAGTAGGGCGATCGCCTCTAACAGGTTTTTGGCTGTGCGTTTACTGGCAGCAAGTCGGGCGCACTCAAAGCGGAGAGATGCAGGTGCAAGGGGCCAAAAAATAGCAGGACAGTTGGGTAAAGCGGGGACCCCTAATAATGCTTTGGCTGCAATTACACTGGCTCCAGCACAGCCAACGACAGCAACACTACCCCACCAGTACCAATTGAGTAGCCATTTCCAGCGAGGGGGAATGGCTATAGAGTCGCTTAACACAACAGCTTCACTGCTATCTGCGATCGCGACTTGTTGAGGAAATCTGCTTTTTGGAGGTTTGCTGGTCTCAGCCGCAGCCTGGTTTGGAGTCGCTTGGTGAGAACGTTGACGCAGCACCGCAGAGCGATTGAAGGGTCGCGGTTTTTTGGTTGGCTCTTGCGAGTGTTTCGTTGATTTTGTCTTAGGTTGCTGCTCTTTGGTCATAGCCGGGGATCGCGTTCACCTCAAGCCTCTCAATAACTATGCCATCCTACCGGGAAATTTTAGAAATACAACTCTTTCCTCTGCATTTTTCACGACCGATCAGGAACAATCAGGGAAACTTCTGCCCAAAGTAGAGTCTTTGCTGGCAACGTTTTCGATACGCTAATAGTACGACTATACAAAAAGATAAAAAAAGACCAGCGTAGCTGGTCGTTAATAGTCTTCCACGTTGTTCTCTCTATTTGGAGGAACCCATCTGCGCGTTCCCAAACTTGCAGCGGGTACATACTATTTGTTTTCCCCCTTACGGTCATATTGTAACAAGATACACATTCCTTTTGTCACGAAACTTCATGGTTTTATGACTTTAACTTCTACTATGTTTTCGATAAAGATTCTAAATGAATGGGCGGCTTTTGCCTGAAATGGCCGGGTTGCGCCCAGATCACGGTTTCTTGTTTGTAGATAGTCATGCCCGGTTTGGCCCCTTTGGGTTTATAAACATTTTTAGGTTTGGTGTAAACCACAGGCACTTGTTCGCTGTCACGCGCACGACTGTGAAAAGCGGCTAGGTTAGCGGCAAACTGCAGGTCTTCGTGGTCAGGGGTTTGCCCGGGGGGGAGGCGCAAAAGCACATGACTGCCGGGAATCTCTTGAGTATGAAGCCAGATGTCGTAGTCGTTGGCCGTACGAAACGTGAGTTGATCATTTTGTCGATTATTACGCCCAACCCAGACCTCAAGTCCGTTTGGAGATGCATAACGGTAGGGTTGACTTTCGCTGCGATCGCGTTGTTCGCGGCTTCGATAAGCGGGGTCTTCGAGGTAGTTTTGTTGCACCAATTCTTCACGAATTTCTTTTAAGGCTTGCAAGTCTTCCGGATCCTGATACTCGCTTAATTCCTGTAAGGCGGCTTCAACCTGCTGTAAGTATTGAGTTTCTTCAACGACTTCTGCAAGTAATGGCTCAATCGCACCCCGTGCCCGGCGCAGCTTTTGGTGCTGTTTGTAAAGAGTTTGAGCGTTTTGCACGGCGGTTTTGGTTGGGGCAAGGGCGATCTCGATCGGTTCCCCCGTCTCAAAGTCCGGTAGGTTGATGACTTGCTGACCAACTTGCCACGTGTGAAGGTGCGCCATCAGCAGGTCGGCTTGCATGCGGTAAGTGTCTGCCTGGTCGGACTGCGCGAGGCGACTGGTAAAGCCGTCTGCCTTAATCTTGAGTTTTTGCAGAACGTTGCTGACTTTTTGCAGCAGTTGATGCCGTAACTGGCTGAACTCTTGCCGATTCAGTTGTTCCTGATAGTAGTGTCTCACAACAGTCTGAACACTTTCGGCTGGTTCGCTCACCTCCCACCCTAAAACGGTGTAACCACTTGGAGTAAAACCTGGGTGAAAGGTTTCTTTTTCAAGCTGAGTGAGCCAGATTTGCCAGGTGTCATACAACCGCTCCCACGCATCTGAGGTGAGGCTCGATGTTGTCTGCTCAGGGTCTAGTTGAGCTTGCCTGAGCATTGCCAAGACCAGAGCTGAGCTGAGTCCCCGGTAGGTTTTCATCAGATTTTTTTTCAGCGGCGCATCAATCAAGCTGATTCGCTCTTGCCACTGCTCTTTTGGCTCCTGTAAGGAAGGAATCGGGGTGGTGAGCCGGGGTGGTGGTTCGTAGGGTTGCCCCGTCAGAATGGGACGCACACTAGACTGTTGTAGATTAACTTGGTGAGCGGCTGTAACAATCTGATTGTCGCGATCAGTCAGGATCAGGTTGCTGTATTTACCTTGAATCTCGGCGTAGAGGTGCCAGATGGGTGGATCGCCGGGACGCTGGCCAAATTGCAGATCGAGAACTCGTTCCCAGGGGGCGATCGCATCAATTCCCACAAGCGCGAGATTACCAATTTGATGGCGTAATTGTTGGCTGAAGGTGAATGTGTCGGGCGATCGCGGGGGTGGTGGCTCGATGCAAAGACGAGCGGCTTGAGGATGCCACGAAATTGTTAACCAACCTCGCTGGTCTAGCGTGCGTAAGGCCAGACATACAGTGAAAGCATCGCGTTGGTAAACTTGCTCGAGCCTTGCGGGTAGCCACTGACTACGTAGCTCGGCACAAATGGCGTTAAGTGTCGTTAGATCTACGGGTTGCACTATCAATCCCTATGGCGGGGTTCGTACTTTCTCGCTTGAATTCGTCGGCTTTTCGGTCAATTGTAAGTTTTATACCATCACCACTGACGGCAAAAACTCTGCCAGTAAATGTGGCGGAGGTAACACTCCCAATCTTTACCTTTTCGTGTGTTCTATGGAAATTAAATTAATCAATATTGGCTTTGGAAATATTGTGACAGCTAATCGTGTGATTGCGATTGTTAGCCCAGAGTCAGCCCCAATTAAACGAATTATTAGTGACGCACGGGAGTCTGGACATCTGATTGATGCAACCTACGGCAGACGGACGAGGGCTGTTATTATTATGGACTCAGGGCATGTCGTGCTTTCGGCGATTCAACCGGAAACTGTTGCCAATCGGTTTATGGTGAGCGTTAAAGAAAACGATGTCTAGTGGAAAAGTAGACTCGAACACAGCTCTTGCCGCTTTGCAACAAGTTAGTGCGATTGCTGTCAGGGTATCTGCCTTGACTGGCATTGACGTTTTGACGATTGCAGATCGGATTCGCAGAAGGGGGTTGTTTATTCAGTGACTAAGCAATGTTCCGCATTTTTTCCAGTTTTGCCGCGATCGCCGAAACAATAGCAATCCTAAACCAGTTATAGAGATTGGGGCAGAGTTGTGGGAGGCTGTTCTCCGGAAAAACTCTCACAACTCAAACAGGATTGTTATATTGACTTAACCCTAACTACTCGTCTTCATTTGGCTGTCGATAAATCTCATGGCAAAAGGCAAACTGATCGTTTTAACAGGCCCCAGTGGCGTTGGTAAGGGCACCTTGCTGCAAGCGTTGCTGAAACACCATCCCGAACTGTATCTTTCGGTCTCGGTTACAACGCGCGCGCCGCGTCCGGGTGAGGTGCATGGCCGCAACTACTTCTTTGTCTCACGCGGTGAGTTTGAGCGCATGGTGGCTCAAGGTGAGCTGCTTGAGTGGGCAGAGTTTGCTGGCAACTATTACGGCACGCCACGAGCGGCGGTTGAAGAGCAGATTGCTCAAGATAACTGGGTCATCTTAGAGATTGAGCTAGAAGGTGCCCGTCAGATTCGGCACACTTACCCTGGAGCCACACTCATCTTTATTCTGCCGCCCAGCTTAGAAGAATTAGAACATCGGATTCGAGGTCGAGGCCAAGATAGTGATGCCGCGATCGCGCGTCGTTTGCTGCGGGCGCGAGAAGAGGTAAATGCTGCCAGCGAGTTTGACATTCAAATTGTGAATGATGACTTTGATCAGGCACTTGAGGCGATCGAACACGCCTTGTATGCCACAGCCGCTTGCTAGAGAACGTTAGAGAAAACGTTACCCAGCGTGGCAGAACATCTTTAAGAGTGGATTGATGAGTTCAAAAGCTGAGTTTTACCCTGAGCCATGAACTTGACAATCCACTCTTTGATCGTGTTTCTGCTTGCTGAATGCTGTTTTTGGGACTTTTAGCTGGACAAATAGAAGCAATGGGGTCAGCCGTTTTCACGCACGAACCCCATGATTGCTACAAAATTAGGAAATTGCCGCCTCAGTCTCTAGCCTAAATTGTCATGCAGCTCTTGCTTCGCTTGAGCGAGGGCATCAGCCAGTTTGCCAGGGTCGCGTCCGCCCGCTTGGGCCAGATTCGGCCGACCACCGCCACCACCGCCGCAAATTTTGGCGATCGCGCCGATAAATTTGCCAGCTTGTAAGCCTTTTTGCACAACGGCTGGGCTAAAGGCTGCAACCAGACTGACCTTATCGGGTTCTGGGGCAGAACCTAACACCACAGCCCCCTGCTTCAGCTTCTGCTGGAGTTGCTCAGCAGCGGTTTTGAGTGAGTCTGCATCGACCCCTTCGAGTTGGGCGACCAGCACTTGAAACTCACCAACGGTTTCAGCTTGACTCAAGAGTTGATCGGCTTTAGCAAGGGCAAGTTGGCTCTTTAAAGCGGTGAGTTGCTTTTGAGTCGCTTTTAACTCTTCTTGTTGAGTGGTGATCCGGTCTAGGATCTCTTCAGGCTTTGCTTTAAAGCGATCGCTCAAGTCGCGCACAATCTCGTCACGCACGTTGAGATATTCCAGTACGGCTGGTCCTGCTACGGCTTCAATCCGCCGGATGCCTGCCGCTACCCCCGTCTCTGAGACAATTTTGAACAGGCCAATTTCAGCGGTGTTGCTGACATGAGTGCCTCCACACAACTCCATCGACACACCAGGTACATCAAGGACTCGTACTTCAGCCCCATACTTCTCACCAAACATGGCGATCGCGCCTTTGGCTTTCGCATCTGCGATCGGCATGGTGGATATGTGAGCGGGATGCGCTTCAGCAATCCAAGTATTGACCCGTTCTTCGATCTGGCGGATCTCGTCAGAGGTTAAAGCGCGGGGGCAGTGAAAGTCAAAGCGGAGACGGTCAAAGGCAACAAGTGAGCCAGCCTGCGCAATGTTGTCATCAACCACTTGCTTGAGGGCCGCCTGCAACAGGTGAGTTGCTGTGTGGTTCGCTTGTGCCCGTCGCCGACAGCTCACATCAATCTGAGCCGAAACCATATCGCCAACATGCAGCGTACCGCGTTCGATACGGCCGAAGTGGACAAACAAGCTCGCCTCTTTTTGGACATCCTCAATCCGTACGAGAACGGTATCGCCGGAGAGGTAGCCGCGATCGCCGACTTGTCCACCTGATTCTGCATAGAATGGCGTTTGGTCGAGGATGATCTGGACGGTTGTGCCTGCTTCGGCTGACGAGACTGGGGCAGAACCAACTACGAGAGCCTTCACTTCGGATAAGGTGACAGGCTGTTGATAGCCCAGAAAATCCGTCGATTCGATTTCTGTGGCGAGTTGAGCCAACGTACTTTGAGCTGTCAGGTCAATCGTTTCGCGAGCCGATTGGGCCCGACGACGCTGGGCTTCCATTTCAGCTTCAAAGCCTGCCAGGTCAACAGTGACGCCTTGCTCAGCAGCAATTTCTTCGGTCAACTCTAGCGGAAAGCCGTAGGTGTCGTATAGGATAAACGCCTTTTCCCCAGGAATTTGCCCGCCTTTGCCAATTTGCTCAATTAGGGCCGCTAACTCTTTCTCGCCAAACTCAAGTGTCTTGAGGAAGCGCACCTCTTCGCGTTGCAGGGCGACTTTGATGGTTAACTCCATCTGCCGCACTTGTGGATAAGCCGACTCTGCTAGGGCGATCGCGGTTTCTGCCACCTGGGGCGTAAATTCCTTTTCGATGCCAATTAACCGCCCATAACGGATCAAGCGGCGAATCAGACGACGCAATACATATCCCCGTCCTTCATTAGAAACGGTAATGCCATCTGAGATCATGTGAACGACCGCACGCGTATGGTCGCCGATGATCTTGAGTGCGACTTTCGTTGACTCGTCGGCTGTCTCGTAGTCAACTCCTGCGATCGCGGCTGCCGTTTGGATAATCGGAAAGATCAGATCGGTTTCGTAGTTGTTGGGTTTTTGCTGGAGAATTTGCGCCATCCGCTCTAACCCCATGCCCGTGTCAATATTTTTATTCTTGAGCGGGGTTAAATTGCCGTCTGCATCCCGGTTGTATTGCATGAAGACCAGGTTGTAAAACTCGATGAAGCGGGTGTCGTCTTCGAGGTCGATGTCGGCGTCGCCGAGTTCCGGTTTGAAGTCGTAGTACAACTCTGAGCAAGGCCCGCAAGGCCCGGTTGGCCCCGAAACCCAAAAGTTATCGTCGGCTCCCATGCGTTTGATCCGAGCCGGGTTGACGCCGACCTCATCACGCCAGATCGCGAAGGCTTCATCATCTTCTTCAAAGACGCTGACGACGAGACGCTCAGGCGGTAATTGAAAGACTTGGGTAGACAGCTCCCAAGCCCAGGCGATCGCCTGGTTCTTAAAATAGTCACCAAAGCTAAAGTTGCCCAGCATCTCAAAGAAGGTGTGGTGTCGGGCAGTACGCCCCACATTCTCGATGTCGTTGGTGCGAATGCACTTTTGGGAGGTGGTAGCACGGGGTACTTCTGGTACTTGCTGCCCCAAAAAGATGGGTTTGAAGGGCAACATTCCCGCGATTGTTAGCAGTACAGTCGGGTCTTCAGGCACAAGCGATGCACTGGGCAATATCTTGTGACCTCTTACCGCAAAAAAGTCGAGAAATGTCTGCCGAATTTCAGCACCAGTCTTAGGGGTACGCATGGGTCAGGACTAACGAATTAAACTCACATTTCTTTAATCATAGATGCTTGGCTTTCGCTCAAGCCGAAGAAGTGCAGCAAAGCACGCAGAAAACAAAAGAATCACGATGAGCGATGAATGCCAATGCGGAGCCAGAAACCAGAATTTCTCACAGAGGAAAGCCTTTTGCACCCTGTGGCTAAGCGTTGGATTCTGATTTCTTCTGAAAGCCTTGGGAAAAACAGTTGGATTTTCCTGACTTATCGTTTGGCTTTTATATGCGCTTGAGTCAATCTAGCGAATCCAATCAGGACAAGTTCCTTCTGTTTGCCAGCCATAAGGATGCAACCCGCAAACTAGCATGGTTCGTGTCTCAGAAGTCGTGCCATAAGCGACACCATGGTAGTTGCTACAGCCGCTACAGGCTTTGGGTCGAGATGGAGTGTGGTCAACAAAACCCAACTGCGATCGCAGGATATGTCGCTTGCTTTCTAGCCGATGCCAGCGTGTATAGTCAGCTTTGCGAAACAAGTAGTGAACCATGCCAAACGGATATTGTGCATTGTTCATGGGGCTAAAAAATAAATGGCTGTGAGTTTAGCCTACCCAGAAAATTGTCAAAGTTCTTGATTTTAAGGGAAGAATGACACAAATTTTCGTGTAAACCTTTTTCTTGAGGGTCTTTGTGAAACTTAGGCTTCAAACTCTTGTTGGCAGGGATTCTAAATCACTCTTAAGATAGTCGCCTTTCGCAAGATTTTGCTGATGGTATTGGTTGTTGGTAGTGCATTGAGTTTTGAGGAGCGATAGCGATCCTATCTGGGTTTATGAAGCGGTTTTCTCGGCCAACTTGGGCACAACACCTCTCTCATTTCACGACTCATTTAAGACAACGGTAGGGGTGTCAAAAAAGCGAAGGTTGCCACAGCGATTTGCTCCTTCGATTGAGTTGCTGTGTTAACAAATCTAAGCAGGTCGATGGCGTGATTAGAGTTTGGTGTGATCCAGAAAAATGTGCAGACTGAGCAGGCAACAATTGAGCTAAAATTGGCTGCTTAAATTTGCCAAATCCGGATGGTGTTATCAGAGCTACCGCTTGCCGCCAGGTAACCGTCGGGGCTGATGCAAACGGTGTTAACCGAGTTTGAGTGTTCGCTAAAGGTATTGAGTAGAGTCATGGTACTCATGTTCCAAAGGCGCACTGTCTTGTCGCTACCGCCACTCACGAGCCGTTTTCCGTCACTGCTCAGGGCGATCGCGTTAACGGAGTCTGTATGCCCAGCCAGGGTATTGACGACTTCGCCAGTGGTCAAATTCCAGACTTTGATGGTTTTGTCTTTGCTGCCGCTAATCAGGCTCTTGCCATCGGGTGTGATTAAAACCGCATTGACCGCATTGAAGTGGCCTTTACCAAATACTTTCAATGTTGCGCCAGTTGCTAAATTCCACAGCTTAATCTGGTTGTCGAGCTTGCCACAGGCCAAGATCTGACCATTTGGGCTGATTGCCACACTGCGCACAATGCCAGCCAACTCAGGAAAAACGCGCACCGTTTCGCCATTATCAATCGTCCATAACCTGGCACTGCGGTCTTCACTGCCACTCACGAGCGATCGCCCATCTGGATGAAAGCAAACCGAGGTGACATCGCGTGAATGCCCAGACAAAACCTTGACCATCTTGACGGCAGGCACTTGCCAAACTCGCACAGTGTAATCATCACTGCCGCTTGCGAGAAATTGCCCATCGGGGCTAAAAGCCAGACAGTTAATCGGTTTGACATGTCCGCTTAAGGTTTGCATCAACTCGCCTGTGGCAAAATTCCAGAGGCGAATGCTGTTGTCTAACCCCGCGCTGGCTAAAAGCCGTCCATCAGGACTAACCGCTGTTGCCAACACCCAACGAGTGCCCGTCAAGGTCATCAAACAGCGTCGTTGTGAACCCGAAATTTGTGGTTTCGATGCAGGTGGGTTTGAGATCGGCATGCGGGGCTGAGATGTAGGGGGGCGGCTCGTCAGTGATGCCGACGCGGGGGGCACTCGGCTGACTGGATTGCCCGCGATCGCGGTGGTCGGCAGGTTGGCAACTGGCTGAGAAAGCGCCATACGAAGGTCGCGCATGACGGCGTCGGCTGACTGATAGCGTTCGCTGACTAAGTCTTTCAGCAGCTTGTCGAGGATGTTGGCAATTCCTTCGCTCATTGCCATGCCATGTTCTTTCAACTTGTCACGCCAGAGCCACTTGCCCTCTAGCGGATTGTAAAGGTCATCGGGTTTGGTGCGAGTCATCAAATACAGGCACGTGACACCCAAACTGTAGAGGTCGCTAGCAGGATAGGCTTTGCCACCCCGCAATTGCTCCATTGGGGCATAGCCTTCAGTACCAATTTTGGTGCCCGGTTGGGACGCAGTTTCGGCTGACAAAAGTTTGGCAACCCCAAAATCAAGCAGAACGAGCTTGTTGTCGGTTTTACGCCGAATGATGTTGGAAGGCGTAATGTCGCGGTGAATTACCTGATGGTCGTGAACATATTTGAGAACTGGCAAAACTCCGGCCAGCACTGCCCGCACTTTTTGCTCATTGAACATGCCACTGTGTTGCATTTCTTGCAGCAATGTTGGCCCTTCAATAAATTGCTGCACCAGGTAGAGGCGCTTATCTTGCTCAAAATACGCAAGTAAAGCGGGAATCTGAGGATGCTCACCCAACTCATGCAGCCGCACGGCCTCCTGGTCAAATAGCCGAATTGCCTTGTCAAGGGCTTTGGAGCCTTCTACCTGGGGTGAAAACTGTTTGATCACACACCGACTGCTCAGGCGGTCTTCATCAACCGCGAGATAGGTTTTGCCAAAGCCACCTTGCCCGAGCGGACGCAGCACTCGGTAGCGACTCCGTAATAGCGGGAACAGTTGAGTGCCACAACTCAGGCAAAACTCAGCATCATCGGGGTTTTGGGGCTGTTCGCAAGCAGGATTGAGACAACAGGTCATGTTTGGTTTGGTGACGACACACGCTTAGAATTCCCAGGAGTGTGCAGAGAACAAACGATATAAGCGATCGCCCAGGTCAAGTATTACAAGCTTTCTCAACAGACCTGTTTGGACTTCACTGCGCTTCTATAGCTTTAGCAGTAAAGAGAGGGGCGACTCAAATTTTTTTGGATATTGTAAGTATCTGCATTAAGAACACAGTACCAAGATTTTTCCACTTGCGAGAAGGTAAGAGCGCTGGTTGGCCTGAGAGATATCTAAATGTTGAGAAAAGATGATTTGAATCATGTTTTTCTCGGGGAGGTCTGCATGTTACAGGCGGTAGTAGCCGTGCAGGATGAGTGTGGGAGAATGTTCAAAATTAAGGATGTTTCTATCCTTAATCGGACGGCTTCTGAACCACGCCGCTGATCAGACTTTTTCTTTCCTGGCTTTGCGACATCTCACCCAATGCACTACTACCAAAGGGCTGCCCTATGACGATCAGTTTGTGCATGATTGTGCGCGATGAGGCTGAGAACTTGCCTGCCTGTCTAGCAAGTGCGCGTGAAGCGGTTGATGAGGTGATTGTGGTCGATACGGGATCTCGCGATCGCACCGCCGAAATTGCTGCTGATTCAGGGGCGCAGGTATTTGAGTTTGAGTGGTGTGACGACTTTGCGGCTGCACGCAATGCTTCCCTGCGGTACGCCCAAAGCGAGTGGATCCTGGTTTTAGATGCGGATGAAACCCTAGTGCCAGAGGTGATCCCGACGTTACGGCAGATGACTGAGGTGACTGATTTTTTAGCGGTGAGCTTGCTGCGTGAAGAAGTAGGAGCTGCACAAACCCCTTACTCATTGCTGTCTCGTTTGTTTCGCAACCGGGAGGATGTGTATTTTGCCTATCCGTATCATGAGCTGATTGACGATAGCATCGCCGACTTGCTTAAACGAGAGCCTGACTGGCGCGTGGTGGAGTTACCCGACCCGGCAATTCGGCATACGGGTTATACGGCTGGGGCGATTGTGCAACGGCAAAAGTTCGAACGGGCACGCCGCATTATGGAAACGTATTTAGCAACTCACCCCAATCATGCCTATCTCTGCAATAAACTAGGCGCGCTCTATGCTGACTCTGGCGAGACAGATGCCGCGATCGCGCTATTGCAAAGAGGTTTGGCTGATCCCGATTTGACACCGATGTTGAGCTATGAGCTGCACTATCACCTGGGGGATACCTACCGTCAATTGGGCCAACTGGCTCAAGCAGAACCCCATTATCAGGCGGCTTTGAGCCAACCCATCCAGGCTCGCTTAAAGTTAGGCGTACTCACAAATTGGGGCAGTTTGCGGCTCGCCGGAAATGATGCAACCACTGCCAAGAAGCTATTTGAGCAAAGTCTGCAAATTGAACCGACGTTTGCGATTGGTCATTACAACCTGGGACTGGCGTTGAAGCAACTAGGTGACTTGGCTGGCGCGATCTCCCACTACCAGCAAGCGATCGCGCTCAACCCCAACTACGCCGACGCTCACCAGAATTTAGCGGTCGCGTTGCTACGAGCCGGACAGGTGCGTGAGAGCGTCGCCGCGTTTAATCAGGCGATCGCGCTGCATGAGACGACCAATCCTGCGGAGGCCAATCGGCTCAAGCACGCGCTCAAAGAGATGGGGTTACGGTGAGGCTTTAGCGTGCCGATCCCCTTTATTTCACCTGAGTGACGCGCCAACTGAGTTTGAGATTGACCCAAAAATTCCAGAGGGTGACGATGGCGATCGCAAGCAGTTTTGAGATCACCTCGTTAATCCCAAACACGTCATGCCCCAGGCTGACAATTAAGCCTTGCAGCACAATGCCCATCAAACAGATGAAGTTAAATTTGAGAAAGCGAAGCAGGCGTTGTCGTTGACCGGGTTGTTTGCGAGAAATATCACCAAACGTCCACAGGTCATTCCACAAGAAGTTATTAATGACAGCCACTTCAGCTGAAAGGGCGGTGCTGCGGAAGATGTTAAGCCCCAAATGAAAGCGCAGCAAATAAAAGACGGCAATATCAACAAAGACGCCGCTAAACCCAACTACCCCAAACCGAAAAAAACGCGCAAACGGAAACTGCTCGCGGAATCGGCTGATGCGTCCCCGCGATCGCAGTTTGACCAGATGCCCGATGTAGTCAATGTATTGTCGCCAGGTCACTTTACTTTCGCCTTCTTGCCGCTTTTGAAACACGTACCCCACCTCTGCCACATGATCAATGCGACCCCGGCCTAACACTTCAAGCAAAATCTTGTAGCCCAATGGATCTAGAGAGATGTTGGCGATCGCGCTGCGCCGCACCATGAAATAACCACTCATCGGGTCAGTCACGCGTCCCACAACAGCGGGACAAATCACCAACCCCAGCAATTGGGCACCCCGTGATAAAAAACGACGAATCAGGCTCCAATCGCTGACCCCCCCTCCTTCAATATGGCGGCTGGCAACGGCTAAATCAGCTCCATCTCGCATGGCTTTAAGCAGTTGTACCAAGGTTTCGGGTGGGTGTTGTAGATCGCCATCAATTACCCCTAAAACTTCACCTCTAGCGACCTGCCAACCGCGAATGACAGCCGTTGACAAGCCACGTTCGTGTTCACGCCGCATCACACGCAAGCGGGGGTAGGCATTTGTCAGAGCAAGCGCCTCTTTCCAGGTGCCATCGGGACTGTCATCATCCACGATGATCAGCTCGTAGTCGTCTCCTACTGCCTCATTGAGGAGATGACTGAGTACTGCTACCAAATGTTCAACGTTTTTCCCTTCGTTGTAAGTTGGTACAACAAGAGAAAACCAAACCGGACAATCAACCGCTTCGGGTGATTCGTTAGACACATCTGCAATGTTTAATTGACCAGATGGAACGGGGATTAAATCAGAAGTTTGGGTAGAACTCATCAGGTCACTCTAACATAAGCCAACAATTGCCAATCATTTGTTAGACACACGATGGCACTAAGGTCTTCCTGGTTTCTTTTCTAACGAATCACTTTTTACTTTTTACCAAGAGAAGTCCGCTTTTCAGGATACTGCATCTAAAGATTGCTTTGTTTACATCTAGTTCCTGGTTTCCGACAGAAATATTACTTCTAAAGACAAAGGTAGAAAAGGTTTAAGCAATAGTTTCACAAAGCTAATGGGTAATCATTTGGTATGTTAGAAAACAAATTTTTAGATTGGAAATAAGTCTTTGTGTTTCTATTACATCTGTTTATAAATTGTCGATCAATCCTTCAACAGATATAAATTACCCCCAAGTTGAGTACAACGCGATCGCTTCAGCAATTCCGGCTTACGCAGCAGAAAAAAGAGCAAAAATCTTGTTGGATCTTTGCTCTCAGGAGGTCGAGTTGAAATCGTAATTCTGTTGTTGATCGCTTAATCTTTCAGTTTAGAAATTTGTGGGGGCGATCGATTTAGTCCTCAAATTGCCACCGGGACGTTGATATAAAGACAATCGAAAACCAGAAATTTGATTGCCTTTCACTTTGAACTGGAATTGTTTATCAGCTTCTCCAAAAAAAGTTTGATCACCAAACAAGTGTTGTTGGCCATACCATTTTGCCCCGGCAGCATAGCGAATCTTATAAGTGCCTAAAGGAACTTTTGTATCAACGGTTTTGCCTGCTTGCACAAAGACAGTTAGGACGGGTTTTTCTGTGGTGGAATTGACAACTTTCACAAAGTGATGGTTACGTCCTTTGGTTTCAATTCTGAGCGGAGCCAAAGTACTGCTAGAGCCAGCCTGCCAAAACTTTTGGGTTTTACCATTTGCAGGTAAGGGTTGAACAGGTAAGCTTGGTTTCGGTTTGGCTGCGACGGATGGCTTTGGCTTTGGGCTAGCCGCAACTTGGTTGGGTGTTGTCGTCGTTGAAGCTTCCCGACTCGTTGAGCAAAATGGTAGTAAAAGGGCGATCGCACCAACACAACCCGCTAACCAGAGAACATTGCGTCGAACCAATCGACGTTTTTGTTGACGCAGCGATCGCACTTCTTCGAGCACTTGATTAGATAAGCTTTGGGGCATAAAAACCTCTCATCTGTTTGGGGTTGGTAGGCAAAGCTGCATGAATGCATGACCCAAGATTACAGAGCTTGCCCTTAAGAGGTTTTGCGCTTTTAGGTAAACCTGAATGCCTAAAAAATCCAGCGTGCTGGGTGAGTGCTGGGCAAAGACGGTGACATAGCACGGCTGACCCACAAAAAATAAGGAGATTTTGCTCCTTTAACTGTGATTAGTAAGTTGGATCTGTAAATGCTCAACCGTTGAGCCGACCTTTGCAGACTCAATGGGAGATGTACAGAGGTTAGACTTGTCGAGTACGTAACAACTCAGCATAAGCGCTAGCTGTGTCTTTCATTCTTTGATACTCTTCTCTAATCTCGTTGTACTGGCTATCAATACCTAAAGTTGCATCGGGTAGCAGGGGTGGTTCATACCCTACAATTTGACTACCAATTAATGACTCTCTAATTAAACGAACATACACAGCTTGTAAATCTTCTGCTTTACTCAATAGATTCTCAACCTGAGACAAAGCGTTTTCGTAGATTTCCTGCTGGTTTGAATAAAAGTCTGATGTAGTTACCAAACTAAGTAAAGTTCTAATTTTTTGCCACTGTTCACTTAGATTTGTAATCTCTAATTCAAGCTTAAGATGCTCCTTGATCAGCGGAGATAGCTCTTGTGCCGCTCTGAACTTTACTCTGCTTTGAGCGTTACTTTTCTCTGAGGTTGGAATATGAATCGATTGAAGGTCATGCCATGAGTAAATGTATTGAACATCGCCTTCTTCTGTCAGTTTCGGAAAAACAACCCGAATCCTGCGCTTCTCATTAACCTCATAAAATACACCTAGCTTGCCCAATGGCAAGTCTGAATAGCGAGTATCAGCTCCGTCAACCTCTAAAACAGCACAATCTTTGATTTTCCTAATTTTCTGAGTTGGGTAAAAGTAAAACCAATAACCTCCACTTAGAGCAATTAGGAAAAGTAAGATCACTGTAATCATAATGAGAGGTTAGTGATAGGTTCAGCTGTCAGCAGATACAGTTTACTTTCAATAACTGAAGCTATTAAAAGCAGGTTTAGCTGATACAAACCTATCACTTATTCTCCATGACTAACCTTGAAATGCAGCTTCGACGAAAACTAACGCTAGACATTCCCTAAACATTTATAGGAATGGAAATTAAATAACTTCGATACTTTTGGGGATGGACGTTAGCGTAGCCATGCCGAAGACTATTGCCGAAGCTGCATAACAACGGTATCGACTGAAATAAAATGGCTTAACCTTTTGGCTGCACCAGGTTATCTAAACCTTGAATAACGCGAGCTGACTTGATTGTGTCGCCTGCTTTCAGTTGTTCTAAGACATCTTTGCCTTCTGTGACGTAGCCAAAGACCGAATAGCGGCCATCCAGCAAGTTCAAGCCAGCCGGGGTCAACTCAGGCTCAAACAAGAAGAAGAAGAACTGAGAAGAGCCACCGTTTGGATCCTCACCGGGACGGGCCATTGCCATTGCGCCAAACGCAGAGAAAGGGAGAACGGGCAGTTCTTTATAACGGCCGGCATCTTCTAAGGTGATGCCATAGGTCGGCTCAGTATCACCCTCGACCAGCACCTCTAGCGGAATAGCTCGGTATTGCTTGGTTTTGGGGTCAATAAAGCCAACTTCT
Organism: Leptolyngbyaceae cyanobacterium M33_DOE_097; assembly: GCA_015296075.1. Classification (GTDB taxonomy): domain Bacteria; phylum Cyanobacteriota; class Cyanobacteriia; order Leptolyngbyales; family Leptolyngbyaceae; genus DSRU01. Next base: position 3,863 of record DVDV01000200.1, on the reverse strand, counting down.
TCGCCTGGGGGATCCCCGATTTGCAAGACGTAGTTGTCTTCAGCACGAGTAAACGACAATCCGTTGTAGAAGCCCCGCTGGACTAAATCGACAAAATTGCCAGCAGTGACAGGGGCGCTGTATCCATCTACAACAGCGGTGATGTTGCCTTTGTCAGTCTTAAATTCGATCGCGGCTCGCCCTTTGAGTTGGGGTAAGTTGCTATATTCGGCGGGCACCTCAAACGGGAAGTCCTGCACCATGTCTTCTTCGAGGCTGCTGACTAAATCCAGCAACTGAGCGCGTAAGCGATAAGTGCTTTCTTTGTCTTTAGCATCAACCACGGCTTGCAGATCAACTAGACCTGCTTTGATCCCGTTAATCGTTTCTTCAGCATGAGCTTGCTGATCAGGTGCGACGCTCGCTAATAAGGCAGCGGGGTTGGTCAAAATACGATTTGCTTTACTAATGTCGCTGGCGATCGCACCCCAACGACGAGCCGCACGCAACTGTTCTGAAATATCTTCTAGGCTTTTTTGTAGCTCTCGCACTGGCTTGTTATCAATCGGTAGGGCGTAGCGTAACAAGGCCTTACCATCGGTGATTGCATTGCCAGCAGGTAAGCTGCTAGGGCGCTTGACTGCACCACAAAGACCCACTGAGAGGGTGAGTAGCAAGATCAGGGTCATGCCTGTTTTGACCCAGTGTTTAATTGGATGAAAATAATGCATTCTCATAACGTATTTAGAAGTGGTGATGGATTGCAAACTCGCCGCTCGATCAAGGAGTGCTTGTCAAAGAACGTGCAGTCCCAACTCTTTATCTTGCCATAGGCAGGCTACGGATTTACTCTTTCCCTGGCAAGGGCCAGCAGAAAGCCTCTGTAGAAATACTGAGTTATGTGAAGTAGTCCGTCAAAGGCTGGAGTGGGGGTACTTGGTTGCATCCCTGTGCTGGGGCTGTATCTGCTGCTAGGGGCTTGTTTGGCGACTAAATTCGTTGGATCTCTGAATTCCTGATACACATTCAAGCTAGAACGCACCGAGAAGGGTAAAATGAGGCGTTGAGAATTTTTCCAACGAGATACTTCATGATTTCCAGTAATGATTTTCGACCGGGCGTAAGCATCGAGCTAGATGGTGGTGTGTGGAAAGTAGTGGAATTTTTACACGTCAAGCCAGGTAAAGGATCTGCCTTTGTGCGGACAAAGCTCAAGAATGTGCAAACAGGCAACGTAGTTGAACGAACCTTTCGAGCGGGTGAGACGGTTCCCCAGGCAAACCTGGAGAAGAGCGTCATGCAACATACCTATAAAGAAGGCGATGATTACGTCTTTATGGATATGGAAACCTACGAAGAAGCCCGTTTGTCAGCTGCTCAAATTGGTGAGCGTGTTAAGTATCTCAAAGAAGGGATGGAAGCCAGTGTTGTGCGCTGGGGCGAGCAAGTCATGGAAGTAGAACTGCCAAACTCGGTCGTCTTAGAGGTGACTCAGACTGATCCGGGTGTGAAGGGCGACACGGCAACAGGCGGGACAAAGCCTGCGATCGTTGAAACTGGTGCGCAAGTGATGGTGCCTCTGTTTATCTCAATTGGCGAAAAAATTAAAATTGACACCCGCAATGACAGCTACCTGGGCCGAGAGTAAGCGCGTGCGGCCTCCCTGTTGATAACTTTTTGATCACCCATCATTTTGTAAGAACTGTGTCACTGGACTTAGACGAAATTCGTGAGCTAATAGCAGCCCTGAACAAGACAGACATTGCCGAGCTTGTCTTAAAGCAAGGTGATTTTGAGCTAACCGTGCGACGTGGGGTTGTTTCAGGTGCAGCGGTGACGAACCCCGCGATCGCAGCTCCTATTGCAAATTTTCCGGTTGTTGCGCCTGTTGAGGTGGCAATGGCTGAGCCGACTACGCCGCCCACTTCGGCCAAAGCCGATCGCCGTTTGGTTGAGATCACGTCTCCCATGGTGGGCACTTTTTACCGCTCTCCTGCCCCCGATGAACCGCCTTTTATTGATGTGGGCGATCGCGTTCAAGTTGGGCAAACCGTTTGCATCATTGAAGCGATGAAACTGATGAACGAGTTGGAGTCAGAGGTATCAGGCGAGATTGTTGAGGTGCTGGTGCAAAATGCTCAGCCAGTTGAGTATGGGCAAGTATTGATGCGGGTGAACCCAGCTTAATCAGCCTCTCATTACATTTGGCTGCGTTAATTCAACTATCTTGCAGTTTGTTTTGCTTAATTAGGGTGGCTTGACACCTCTTTGCGTCTTAGTAAAGCGATCTCTTGCGCTCGAATACACCTTGCTTTTGGATAGAAGGACTACAATTCCTCTATCAAGAACTTAAGTTGAGGTGATGCGATGTCCTCTGCCAACCTTATTAAGCAAAGCGATCTCCTGGGTAAGCCAGTGCTCAATCGGGTCAATGCCGAAGAGTTGGGGCGTATTGATCACCTTTGGTTGAAGCCTGACACCCACAGAATTATTGGGATGACCTGCAAATCAGGGATTTTGGGTAGAGAAAAACACGCTTTTTTATGGCACCAAATCGCAGCAATTGGTGGCGAAAGTGTTGTTATCAGCGTGACCGACGAGATTGCGCCTGAAAAGCCGGATACGGCGATTGATAATGCGATCGGTTATGAACTGTGGACGGATGCAGGCAATCAAGCAGGGGTTATCAAGGATTTTGTGATCGACCTGGAAACAGGCGAAGTGACTGATTACTTGTTTAGCTCAAGTGGCTGGCGCGGGATCACAGATGGCATCTATAGCTTGCCTGTGAGGGCAATCTTGACCGTCGGCAGCAAGCGAATGATGGTTACTGCTGATGCCGCCGAAACAGCCGAGCAATTTGCCGGAGGCTTGAGTCAAAAGTTGGGTCAAGTGAAAGAATTTGTTCGCGATGATTACCGCCGCACAAAAGAAGATCTGACCAGCGCAGTGCAGGGTGGCCGCAGCATCACTGAGCAAGCAAAAGAAAAGGTGGTTGATACCGCAACTTCTGTGCAGGCAAAAGCCCAAGTGGTGTCAGAGCAGGCCAAAAGTCTTACTGAGCAGGTAAAGGATCGCTTAGGAGATGCAGCCGCTCAAGTGCAAGACACGACTCAAAGTGCCTCGCAGCAGGCCAAAGAAGGGCTATCTAAAGTGACTGACACACTGCAAAATAAGGCAACTGAATTGAAAGGAAAGCTGACTGATGCCGTGGACACCATAAAAGAATCTCGCGATCGCCCTGAATAAATCCGCCCTTAGCCAGATCAAATGGCTTAACTAACAGGCTCAGCTTAAGGAGGAGGTGTGCATCCTTCATCACAGTAGGAGTGATTGGGCATGGAAAGTATTGGTAAATTCATCCTGGCGATCGGTGGCCTGTTAGTTCTCATTGGGGCGGTGTTGTGGGCGTTTGGCGATCAATTAGGCTGGCTCGGCAATCTCCCCGGCGATATTAAAGTTGAGCGCCCTGGCTTTAGCTTCTATATGCCGATCACAACCATGCTGCTGATCAGTCTGAGCCTGAGTCTAGTGCTTTGGGTGGTCAGCAAAGTTGCCCGTTAAGTGCCATCCACCTGGCTCAATCGCTGTCGAAGCAAGTATCCAAACAGAGAAACCAACTCTCGCCTCCAGACCTCTGCACCTCTCCCGTTACTGCCCTTCTCACCCTCTACTTTCGACTGTTACAAAATGGATTCTTTTTCTCGCTGTCCGAAACAAAATTGGAAGTTTCCCCCCAGGTAACAGCAATTCTCATTTTGAAACATTTGTACTGAAGTCAGAGCCTCTAAAGGCTTGTGCGCTCAATTTTATGAACGGCAGAATGGGTATTCCAGCCATTGATAGCTGTTCAAAATGAATATTTTTGTGAGAATTATTCTCAT
>DVDV01000120.1 GCA_015296075.1 Leptolyngbyaceae cyanobacterium M33_DOE_097 | reverse complement strand
TGCTGACGGTAACCACTTCTTTGCGTGCCCAAAATCGCTCGGTGTTGGAGTATTTAGTGCAAGCGTGTCGTGCCTCTCGCCAAGGTCTACCAGCACCCTCTTTGCTACCGATTCAAGACTGCACCCCCTGAACGGTTACGAGGGAATTAATCCTTCATAGCCTGGGCGACCGAGCAAAGCACCCGCCACAATGACCCCCAGCAGCAACAGGGGCAAAATTTGTTTAGCAAAATCCCAGGACGACTCGAACCATTCCCCTGCTTCATCCTTATTTGTACTCGTCAGCCAGGATAGCCCGATCACTCCAGCCCCAAAGGCAACCATGGGCTGCTCGGAAAACTGAAACGACAGAACGGCAGTGACCACAGCGATGAGAATCACCTTGCCTGCATTCAGTTCAAACCAGGCAATGAGCATAGCTGAGAGGGCGATCGCTAACACGCCCGTAATCCACCATTTCGCCGCATAAATCGATGCCCAAGTGCCAACCATGTCGGCGGGTCTTGCCCAGTTCGCAAAGACCAGAATCCCTACCATGACGGCAAAAAAGAGGACATTTTGCCACAACGGACGGGTCACTTCGGGTTCCGGAAAACCAGCCTGTGCTTCAATTTTTTCCAGTTCTTCTTTCCGGAAAATAAACGCCATCAGCAACCCAATGATCACACTGAAGGCGATCGCCCCCACGGCTCTGGCAATGCCCAACGACAAGCCCAGAATTCGTGCCGTCATGATAATTGCCAGCACGTTAATAGCAGGACCGGAATAAAGAAAGGCAGTGGCAGGGCCTAACCCTGCACCCATGCGATAGATCCCGGCAAACAGTGGTAGAACCGTACAAGAACAGACCGCGAGAATGGTACCGGAGACGGAAGCCACACCATAGGCCAAAACCTTGTTCGCCTTGGCTCCCAGATATTTCATCACCGCATCCTGGGAAATGAACACAGCGATCGCACCCGCAATAAAGAAGGCGGGAATCAAGCACAGCAACACGTGTTCTTGAGCGTACCAGCGGACTAAATACAGCGATTCAAAAAAGGCATTTCTCAGCCGTTCTGAATTTTGAATCAGTTCCACAGGCAGATAAAAGCATAAGAGGAAACCCACCACAATCCATACCAGGGGTTTCCATTCCGATTTCCAAAAATGCATAAATGCCCCTCCTATCCGACCGATCGGGGAGTCATAGAGTCAATGAAGATCAAACGTTAATCTGTTTGAGGCTGGCGATCGCTAAGCCAGTAAAAGCGGCTCAATCTCCTGCGCTTCTAGCACTTTGCCCTGGCTCAGCACTTTGCCGTCAACGACTAGGGCGGGCGTTTTCATCACGCCGCGCTTAACGATTTCCATTGTGTCGGTGATATGGGCAATGTCAGCGTCTAAATGGCGATGGGCGATCGCTGCTTTAGCATTCGCCTCTAACTGCTGACATTTTTTGCAACCAGTTCCTAAAATTTCAACCTTGAGGGTCATGGTTTAATTCCTCCCGATTATGAAGCGATAGGCTGTGTAACGGCTCTGTTGAAGTTACCAATGGGTGTTGTTGAAACACCACGCACTGTTGCCCGGTTGAGGTTTGTGCCAAACTCCGCTGACATTGATTCAGTAGGGGATTGAGTTGGGCTTTCAGGGTTTGCAGCTGATGGATCATGTCGTCAATGTGCTGCACTTTCTTGAGCAGGCGATCGTACACATCCTGGCAGGAAAGCTGTTGCCCATCCTGCAATATCAACAAGTCTTTGATGTCATCCAGACTCAGTCCTAGAGCTTTAGCTTGGGTAATGAAAGATAACCGATCCAGATCGGGCTGTTCATAAAGGCGGTAGCCTGCTGCGGTTCGCTTTGGACTTGGCATCAATCCGATCCGCTCATAGAAATAGAGGGTTTGGGGATTGAGTCCTAATCGACGCGAAACTTCACCAACCTGAAACATTATTCTGGCTCCGTTACGATCTCATGCCCTAATCCTACATCTTATACCTAGGTATAAGGTCAATAGTTTTGTAGCAAGAATTAAAGTTGTGTCGCAAATATTTGTTATAGATAGATAGAGGGGAGCATAGGGATCCGATTAAACACAGATTCCAAAGATCTTTTCGATGAACTTCACCTGATGATAGAACAGTAATTGCAGAATTTGGCTTTTCTAAGACTCCAGGGGTAGAATGTCGATACGCCCCTGCAACACAGGCAGAGAAATCAAATCTTGTGGGGTTTCCTGCCGGGAAGATTGTAGCAGATGGTTCTAGCATTGGTGGCTTGGGCTATATTCACCATGCTTACTACAAGCAAAGCCAGTGTGAATGAGCAAATGATTTGGCGGAATTAGCAAATGAATGGCATAAATCCCCGATCTTTTGCTAGGTAATCGTTTCGGGTCCAAAGCGTAGGATGTTAATGTTTCTTGGCTTGATCTGTTTCAAATCTGAAAAGACTTAAATAATAGCAGTTTCAAAGGTATAGAAAGTGTGTAGCTGATTTGCTAATTGCGCAAGTTTTTTGCTCAGTCACATTACTCTCGCCTGTCCTAACAGTGATGTACAGTGATCCCACGGGATGTGCAATGAGGTTGGGTGGGATGTGCTGGAATGTTTACTTAGAGGGGGTATGCCCACGAGATGCGCAACCAGTGCAAGAGTAAATGTTAAAAACAAGACACAGAGAGGATTCTAAAGCTCGCAAAATCCGCTAGAAAAAGACATCGAGTCGTACTGCATGGAGGCAGTTCCCGATGTCAGAAAACAATGTTAGCTTCACTGTAGCAGGTTTGTTAGAAGTCACCACGACAGAACAATCCAATCTTGCGATTCCAAATTGGTTGGCAGAAGCGCTTTTGGTAGGACAGTATTGGAATCAGAGTGGATTGCTCAAACAGTTACAGCAGCAGGTTCGAGTCAGTCGCGGACGGATGGGACAGTATGAGGTTTGTGATTTCGTGCTTTTACTGCTTGCTTATGCAGTGAGTGGAGCAGTGAGTGGAGCCGAGACCTTGAAGTTATTTTTCGAGCAGCTAGAGAGCGTTAAACACGTGCTCAGGTCGGTGTGGAAACGAGAGAAGTGTCCCGTAGCAGCAACCTTGAGCCGTTTTCTAGCCGATGTCGATGAGTCTGCTGTTGAACAACTGCGAGGCTTATTTGAGATGGATTTACTGGACCATCCGATTCAGATGAATCCGGCAATGGGATTGAGTGACCGGACTGGAAAGCGATGGGTGGTCTTTGATGTCGATGGTACGGTCAAAGCCACTCGACATCGGGCTTTAGTGACGGCACCCACGCATCCACAACTCAAGCGGCGGAGTGAAAATGCTTGTGCTCCAGGGTATGGTGGACGCAAACGGGGAGATCAGGTTCGCACCCGCAGTACGATTGCTTGTGCCCATACTCATGAATGGTTAGGCACCTTTGCCGCCCCTGGAAATGGGACCCCGAAGCCAGACCTCGCTCGTGCTTGTGGGTTAGTGCAACGCTATCTTCAAACTCAAGGATTCACCATCGAGCAAGGGATTGTTCGACTGGATGGACTCTATGGCAGTGCAAGCTATGTGAGTCCACTGCAACAAGCCAAGATCAGTGATGCGATTCGCTGTCGAGACTATCATTTGCTGACTGACCCCATCGTTGTGGCAGCACTGAAGCAAGCTCCTCATGCTACGATTACCTATCCTGATAGTCCCCATGCCCGCGAACTGTTTGACATCCCTTGCCTCGATTCGACTCGACGCGGCTACCATGAACCGATGCGCTTAGTGATTGTGCGAATGGAGCGATTCGATAAACGCAAACGGGCCGTGGGCAAATGCAAGGGCAAGTACATTCATGAGCTATTTCTCACCTCACTTCCTGTTGAGCAATTCACCGCAACGGATGTGCTGAATCTCTATTGTGGTCGGGGTGGATTTGAGCAAATCCTATCCGAAGAAGATGCTGAGCAAGATGGCGACCGTTGGTGTAGTTGGCACGCTCAGGGACAAAGCTTTTGGCAGATTCTCAATCAATGGGTGTGGAACTGGCGCATTCGCGCTGGAGCCGCACAGTCGCCGGAACTGTGTGCGCGTCAAACAGAATGGTCGCCTGCTTTAACTGAGATGGCTCGTGAGATCGCGACTCCTCAACCGGAAGAACCTCAACCCGCATTACCCGCTCCCAAACAAAGTGAACGTGCGGTCCCTCAATATGGGGCAATGACCGTTTCAGAGGGTTGGGGGAAAAGTCGTCACAAGTATTCAGGTCAAGACTTTAAGATCATTGACGATGAATTTGTAGAATGCCCGGCAGGTCATCGTATGGGACGACGTGAAATCCGCTATACTCGTCGCGGCGATATGCAAATGCTCTTCAGCGTCACTCCCCGCAAATGTGCGAGTTGTCCCGTCAAGCACCATTGTTTGTCCGATGATTCCAAAGGCACGAATGGTCGGCGAATTTCGGTGATGCGAACGAAGCTTCCTCCGATTCCAACGGTGGCATTAGAACCTGAGATTACCGTCATTGCTCAAGCTCCAAGGCAAATCGTGCAAGGCACTCAAGCGCTAATCTGGACCGATATTCCAGCCACTCGACTGCGTCGAGAGATTCGACAGCATCTGAGGCGACACCAAGCTCGAATTGAACAGAACGATTCGGGGATTCAACCGATCGAGCCAGTCTCTTCTTACTTGACTCGCAGCCAACGCGCTCATCGACGATTGGCTTGGGCAGAACGGTTGAAACGCAATGCAATCCCATCCAAGAGTGTACAGATTTCAGTTCAGCTTTTTGGTATTTCGCCAAGATTGATTGATTTTCTCAATTGCCCACCACACAAGCCTTCTGAGTCTTCCTAATGCACTGGTTGCGCATCTCGTGGGCACAACCATGTATCATCAAAGCAACTACTCGATACAAGATGATGCCGTGAGCAAGCGAATCCACGCCACTCTGTCTGATGGGGTATACGCCAAACTAGAAAATCATAGGCTGACGCAGAAGCCCGTCCAGTCGTGAACCTCGCGGCATATTTGCTTCAGAAAGTTTTAGACGAGGCTGAAGATCAGGGCAAAATTCCGGACTCTGCAAAGCCAAAGAAGTAAGAGGCGATCACAATGGTTCAGGCAAGACTGCGATTTAAGAATTTTGAAGAATACCTTCTGGTGAACCCTGAAGACTTACCAGAAGGGCCGCACGTTTATGTTGACGGTGAGTTGGTTGCGGTGTCACCAGAATCAAGAGTTAATTTGCTAATTGCTCGCTACCTGAGCAAATGCCTTGAGGCTTCAGGTGTCCCCTTTGAGCTGATTTACTGTCATGCCTTTGAAATTGAAGTGCCCGTATTCAGCCAGATCAGAGAGCAAACCCGTTACCCTGACTTGGTTGTCATCCGACCCGAGCATCTAGAGCTGACAGAAAATAGAGCAACCATTACTGTCGATATGCCAGCTCCGCAGCTTGTTGCTGAAGTCGTTAGCGGTGGAGACGAGAACCGTCGTAGAGATTACCAGGCAAAGCGCAAACAGTATGAGGCGCGAGGCATCCCTGAGTATTGGCTGATTGACCCTGAAAAACAGCAAATCATTGTGTTGAGCCTTGCAGGTGATAACTACGCTGAGAGTGGCGTTTTTCAAGGGGGCGATCGCGAAAGCTGTGCCATGCAACTTGTAAGGAATGGAGTGAATCGTCATTTCTAAAAAGGCATTAAAACCTCGTTATTTCAGGGGTTTCAAGAAATTTAAAGTTAGTTAGCAGTAATCGGTCTAAAGCATTGCCCATTTTTCTCTCGTGAGCTAACCTTAGGATCACATTGCTTCTTGGTGATTAATTCCGAAGATATTTTTGTCTTTACATTTAATCAATTGAAAAGACAGTCTGTTTGTGCCTAAAAGGTGTGTCTACCACTCCACCATCTTTTAGAGCGAGGAATTTATCTGTCATGTTAAGAAAAACGACTTTTTTATTAATTCATTCAACCACTGTTGCTGTAGCGACTGCCATTTGTGGTATTCTTGCTCCCTCCGCAGAGGCGGCATCCTTTTTTAGCTTTACTCCCGTCGTAAATAACGGCGATTTAATCCCCAATACTAATAACTTTTTCAACAGTTATAATCAGCCTTCTATCAATGAACGTGGGCTGGTTGTCTTTCGAGCGCGGAGCCAAGGGGGGGCAGGGCAACCTGTCAGTGGCATTTTTGCACGGGATATGGGGATTCCCGGCTCGCCCATCAATACCCTCGCAACTCGCACGACCGCTGTGCCATTCCCTAACAATACGGGGGCAACGTTTAATGAGTTTCCATCCTTTCCCCGAATTGACAGCGAAACAGATATGCTCGCTTTCCGAGGTCAATCCCAACCAGTGTGGCAAGTGATTGACCCGAGTACAGGGGAGACTGTGACAAAAGTTGGGACTACGGGCGTTTACACCACAAATCCAGCGGGGGATCTCATCACCGGGGCCACTCAATTGGGTTCCCTGTCTGATTTCTCCTTCTTTCAAGTTCCAGGTGCAACTGCGGGCACAAAATTTGATCAATTTCCTGGTGCGCCCTCTCCCACCGATGGCAATACTGTTGCTTTCAAAGGGAATTGGACAGATTCTGGAACGGGGACAGGGAAAACAGGTGTTTACTTCCGAAACGTTTTGGCAAACGGTGGGCAATCAATCGTTAATCTTATTGCAGACAGCAACACCTTGATCCCAGGAACAACACTGGGCACAAAGTTTGGTTCCACGGCACCACCAAGTGCAGCGAAAGGCCAAGCCGTTTTTCTGGGTGTAGACAATGAGGAAAATCCAACTGAGGGGGGTATCTATCAGGCTTTACTCTCTGATCCCACCATTCTCAATACAGTCGTTGCCCTTGGTTCCACTCCAGCGGGTACCGACAAAGCAATTACCCGACTGGGAGAAGCCTTATCGTTTGATGGCAGAAATGTCGCCTATTGGGGGGCTCTAGGAACTGAGACGCGAACTATTACACTGTCTTGCCCCACCGAAGGAAATAAGGATTTGGTCGAATTCTGTAATCAGGAGTATCCCGAAGGATTTACCACTGAAGTTCCCGTCAATCAGGGCATCTTCTTGACTGATGTTAAGACGCTGGAAACCCGGCTGGTTGCCCAAACTGGCTCAGATTATGCCGACTTTGTCTTCTGGAATTTTTCGGGCCGTCCTCCAGGAGTCGGTGAAGGAGAAGAAGGCACTGATGCAGAGTTAGCCCGTTGGCGATCGACCAGTTTTGTCGCGACTGAGGGCAGTGGACTGGTCTTTAAAGCATTGAAGACATCAGGAGTACAGGGACTTTACTCTTCGCTTTCTCCTGATTTACCCATCCATACGGTTGTCGAGACTGGCATGGATGGTGGCATCCTTGACCCTCAAGCAACTGGTTTGTTGATCTCCTCCCTTGGTGTTGAGCGAGATGGTTTCCGCAAAGGACAACTTGTTTTCAACGCCAGTATGCTTGGTACGGCCGAAGAAGACAGTTGGGCTGGAATTTACTACGGCAAAGCTGTCATTCCAACTCCTGCATTGCTTCCAGGTCTTATCGGTATGGGGGTTGCTGTTTTACGCAAGAGACGTGATGCCTCTGAGGACAGTTCAAATACCTGAAGGATGATGCCTCTCTAATCTCAAATCATCCTGAATGGTCATTTATCATTGCAATTGTGCAGTTTAGCAAGCTTAGAACACCTATTTAAGCCAAAGGGAGCGTTCGAGCTTTGCCCAAAACTGCAAAATACGCCAGTTTGACGACGTTATTCTGAAAGCGAATGAACACGAAGGCATAGCCCTCTTTCTTCATTGATTGGGGGCTTCTTTTTGGGCTACCGCCGTCGCTAGTTCTTAGCTTTGATAAGGGGCTTCTACATAGCGCTACTTTTTTGGCCGAAAGGTAGCCTAGCTGTAACGAAGTGCCACGCGATCTCTGTAACATTCGACCCGCAAGGATTGCAGCAAAAAAAGCTTGAAACTTGAAACTTACCCGTAAATGATAGTTGATTTTTTCTGGAAGCCAGTTTACGAAGGGCGATCGCCCAGTCAAGTCTGTCAATGATAGTTATCTATCGCTTTGGATAAATCTCATGCACACTCTTAAAACACGATTCCTTAGTAATAAGCGCAATCTCGCAATTTTGATCACAAGCATTGCTGGAGTTTTTGGCATCGCCTTTTATTTCTCGCCGCATCTTACCGTTTATCAAATGCAGCAAGCCGTGTCCCGAAAAGATGCACGATCGCTGTCTGAGCGTATTGATTTTTCTGCTGTTAGAAGTAGTCTGAAAGCCTGGGTTAAGGCGCAGCTTTTGCAACAGGCAGGGAAGCAAAGCCAAAGCCCCTATGCAGCACCAGGTCTAGCGATGCTGGCAGGGCAGTACGTCAATTTTATGATTGATACGATCGTCACGCCAGAAGGACTAGAAGAAATAATGCGATCGAGCAAATCAACGACTAGCCAAGCCGGACTGTCTCAAGCAGATCTAGAAAAAGCCTTGTCCGATGTCCAGATGAACTACGAATCATTCAATTCATTTGTGGTATTAACTGTGGTATCAACACCCACAAACATGGCGAACAGCAACGGTCAGACCACCAACAAAGTCGAGCTGGTGTTTCGTCGAGATGGATTGTCCTGGAAATTAGCAGGCATTCGGATTCCGTCAAACCTATAATTTTGGTGCATTGACCGTTCTCGGCCAAAAGGTAGCGTAGCTGCAACGTAGTGCCACGCGATCGCATACCACTTAACCCGTAAGAATTGCAGCAAAAAAAGCTTGAAACTTGAAACTTACCCGTAAATGATAATTGAATTGCTGACAAAATTGACGGCAGAATGGGCTTTTCAAGCCTTCCTTGTCGAGAAACCTGCCCATAAATGGTCATTTTTTGGGGTGTTGAGGCAAAATTACGGATATTTTTCTAGAACTCTTACAGGGTATAGCTTCTAGACATCACATGGCACTTGGTTGCAGCCTCCCTACCCTGGGGCCAGTTACAGCGATATTACTATCTATACCGTATGTTTCGATTTCGGGATGATCCGCAACTGTTTACACTCACAGGCGCACTAGATCACCTTTGCAACCTGAGTCCAGTACAGTTTGTTGCTCGGATTGCGTAGGCGATCGTATTCCTGATTCCATTTATTCAGTTGTTCATCATCTTAAGGGTGCCTAACGGGACTCGTTCTCGAAGCGTCTCTGAATGGAGAAACCCGTTAATGCCCAGCTTCACAGGCTGGTGTCTCGACCATTTCGACTTTAGGCACCATCAGTGGAGTCGATCGGACTTGAACCGATAACCTCGTTCTTGCAAGGAACTTGCTCCGCCATTGAGCTACGACCCCAAGGCAGGAATGGCAGGATTTGAACCTGCATGGAACCGTTTAGAAGACGGTTGCCTTATCCATTAGGCGACACTCCCATAATTGGTAGTCCTGATAGGAATCGAACCTACAACCTCTCGCTTGTAAGGCGCTTGCTCTACCGTTGAGCTACAGGACTATAAGAGCGAATGACGGGATTCGAACCCGTGCGCTGAGACTGGCAGACTCAGATGCTTGCCACTACATCACATTCGCATTTGGAGCGATTGCCTTACGGCACGCTCAAGCGACCGACGAGACTCGAACTCGTGTCTCCTGATTGGAAGCCAGGGGTGCTTGCCGCTGCACCACGATCGCATTCTGGGGCTGGCGACAGGAGCTGAACCTGCAACCTTTCGCTTACAAGGCGAGTGCTCTGCCGACTGAGCTACACCAGCACATTTGGATCAGACGATGGGGATTGAACCCATATCGGGAGCGTACCAAGCCCCTGTGTTGCCAGTTACACCACGTCTGCATGGAGCAGGCGACAGGAGTTGTAGGCTTTGCCTTCCCGAAGGGTACCTGCATGAAGGCTGTACGAGAGCCTCATGTTGCCCGTTACATCACACCTGCATTTGGAAGCGGGGGTGAGAGTTGCACTCACCGACGTAGCTTATGAGACTGCCGAGCCGCTCTTGCTCTATCCCCGCAGTACCCCTGGCGAGACTCGTTCGCGAAGCGTCTCCGATAGGAGAAACTCGCAAGATTCCAGTTTTAAGTCGGACACGTCTGCCAATTGCGTCACAGGGGCATCTTTGGTGGGCGTTGTAGGAGTTGAACCTACGTCAGTCTCCTTAAGAGGGAGGTGCATCACCGTTCTGCCAAACGCCCATTTTTTCCCTGCTCAACCAAAGGTTGAATTTGGTGGGTCGCCCAGGGGTTGAACCTGGATAATTCCGCTTAAAAGGCGGCTGCATATCCGCTCTGCCTTTCTTGTATGCCCAAAGGGCTTTACGACCCGAAGGGTCTGAGTGGTAGGGATTGTAGGCTTTGCCTTCCCGCATGCAACCGTCCGTTTGTTGGTTTCGGAGCAAGTGATGCCAATCCATTCCCACGAGCGAGGATGACAGGGATCGTAGCTTGCTTCCGCGTTCGCGAAGCGTCTCTGAAAGAGATAGCAGTACCTGTGACCACTTGTCTCGGAAGCAAGCACTCTGTCCATCTGAGTTACATCCTCATTGGGAGCATCGACGGGAGTTGCACCCGCTTCTCCATGCTTGAGAGGCACGGCGACTTCTCTAGTCGTCCACGATGCTATAAGGCGGGGATGATGGGATTTGTAGCTTAGCTTCCGCGCAGCGGTACCCACGATCTTTCGCTCGACAGGCGATTGCTTTAAGCCAGACTAAGCTACACCCCCAAAGGTGGCAATTATGCAATTTTCAAGGTTCGGAGGGTTTACTACAGCGCCTTCGTGAGAGGTTGTAGTGTTGATACTGCAGTTATACTACAAACATGCTACAAGTTGTCAACCCCGTACTACAACTTTTTTCTTAAGTAAGAGGGCGATTAGGTAAGAAATGGTTGTATCGCCCTCCTATAATCGGTTTCCCCGTTACGCTAGGGAAGAAATGCGGACTTCGCTCAACTGCCACAGTTTGTAGATCAAGAACTCGGTGCGTTCACGAAGTGTCTTTGTTGGCGTAGCCGCCCCAAAGGGGCTAAGAGAATCGCTCATCACCGCCAAGAACATCCCTTCATGAGCGTCCTTGTCCTCGGCAATCCAGCTTCCGCTGATTCCGATTTCGACAAACTCCTCATCGACAGCAATGAGGGTGACTGCTGAGCCATATTCCCGCTGTAACGCCATCTCCAGCACTTTCAGTTCGGGAATATCAGCAGGTAGCAGAAAGGAGGCTCGACCGGGTTCAACATGGAGCGATTCTTTTTGAGACGGCAAAGCCGAACGCCCTAACCGCATCGCCAAAAGCACTCGCTGGGCAATCAACAATTCGGGGTTGGTCATGGTCCGCTCCATATACAGCCCAACGTCGGTGTAGTTCAGCTTTAACATTGGTCATGCCTCCTTTCTGGCTTGAGGTCAAAGGTCAACAGGGTGCTGTTCTTTCCAAAACTGCTCGGCAAAGGCGATTCCTTCGGAAAGCTGCGCTAACGCAGGGTGCATTGGTGCTTTGGGTTTGGTTCTCAGCACCATTCCGATTTCATGTAGGAGGCGTTGGCGAAGCCTGTCCGAAGGACTCTCGCCCTTACTGGAATTGCACTTCTCGCACGCCGTCACCACGTTGTCCCAGGTGTGGGTTCCGCCTTTCGAGCGGGGAATGACGTGATCGAGCGTCAGGTGCTTGGTGC
>DVDV01000367.1 GCA_015296075.1 Leptolyngbyaceae cyanobacterium M33_DOE_097 | reverse complement strand
TGAGAATGATTCTCATAAAAACGTCCGGTTTTAACGTTTATGAATGGCTGAAACCCGCATTCTGCCGTTTATAACATTGAGTGCACAAGTCTTTAGACACTCTGGCTACAGTACAAATGTTTCAAAATGAGAATTGCTGACCTTTACCCAATTTGTGCGAGCCATTCACCATGCCAATTGCTTCAGGCAACCTAAACGGGCGATCGCGGTTGTAATCTCCGCCTCACCTCACCTGTTCCTTCGGTCAGCGATCGAAGTGTCAAACTTTTTACCTGCACTATCTGGCTAGCTAACCATTCAATACCCACCGACACCACCTTGCGGGTAGGGGCGTTTCGCGAAACGCCCTTACAGGGAGTGAGTCCCCTACACAGCGGGGGCGCTGGGGGAAGTCCCCCGATCTGGCGGCTCCGCCGCCCCCAAATCTCCGCTTAACTCCAGCCAAAAAGAATTTTCTCCTAGAGAAGTTGTTTCCAAGCCAGCTAGTAAAGAAAATTCAAAGCCCCCTCAAACAGAAAGATTTGAAGGGGCAAAAAGAACGCAAACGAACCTAGACTCGACCTTATGAGTTAACCCTCAACAACGTGGTGCAACGAGTTAGGCGCTGAGACATCCGCTCGATGAACGGGCATTGAGGGTGCCGTCGTAACAGGTTGGTGTAGACGGATTAACTGAGCCAGCGTTGCCTTTAACTGCGTACGAGGCACGATCGCATCCACAAAGCCATTTTGCAAAAGATACTCAGCCGATTGAAAGTTATCAGGCAGCTTCTCACGTAACGTTTGCTCAACCACCCGACGACCAGCAAACCCAATCGTCGCCTTTGGCTCAGCCAGAATAATGTCGCCCAACATCGCAAAACTAGCTGTCACCCCCCCCGTTGTCGGATGCGTCAAAACAGGAATGTAGAGCAAACGAGACTCTCGGTGACGCTCTAACGCGCCCGAAATTTTTGCCATCTGCATCAGGCTCAGCATCCCTTCTTGCATCCGGGCACCACCCGAAGCGCAAACCAACACAACGGGCAATCGTTCACGGGTGGCTCGCTCAATCAAACGAGTAATCTTTTCACCCACAACCGACCCCATGCTCCCACCCATAAATCGGAAGTCCATCGCGCCCAAAGCAACGGGCAACCCATCAACCCGACCGATCCCGGTTTGCACTGCATCCTTAAAATGCAGCTTGCCTTGCATGTCGCGCAGCCGATCGCTGTAAGCTTTGCGATCGCGGAAGCCGAGTGGATCAACCGCATAAAGCTGCTCATCCATCGGCATCCAACTATTTGCATCAAGCAGTTGGCGAATGCGATCGTCACTGTAGACGCGCATGTGGTGCCCACACTCCAAACAAACCATGTTGTTGGTGCGCAGATCCTTGGCGTAGGTCAGCACCCCACAGGCGTCACACTTTGACCACAAACCATCAGCAATTTCGCGTTCTTGCCCTTCTTTCAAGGGAGATGTTTCTTTTCGACGATTTGCAAACCAGTCAAATAGTGACATCGATACTCAATTCCTTTAAGGCTCAATCGTTTTTGTGAAGGTAACAGCCAACACTATCAATAAACCAGAGATTACTCAACTCGATTTTTACTTTTTGTTGACTAACCCTAAGATAGCGAGCGAAAAAATTAACGGGTTTAAAAGCGGCAAACGATAGCAGGCGTGCCGTTCAGCAAAAAAGTTCCTAATCATAGGAGATCGCAGATTAAGACTCATGTTTACATCCGACAAAAGCTGCAAAAAACCAGCAGCACAACCAAAATTTGCTTTTCTGGTGGGGCGCAACACCATCCTTTCAATTGACTAACTATCCTCCTCCTCTTCTCGTCCAATCGGACTCAGCAAGTCAAGCGCGATTTGCTGGTCTTCTAAGCGCACCTGCAAAGCCGTAGGACTTGCCATGCCAAAGTAGGGGGCAACGCCTAAATCAACCAGACGAGTTGGGATTTGGTGGGCTTCGAGTAGCTGCTGTAGCATCTCAGCTTCCCAACGAAAAGAAACGGTTTTCAGTGTGATCCAAGTCACAAACTTGATTCTACCAAACGAAGTAGTTACTCAACCCACTATCGGCGCTCAGGTCGCTTCTCTGCAACCGATCGCCCGGTTTGTATGGTTGCGCCTGCCCCTGGCAAACGCTACCTGACCCAGCGCAGGTTGCCTGCTAGAACTAACTACCCGTATGCCCATCTGGATAGATTGTTGATGAATCTGTCTGAGTTGCCGTGAGGTTGGCCTGTTGCGCTCGAAACAGGTTAGCACCTGACAAATTAGCCCCAGTTAAATCTGCGTTTTGCAAATTACTTCGGCTCAAATCGGCCCGCTTAAAAATGGCATTTTTGAGATTGGCTCCATAGAGGTCGGCATTTTGCAAATTGGCTTCTGACAGGTCAGCTCCTTGTAAATTTGCAAAGCGGAGATTAGCTCGTCTGAGGTTTGCTGTTCTGAGGCAAGCACCCTCTAAGTTGACTTGATAAAGTTGCACATCACCCAGCTCAGCCGCTGACAGATCAGCCATCTTTAGCGTCCCCTGGCTCAAGTTGGCGTAGGGAAGATGGGTTCTCGTCAGGTTACTACCAGAAAGGTTGATTTTTGTAAGGTTTGCCTCAAATAAATAAGCATCGCTAATGTCAACATTCTCAAAATTGCGTCGCCCTTCAGCGTAGTAACGCAATAAATCCTCAGTTGTGACTTTTTCCATCGCACCTGCTGAAAAAGAAAGGGAATCTACCTGGGCCTATGGGCAACGTCTGGAGAGTCTCCATGCCGCCCAAAAACTCCCCCCCAACTAGCGAGGGAGTGCAGCAAGCCAAACACTTGCTAGACAGGCATTGATCAGCTTCTTCTACAGAAGAAAAGCCCAATGACCACTCTGGCAAGCAAAGCTTTACCAATAGAGGTCATCTAATCAAAACACCAGTAGGTATAAATACCAGCCAATGTCTTCAATTCAATGTAAAGGTGTATGAACCTGAGTGTGTTTTTCTTTACATTTTTTTTGGGATGGCAGCTTTGAAGCGACGAATAAGAGTAGGCTAATGCCGCGATCGCCTACTCGGTAGCGGCAGCCATCCTTGCTGTCAATAACTGGGAGTAAGCTTGCCCAACATAAGGTTGCCCACGCAGGAAGCCGATGTTACCGCCTGGGCAAAGAAACTGTAAGTTTTCAGGGTTAAACTCTGCGATTAATTGGTCTAAGCTACGTTTTTGGCGTAACCAGTGAAAAGTTTTGGCTGTTTTCACCAAAGCAACCGGAGTGTTTG
Organism: Leptolyngbyaceae cyanobacterium M33_DOE_097; assembly: GCA_015296075.1. GTDB lineage: Bacteria > Cyanobacteriota > Cyanobacteriia > Leptolyngbyales > Leptolyngbyaceae > DSRU01. The sequence continues at coordinate 858 of DVDV01000367.1, read as the reverse complement.
GTGTTGGCAATAAATGTCGGCCTGAAAACAAAACACCACCAAAATTTTTGCAGTAGAGACAGGCTGAACCGGGTGAGAAACCCGGTGTCCACAGAGCGTGGACTGTTTCGCTGAGTTGCAGTTTTTCTCTAAAGGTGACTAGCGGCAAGCCAGGTAACAAGTAAGCTTCTTGTTCTTGGATGGCAACCTTACAGTCAAATCGCTTTTGAATTGCTTTTGCCTGAGCGATCGCCCCCCGTTGCGTTAAAAATAACCAGTCCACGCCCCCTTGAGCGGCTAAAAAGTCGTGAGTTGTTGCATCCCAAGCCGGACAATCAACCAGGATATTAGCGTCGCTTACAATAAAATAGGCAGTACCACCGAGGGTCGCTCGATTAGGAGAAAAGGCATGAACTGCATGGGATTGACCATTCTCATCTGATGCAAAAACGAGGCGAGGTGGTTTGGTAAACGAGGGTGAGAGTGTTGCTTCGAAATTAGTTGTCATGAATGCCAAAAGTTCTAGGGTCGCTGCACCCTAATGAGTAACGTGCTTTCAATATTTAAGCGAAAGAAACGCAAATAACGATTAAAAAGGGTATAGCTTGAGTTAAGATGCGACTGCACAAAAGTCTTACTTTTCTGATAGTAGCCATATTTTTCTCAGGTTGAGTCGAAGGCAAGTGAGGACGTTGGTCAATCTACCAGCTAGAAAAATTGGCAATCGAAAAAGTTGGGGAGGGATTGTAAATTAAAGTGTGTCAAAGGTCAGAAATTGAGATCTAATGAACTACTAAACCTAAGACACTCATACTATGACTTTTCGACCTGAGCTCCTTGATGAATTGCTGAAAGGCTATGAGAATCCCGAAGACCTGT
>DVDV01000357.1 GCA_015296075.1 Leptolyngbyaceae cyanobacterium M33_DOE_097 | reverse complement strand
TGAGAATGATTCTCATAAAAACGTCCGGTTTTAACGTTTATGAATGGCTGAAACCCGCATTCTGCCGTTTATAACATTGAGTGCACAAGTCTTTAGACACTCTGGCTACAGTACAAATGTTTCAAAATGAGAATTGCTGATATTCTAGCCTATAGCAAACCTTCCTACTCTTCTTCTTCCCAAGACTCGACCGCAAGCAAATCGCTTACAGGATCTTGCATGGTGAAGTCAAAGTCAAGTAATTCTTGTTTCCAAAATGCCCATTCATCTCCATAGAGTAGAGCAATTTTCCACAAACTATCAGATGGCTTAAGCAGTTTCGAGTCAACTAGCTTTTGCACTTGCCGCTGAAGCTTAACCATCGGGTGAACAACCTGCTGGCTTGTCGTCATGTTGGTCATATTTAAATTTTCTCGAATACTCCAGTTGTAGGCTTCCAAACAATGGACTTAAAGTTTTCCACTGACGCTTTGATGGGTTCAATGGGAAGCAAAATTCACAGGATTAGATGCTAGCACACTTCCCAAAAGATAAACCAACAAAGTAGAGAGAAATTAAAGGGAAAGATTGGTAGGTTTCAAGTATGCTGAGAAACTCTATAAACTAATGTTATCTGTACCTCAAAAAACATTACAATTCTGGTCTACCGAAAACTTTTGTCGTAAAAACCGCACCTGCTTTTATGGTCATAAATGACTCTAAAACTTGACAAATGTTTCTGATTTTAGAGAAGTTTCTGCATTAGTCAAATGTGTCTTTTCTAATTCACCCAAGACGATCGCACTGACTGTGTTGCCCATTAAATTCACCACACTCTTAAATCCATCGGTGAAGCGATCAATTCCGGCAACAATTGCAACTCCTTCAACGGGTAAACCAGCGGCGGCAAGCACCGTGGTCATAGTGATCATGCCAGAGCCAGGAATGCCAGGGGTGCTGTAGGAAATCAAGAAGGCCGCGATCGCAATGGCAACAATTAATGGGGTGGTCATTGGCACATTGTAAATTTGGGCGATAAAGAGAGCCGTAAAGCTCTGAAAGATGGCGGATCCATCACGTTTAAGCGCCGTACCGAGAGGGATCGCAAAACTTGCAATTTCAGTTTGGAGACCATAGTTTTCTTGCGCATTTTGCATCGCGATCGGCAGCGTTGCATTAGAGCTAGCTGTTCCAAACGCCAGGGCGATCGCGGCAAAAAAGCTTTGGGCATACCGCAGCGGACTAATGCGAAACCACAGCAGAATCAAAGCATACACCACCACCATACCCGTAAAAGCCGCTAGCAAGCCCAGCATGTAAACAAAGAGTTGGACAAGAATGCCCAACCCCTGAGTCGTAATCACCGAAGCAACCAGCGCAAACACACCAATCGGAGCCAGATATAAAACGGTTGATAGAATCCGCTCACTGATTAAATAGACACTTTCAATGATTTCAAGAAACGACTTTGCTTTCTCACCAACCGATTGCACACCAATATTGACGAGAAAAGCGGCTACGATCGTTTGCAGTAAGTTGCCAGTGCTTAACGTTTCAAATGGATTTACAGGAATAATATTGACTAACCAATCAATTAACAATGGTTGCTGTTGAGTCAAGCTGACAGGTGCTACAACTAAACCGCTCATACCCGTGCCGGGATGCAGCAACACGGCTGAAGAGATGCCGATAAAAACCGCGATCGCGCTGGTTGACCCATAAAAAATAGCTAATTGACTGGCACAACGCCCCACCTGAGCCGCATTTCCAATTCGCGAAAAGCTCAAAATCAGCGATGAGAAAACCAGGGGAACCACAACAAACTGAATCAGTCGCAAGAAGGCTTTACCCAAGGGGGCGAGCAAATAGTGGTCAAGAGTCGCCACTTTGTCTGGAAACCACTGATGGACAGCCGCCCCAAAAAACACACCAACAATCAACGATAAACAGATAAATACAGACAGCCCAATAGAGTTGTCGTGTGCCTTCTCAGTCATTGTTTCTTCAGTTTTAGATAGTGTCGGTAACTGAACCCTGTTGCATCTCAATAAAACTTCGAGGAAGTTCTCATCAAAAGAGAGAAAAAGTCAATGCTTTTGCTCGTGTTGTCAAGGTAATCTGAGCTACCTCCGCGAATACAACAAATGGTGAACAGGTATGTAAACTAGAATGACATTGTTTGGCGTATTTTTTAGCCTAAATTTACTGATTAATTTAGTTTTCTACTTAGGGAAAATGGTGTATCAGCTGAACACTTGTTTATAAAAAGCGTTCCTGGGATAGAGAGATGGCTCAAGAAAGAGATTTTATAAATTTTTTTAGCAAAAATTAGAGACTGATCTAGAAATATTGCTCTCCGGTTGTTCATCGCGCCATCACCTCGCGGTAGTCAGGCTGAAGCCGAAGCCAGAGCAGAAAGCACTAGTGAGCTGCCAAGCCAACTTTGCCAGGTAGAGAAGACCAATGACTCAGTCATTATCGACGTGTAGTCGCTGCCTGTGCCGCAGAAAACAGATGCCGGGGATACGCTGCCCAGGCTTGGCGGTGATACTTCAATCTTCTAATTCTTAAAATCGGATCCCTGCTCCAAATTGCAGCCGTACTTTTGGGTCTCCAGTTGCTGTGCGATCGTTGAGGTTGATTTTTGCATCGCCGAACACAACCAGATTTCTACCAGCGGCGGCTTCAACCCCAGTGGTTAAAACAACTCCATCAGAGCTACCCACTGGTGTTGCTAACCCATTACTAGAGTTGACGATCGCGTAACCAACCCCAGCGTAAACATTCGCGCTTTTGCCAACGCCCAAATCATAGGTGATGGAAGGTGCGACAGCTGTTGCAGAATTACCCACAAAAACGGTGCCACGCAGTGAAAGAGGAGTTTTTCCTAAATCCAGCCGACCTTGAAATTGATTACCAAGTGCTTGATCGCTGACAGTTGAGCCTGGGGGCCGACTATTACGATATTGCCGCAAGGCTTCATCAAAGACCCACCCTGTTTGATTGACTAGACCTAATAACGAAGGGGCTGCATCAAGTGAGCGATCGCCAGACACTGCAACACCAAAGTAACTCCCTTCCATCCCTGGTTCATCTGCTAGGGCGGGGCAAGCAATCACTGTCAAGCAGCCGACGATTAATGACGCATGGATGGCTTTCATAGTTTCTTAAATGGATGAGAACTGCTGTCTTTTTCCAAGAGTGAACCCTTAATTCCGGAGAGTTTGGGGCGATCTGACCGGGAATTCACATCATCGATAGGATACTCCAAGATTTTGAAAACGGATGTGTTTTTTGGGTTATAGCAGTATTGGAAAAAGGTAGGACGGGGTGCAGGGGTTCTTCCTCTGGTTGGGAGAGCAGCTCCCACACCCACTCCAAACATCATGTGTAGCGCTGTAAGGAGAAGAGCAGGGAAGAAAGAGGGAGGAAGGAAAAAAACTCTACCACTTAAGTAGAAAGACAAAGTAAGTCTCTTGCGATAGATGACAAGTCAAAAATTTATTTCTTAATTATGTTTTTTCCGTATTTACCCCGTTTTTCTTCCATTAATGACTTGACGGAACAGGTAAGCTGCATCCATGATGTTCTCTGGTTTGTTTACGCCTGAGACCATAGCAGGCATCTATATTCTGATTAACAACTTACTAGGGAGAAAAGACCTATGGGCTGGCTACAAAAACTTTTCGGACAAAAGAAACCCGACAATGCTTCGGTAAATCCAACTCCTCAAGTTGCTGACTCGACGTTGGCAGCAGCCGAAGGTTTGACAGAAAATGCACCAATTCCCCCTGAGCGGGTTGGTCTTAGCGGTGAATACGACCAAAGCGGCCTAGCAAAGCGAGTTTGCCTCGCATTTGACGAGAATTCTGAGTTGGCTCCCTATTCTGAAGATACGGTTTGGGTGGCTCAAACAGGCGGTACGGTTGTGTTGAAAGGTAAAGTACCCAGCCAAGATGTACTGAACAAAATGGTGAATGTTGCCTCCTCAGTGAGTGGTGCAACCAGTGTGAACACTGATCAAGTCACCGTTGGCTAGTTCTTTCATCTAGTAACATTTTCCCCTTTGGTGTTTTGTTCTTCACAGTCGGCACCAGAGGGGTTTTGCTTACTAAAACAGTGTGGATTGAACTCTCTTCTTGTTTTCCCCTCTTGAGTCTGCGATCGCGATGCCTTTTATCTACAATCGCTCAGTTTATTTTCGAGACACTGATGCTGCTGGAGTAGTCTACTTTGCTCAAGTTTTAGTAATTTGCCACGAGGCGTATGAAGCGTCTCTCGCTGCGTTTGGCATTAACTTACGGACATTCTTTCAAAATTCTGAGTTGGCAATCCCTATTACCCATGCGTCAGTCGATTTTTTGCGTCCGATTTACTGTGGCGATCGCCTTTTGGTCTATCTCACACCACAGCTAGCTAGTGAGACAGAGTTTCAGGTGAAATACGCTCTGTTCGTCGATCAGCAAGATAAGCCTGTGAGTCAGGCGTTGACTCGGCACGTGTGCATTCACCCAACCCAACGGAAGCGGCAACCGCTGTCGGAGGAGATGCAGCAATGGTGTCAAAAGTGCCAGGGATAAGCGAGGTCAGGGCCAGCGATCGCACGTTTGTCCGGTTGAGTTTGCCCTGAGCATTACGGGGGAGGGCTGCGACGGCAATCCACTGTTTTGGCACTTTAAAGGAACTGAGTTGGGGCTGTAGCAGCGGTTTCATCTCCTGGTAAGTGACGGGCGATCGCATCGGAACATACACAGCAGTCACAACTTGACCCCAATGTTCATCGTCTAGCCCGATCACAGCAACATCTTGCACCATGTCCGTCGCCCAAATTACTGCCTCCACTTCCGCCGGAAAGACGTTCTCGCCCCCCGTGATAATCTTGTCGCTACTCCGCCCCAGGATGTGCAGATATCCCGCCCTATCAAAGTAGCCGATGTCATCAGTCACCCATTGAGAAATAGTTTCGCCCTGGTAATAGCCTTGCATTAAAGAACTGGCGTGGATCACAACGGTGTCTGCTACGAGTTGCACCTGGGCATGGGGCAAGATTTGATAACCGGTTTTGCCCTGCAAAAAGTCAGCTGGCTTTAAGGTGGCGACTTGGGAGGCAGTTTCGGTCATGCCGTAGGTCGGCGCTAAAGGAATTTGGTGCTGCTGGGCTGTTTCTAGAAGGCTCGACCAGGCAGGCGCACCCCCCAGCAAAACGGTGCGAAATTGGGCTAACCAAGCCGCTTGCTGCGCTGCAAGCAGACGCTCTAGTTGGGTTGGCACCAGGGAAATAAAGAAATCAGTGGGGGCGATCGCGCAGGTCGAATGCAATCCATTAACTTGTAAGCGGCCTCCTTCTAACTGTCTAAACGGCAAAACAACCAACCGACCACCAGAAGCAAACGATCGCAGAAATTGCATCAAGCCGCTGACATGGTAAAGCGGTAGCACACAGCACGAGTTGACTGCGGCAACTTCAAAGAATGCCTGAAAGCCTTTGACCGAGGCCATCAATGTCTCCCAGGTGTGAGTCGCAAACCGGAGTTGCCCCGATGTGCCGCCTGTCGGGATGAGAATTAAACCGTTGTCCAATGGGTGATCACTCTGGCTGCTTGGATCAAGACACGTTTCATTTGCGTCGCGCCAAAGCAAATCAGGTTGGAGCTGAGCGATCGCTTGCTGCCACTCGGTCGTACCCCAATCAGGATTCGCAAGTGCAACCGTACTGGTGTGGCAACAGGCGGCCAGAAAGGCGGCCAGAAAACAGCTGGGTTCCTGCTCTGCCAGAAGAATGCGCGGCGGAACAACGTAATTTGACAGGCGATCGCAGTAGGTTTCAAATAAACCCCAAAAGTGAGAGGGGGCGTGACCAACAAACCATCCCTCTTGCTGACGTTGTTGCACGACGGTTAAAGGTTCTGCCATAGTGCGTCAAAGTTGGGTGAGTCGGGAGACTTAAACCAGTGCGCGGTGCCATAACCTACCGCGCGATTGGGATTTGACAACGAAGCTGCAAGCCGCAAGCCCTGCTGCCGCGCGATCGCAGTGCCAAAGATGGATGAGAACACAGCATCAACGGCATAGGTTTGGCAAAAGCGCTGCAACGCTGAGGGAAAACCCGCGATCGCTGGCTTAATCACAAACACGCCGCGCCAACCCTGGTCATAACATGCTTGCAGTTGGGCGAGGGTGGCAACCGATTCATCCAGGGCGATCGGCGTTTTGAACTGGTAACTGAACTCCAGCATTTCTGGCAGCGCATCAGCTGGTAGTGGTTGTTCGAGATACTCAATGCACGAGAGGCGATCGCAGGTCTGTAGCCATGCTTGGGCCGTTTCAACCGTGAGGCTACCATTCGCATCGAGTCGCAGTTGGGCCTCACTCGGTAATGTTTGGGCGAGTTGATCCAGCCACGCCATCTCGGTGAATAGATCTTTGACGCCAATTTTCCACTTAAAGGTACGGTGTCCCTGTTGCCAGAGCGATCGCCACGCCGTAAGGGCGGCCTCTCCGGTGGGAAGCAAGGCGGCATAACGTTGGATCGGCAGAGTCACAGGTTGAGCATCTGATCTAAGTGCGGTGAAGGCAGACTCCAGCCCAAATTGGCAGGCTGGTAAGTTCAATGGAATCTCAGCGATCGCAAACGGCTCCAACTCTAGTGGCAATTGGTTACAGAAATTCCAGGCTTGGGCCAGGGTTTCGGTGCCAAACCAGGGCAGGGGCGCGATCTCACCGTAGCCGACTCGACCTTCGCGATCGCGAAACCGGATCAAAATCCCTTCTCGCACTTCCCAGAGGCCATAGCGGGTTTGCAAGGGTTTCGCAAATGGGCGAGCGTAGGTCCGAAACTCAAACTGTAGCTTGGTCACAACCCACTAACCTAAACCCGCAAACAAAAAGCCTAAGCCAAAGAACAGGCCACTCCAAAAATGCAGACCAACGGCAAAAAACTTGCAGTTAAACACTTTCTCAGGCTTATCGTGGTGCATCAGTGCGTGGCGACAGAGCCGATAAGCCGAAGGCGCACTGAGAAAAATTAGTAAAGTTGCTACGGGAAACAGTTTTAAGCCAACGCCAAGTAACGTCAAAGCGTAGATACTGCCGCATACCCAGGGCAACAACTGAGCAGAACGATGGGTACCCAGACGCACAATCGGCGATCGCTTGCCTACGGTCGCATCATCTTTGACCTGGTGAAAGTGGGAGCAAAACAAAACCAAACTGGTGGTGATGCCAACAACAACGGATGCAATCAAACTAATGCCCGACCAGGTCTTTGTTTGGCTATAGTAGACTGCTGCAAAGGCAAGTGGCCCAAATGCAAAGAAGCAGAGGATTTCACCCAAGCCCCGATAACCCAGGCGAAACGGTGGCCCCTGGTAGAGATAACCCAAACCACAGCACAGCAAAATTAAGCCCACAACGGTGAAATCTTGTTGGGCCAGGGCGATCGCGCCGACACCCACTAGCCCTGCAATTAAGCAGAGGTTGCCAATCCAAAAAATGAGGGGACGATTGCCAGTCAGATTCACTAAAGAATGGTGTTTGTTAACATCAACCCCCGTTGCTGCATCAAATACATCGTTGCTCAGGTTCTCCCACGCGAGAATCAGAATGGCAGAAAGGGTAAAGAGCAGAAAAATTTGCAGGTTCAAGCTGCCAGTTAAGCCGTACGCGATCGCGCTGCCCACCCAGATCGGCATCACAGCGACACTATACATCGGGGGTTTAATGGCTGCTAGCCACAGTTTTTTGCGGGCGGGGTGACTCTTTGATGAAACAAATGGTTTAGTCGTCATCTCTCAATGCTTTAGTGGAGGCGGTTTTCAGACGCTCAACCATTTTAGGGGGTGTGGTTACGCCAAATCGCAGACACCCGCAGAGTCGTTACACTTCGCAATCGAATTGAGTCTTTTATTACCGTTTTTTGATACAGCCATCGTCATCTTAGTTAGGACGGGGTACAGGGACTTTGACTAAACCTCACCCCCCACTCCCACTTTCCTAAGTCACCTGGCAGCAGCTATACAAGTTAATCGCTGGTATCTCTGCTCGTGCGCCGGACTTGCATTTGCGTCAGTTGCTCAATTTCATCGGCATGAGTGGGTAGGTCGGCTGACAGCACTTCACAGCCTGTGTCAGTGACCAACACATCATCCTCAATCCGAATGCCACGCACATCACTAAACTCAGCCAACCGTTCCCAGTTCACCATGTCACGGTAGCGATCGCGCCGTTGGGGGTCTTGCAAAATGGCTGGCACCTGGTAGAAGCCTGGTTCGATTGTGACGACCATGCCAGCTTTAAGGGGACGATCCAAACGCAGGTAGCAGAGGCCAAAACGATCGCTACGACCGCGCCCCTCAGCATATCCAGCGCGATCGCCCAGGTCTTCCATGTCATGCACATCTAACCCTAAGAGATGACCAACTCCGTGCGGAAAGAAAAGGGCATGGGCATCTTGCTCAACCAGATCAGTCGGATTTCCGCGCAAAATGCCTAAATCAACCAGACCAGCGGCGATCGTGCGGGCCGCAATTAAGTGAATCTCGCGATACTCAACCTCCGGTTGAATCGCAGCAATGCAAGCGTCATGGGCAGCCAACACAACATCATAAATGGCGCGTTGACTCGCTAAAAATCGTCCTGAAACAGGATAAGTGCGCGTCAGATCAGCCGCCCAGCCTGTCGGTGTCTCAGCTCCGGCATCGGCAAGCAACAGATCACCTGAGTGGAGCGAGTGAGGTGAGTGGGCGTTGTGCAAGACTTCACCGCGAATGGTGACAATGCTGGTATAGGCCGGGGGCATCTCATGGGCAATCATCACCGCTTCGATCGCCGCTCGAATGTGGGCTTCGGTCTTGGCTGTGCGGGTGGCTGCCATCCCTGCTTTGTGGGCTGCAACCGAAACCGAGATCGCCCGTCGAATTTCGGCCAGGGCTAACTCGTCATGGATCGATCGCAATGCCACGATTGCGTTAGCTAGCTCGGCATCCAAATCTTGAGGAGCGTTGGCTGGCATCAACATTCGATTCAGCAGATGCGACTGGCGTAAGCGCGTCTGGGCATCTTGCACGGCGATCGTTGCAGTTCCTTCAGCCCAATTTTTTAGCTCACTTAAGGGATAGGCATCGTCTGCCCCAATCGCTGCGGCGATCTCGCTACGGGAAGGTGTCTCGCCATGCCAGAGGGCACTCGCAGGAGTGGCTTCATCCATAAATAGCTGGAGTTTGCCAGCTTCCAGACGAATTGCCGCATCCTCAAGTGGCAGGCCAGCAAAGTAAAGAAAGTGGCTACTGGCCCGAAACGGATAGGTATTCGCTGGAAAATTGCGCCCACTGCTACCCCCTGACCACAACACTGCGGGCTGCGGGAACAGTTGCGCCAGCCGTTGACGACGACTGCGTAAGGTTTCAACTAAAGCGAGGGGGCGATCAACCGTTTGCATAAGCCTTAAGCCGAGAAAGTGTCTGATAAGAGAAGCGCTTTCTTGATCATAAGGTTTCGCCAAACATCCGCGATCTCATTAACCCAGCCAGCCCTTCAGCCGTTCTGCAATTTGGGGGCGACGGAGTTTGCGCATCGCTTTACTTTGAATCTGCCGTACCCGTTCACGTGAGAGGTTAAACAAACCACCCACTTCTTCCAGCGTGCAGGGACGGTTTGAGGCCAACCCATACCGCAGAGAAATCACATCCTTCTCGCGATCGGTGAGTACGTCCTCTAACACTTCCCAGATTTCCTGGCGCATCATGCCTTCTGCCATTTGGGCTTCGGGTGACTGGTTATCAGCGTCTTCGAGCAGATCCATCAACTCAGTGTCTTCACCTTTACCCACTCGGTGGTTGAGTGACAAAGAACCACGTCGCACTTGCAGCAGCGCTTGAAGCTGTTCAAGGGTCAGTTCTAGGGCTTCAGCTAACTCGCGATCGCTGGGTGCCCGGTTCAGACTACGGCGCAAATCCCGCTGGGCTTTCTTCAGCTTATTCAGCTTTTCGACCACGTGAATCGGTAGACGAATGGTACGAGCATCATTGGCGATCGTGCGCGTAATGCCCTGACGAATCCACCAGTAAGCGTAAGTTGAGAACTTATAACCCTTATCGGGATCAAACTTTTCGGTCGCCCGGTTCAGCCCTAAAGCGCCTTCTTGAATCAGATCTAAGAAAGGCACACCCCGGTTGAGATAGCGCTTGGCGATCGACACCACGAGTCGCAAGTTTGAGCGGATCATCTTGCGCTTGGCAACCCGACTGCGGTGCAGACGACTTTCAAGTTGACGCTCAGTTAAATCAAGGTTGGCTGCAATTTCACTCTTCGTTGGGAGGCGACCCAATTCTTCAGAGAGTTTGGTTTGCAATTCCTCAATCTCAACTAAGTAGCGAATGCGCCGCGCTAGCTCAACCTCTTCATTTGGCTTCAGCAGCGGGTAGCGTGCCATTTCTTTAAAGAATGCGCCCACTGCATCATCGGCGATCGTCTTGTTGTAGCCAGACGTACGAGCAATGGCAATACTATCTTCATCTTCTTCGATCAAATTAATGACTTCATCTTCTTCGATCGCGCCAAATGATTGTTGATCAAGTGTTTCTTCTTCACTTGAAGTGTCAAACTCTTCGACTTGAAATTCAGCCTCAGACTCATTATGAGACGCAGTAGATGGTTCACTGACGAATGTCTCAATATCTAAGTCAAGTGCTTCTTGATCAACGTCGGGTGAAGAATACAAAACGTTTGAGGAGCTTGTTCTACGGGGCATATTAATTAGAGATAGTTTCAAAACGGCAATTTAAAGGAGCGTTGAGCTAAGGGCTTGTCTTAAAGTTGCTCTAGGGGCTCAATTCAACAGGGGTGAAGGAAGGAACAATCGGTAACCAAAAAATGAATTTTGCTGAGCGCAACCCTTTCTCTAATTGGTAGTAACGCTACTGGATACAGAATTTTAAGTTGTACAATGAACTACAAAATAAAATGAATACTTGGTTGAGTTGCACAAAATTCACTGTGCAATACGACTACCACATTCATCAAAAAATCCTGTAGAATCCATAGGCTTTTTTCAGATTGCCTTTAGTTTTCGTAACATTTCGCGAACTTCAGCCATAAACTTTGAAACTGTTTCTTGTATTTCCACAAATTCTTTCAAGCAGAATCAGTCAATACCGTTCTATTAGGCTGTCATATCTTCCTGACCTTGCATTCTTCCGGGAGGTAGAATGTTTCTCTCTCACTTGGGAATGATCAGTGCAAACATTCTGTTAAAAAATTGACGGTCTTCCAAATTTCAGAATTCTTTTAGCGTTGCCGACCCGCTTCCTGTGTGATGCATGGATAGCAACGTCAAGGTAAAAAGCACCCCTGGAAAACCGAGCAGATGTCTAGCGTTTCAAGGAGCTAAACCAGGCAGCTTTATCAAAGCTTTTGAACGACTGATTTGATAAATTCAACTACCAAAACCCAGTCCTGTTTGATTGTTTGGTTACATAGTCGCCCATCCTGACCAGATCCCACTCTATAGTACTGGCGAACTAGATCAGGGGAATGCTTGAATAGTAAATAGCGACTTACTTTTTACTCAGGCAGAATGGGGATGATACAACCAGGGAGACGTGTGTGATTTTGGGCGATCGCGGATTGAGAGGAGCCGAGTTGTCAGCCACGTATACCTCCCAAGCAGGCTGGGTTGAAGTGTTAGTCGATTGTCCCGGTACGCAGGGGTTGTTTACCTATGCTATCCCCGCTGGAATGGTGGTGCAGCCGGGGGATGTCGTGAGTGTACCGTTTGGTAGTCAGCAGGTTGGGGCGATCGCCATTCGCCACCAAACCACTTTGCCAGAAGATTTAGACTCCAGCCAAATTCGCTGTGTTGAAAGTGTGATTGCGGCTGGCTTTTTTCCCACCGGGTACTGGGATCTCTTGCAACGGGTGGCCAGCTATTACGTCACACCCTTTATGCAAGTGGTGCGAGCGGCTTTGCCACCGGGGTTGCTGGCGCGATCGCAACGTCGAATTCGCCTCTGTTCCCGACCTGAAGGTGGCCTTGAGGAATTATCACCAAACGCAGCAGCGCTTTTGACATTTTTGGTGAACAGCAAAACCAAGGACTATAGTTGGCAATTTTTGCAGCGTCAGGTGAAGGGGGCTTCTCGTGCGATCGCCGAACTGGTTGCCGGGGGCTGGGTCGAAAGTTACCTGGAGCCACCGCATCCACCCCGGCCGAAACTCAAGCAAGCGGTGACGCTGTTGCAGGCGGATAATACTCAACTTACAGTCCGCCAGCAGGAAATTTTGGGAATTTTGCGGCGGCAGGGTGGCGAGATGTGGTTGACGGAGCTATTGCAGGCTGGACAGACTACCAGTGCCACACTCAAAACGCTGATGCAGAAAGGCTGTGTCATGATTCAGCCGCGTGAAGTGTTGCGCCAGGAAGCCGCGATCGCCCAAACCGCCGATACCGCCAAAGCATTGACCGCTGATCAAGCCCAGGTTTTAGCCAAGATTCAGGCGGTGTCAGGTTTTGCTCAGGTGTTGCTGCACGGGGTCACGGGGTCAGGCAAGACGGAGGTGTATTTGCAGGCGATCGCCCCCCGCTTGCAGGCAGGTAAATCCATTTTGGTACTGGTGCCTGAGATCGGTTTAACGCCCCAATTGACGGATCGGTTTCGGGCACGCTTTGGGGATCAGGTCTGCGTCTATCACAGCGCCCTGTCAGAAGGCGAACGCTACGATACCTGGCGACAAATGTTGACCGCCCAACCCAAAGTCGTAATTGGGACGCGATCGGCGATTTTTGCGCCTCTCTCTAACCTGGGCTTAATTGTGCTGGATGAGGAGCATGACAGCAGCTTTAAACAAGACCAACCCGCCCCCTGCTATCACGCTCGCACGGTCGCGCTCTGGCGCGGGGAGTTAACCAACTGTCCGGTAATTCTTGGCTCTGCCACTCCATCTTTAGAAAGTTGGGTGGCGGTTCAGGGAGGTGGCAAGGCGGGTGCTGTCCAATCTGCTTTTCCAGGGTTGTATCTAGAGTTACCCGATCGCGTCCATCAGCGTCCGTTGCCTGCCATTGAGGTAGTGGATATGCGCCGGGAGTTGCAAGCGGGCAATCGCTCGATTTTTGGGCGATCGCTGCAAGCGGCTCTGCGATCGCTGCAACCGCAGCAACAACAGGGTATTCTTTTCATTCATCGGCGTGGATACAGCACCTTTGTTTCCTGTCGGAGTTGTGGCTATGTGGTCACGTGCCCCAATTGCGATGTCTCGATGGCGTACCACCAACCCCATCCCGACGCAGTGCCGTTGTTGCGCTGTCATTACTGTAATGAGGTGCAGACCGTTCCCGATGATTGTCCGTCTTGCCATTCCACCTACTTCAAGTATTTTGGCAGTGGCACGCAACGGGTAGTGCAGGAGTTACAACAGCATTTTCCAGAGTTGCGGATACTGCGGTTTGACAGTGACACCACGCGCACAAAAGGGTCGCATCGGGCTTTATTAAGTCGCTTTGCTCAGGGTGAAGCCGATTTGCTGGTGGGGACTCAAATGCTGACCAAGGGCATCGACTTACCCCAAGTGACTCTAGTGGGGATTGTTTCAGCTGATGGCTTGTTGCATCTGCCCGACTATCGCGCCAATGAACGGGCTTTTCAGACGTTGACCCAGGTGGCAGGTCGGTGTGGCCGGGGGGAAGAACCGGGGCGGGTGATTCTCCAGACCTATACACCAGAACACGAGGTAATCCAGGCGGTGCGATCGCACGCATACCGAGCTTTTATTGAAACAGAGTTAGCGAATCGGGCGGCTCTGCGCTATCCCCCTTGCGATCGCTTGATTCTCGTGCGGTTAAGCAGTGAGAATGCCGTCGCTGTGCAAAAAGCGGCTGACCGCGTGGCGGAGGTTTTGCGTCCCCTGGAGGCAAACGGAGCCGAGCTATTAGGTCCGGCTCCGGCGATGGTGTTACGCGTGGCACGCCGTTATCGCTGGCAAATTTTGATCAAGCTGCCCCTCGATTGGTCGCTGCCTTTGCCCGATATCAATGAACTGCGTGCCCTTTGCCCAAATCAGGTCAGCTTGTTGATGGACATTGACCCACTATCGATTGGCTGATTCGGCTTTGGGAGCCAACGCGAGCGTGCACTGACTCGCCGCTTCAGCATCCGGGGGAATCAGCGCCACAACGTGCGGCACGGGTCGGGGGGTATAGTCCACCACTAGGGATTGCCCTTTGTAGGCCAGGGAAGTGCTCTGACCCGAATCGAGCATCACCGCATCACGTAACCCGGCTTTAGCCAGAGCCACACCTAAATCAACCGATCCAATCCGATCTAGCGTAATGCCGACCACGGGTTGCCCTGCCTGATTGATGCCCCAAAAGGCGCGGTGGCGCGGTGCGTTAAAGTCAAATAACTTGCCAAAGCGCTCAGGCGGTTGCGGCTGTCCATTTTCAACTAAGAAGGCAGCACCCACAAATGCATCGGTGACATCGGGCATCTCAGCCTTAATGCCTTCTAAGGTGTTGTGCTTGCTGCTGTCAAACGGCACAAACCTTACCCCACTGGGATTGATCAGCACCAACGGTCGGTTATTGATTAACGGAATTTCACCAGGGAAGCCAGGGGTAAACCGCCCGTGATTGCTGCTCAAAACAGGACCCAACATTTGATTGGAGTCTAAAAATTTCAGCGAGAAGAAGCCACCGTCAACCCCGGCGATCGCCTGTGTGCCTGCCAGGATCTCTTCTACCTGCGCCCGTGTGTTGGCATGGATGGTGACGGGTCTGCCGCCCGAAACAAACCGCAATCGGGCACGATCAATCTCTGCCTCCGATTGTTGGACAGGCGCGTAGAAGTCAAATCCCGGATTCCATGCGACTTGCGGGGTGCCACCACCACCAGAAGCGACTTCCACCATTTCAGCCAGACGTGACTGCCCAATCCGCTCAATCTCTAACAGGGTGTTTGACTCGCCAGCCAGTTTCTCGTGAGTGTTGCTCATGGTGAGTGCCCCCAGGTAGCCAGCGGCTTGAGCGGCAGTAGCGATTTCGGGCGTATATTTGCCTTCGGGATAGGTGAAGTAACGAATGGGGATGCCCAACTCGGCTTCTAGAATGCGTTTTGACTCGGTCAGCTCAAACTCATTTTCTGTGGGGGTGAGGTCGGGCATGACTTTGTGGTTCACACTATGGGAGGCGATCGTGATCAGCGGATCTTTTGCCATTTCCCGCAGTTGCTCCCAATTGAGGCTTGATCGCCCCATCTTTTTGCCAACTTTGGCCGTGTAAATTGAGAAAACCCCAGGGTAGTTAAACTTCTTTAGCAGGGGGTAGACATAGGTGTAGTGCCCTTCGTAGCCATCGTCAAACGTTAATAAAATCGGTTTTGCAGGTAAAGCACTCCCTGTTCGCAGGTGAGTTACCAACTGATCCATGCTGATTGGCGTTAACCCCTTTGCGCGGATCAACTCCAGGTGTTGCTCAAACTCTGCGGGGGTGACATCAAAGAAGACCTGTTTCTCTGGCAAGATGTCGTGATACATCATGATTGGCACTTTTGCCTGACGTGCCTTCTCATTAATTTCTGGAAACGGACTGGCGTTAAAGTACGACAACAAATGCGAGGTAGCTCCGGCAAACATGCCTCCAACCCCGACCATCGGCTGATCAACCCAATTAACGGTCTGGGTAATGCCTCCCAAAAACTGTCTCAAATTGGCATCGGTCGCAGCGTTTGTAGCGGTTGCGGTACACCGAATTGGAGAATCAGGGCTGGTTTCGACTAATTGTGTCGCCGCGATCGCAGGCTGAAGTGGCATTGTGCCTAAAAAAACAGCAACCCATGTCATCCATTGGGGCAGCGGGGCCAGTGAAAGTCGATGCGCAGCAGGGGAAGCAGAGCGAGAAAGCAAAGTCCTCAGGTTAGGCATAAATTTAGAGTTGTTGCCAGAAAATTCAGGTCCACCTGATAGATCTACCCTATCTTTGGTCTTTTGTCAGGTTTTTTTGAGCACGCCTTGCTGTGAATTCATCGGTGGCAGTCTGGCACGACCATTCTCTGATTGGAGCTGTGAGCAAAACGTTCTACCAAAACAGGGGCGCATCCGGAGGTTGGGGGAGTACGGGGCGGATTAGCGAGAATAGAAGAGGATACAAAAAAGGGGCACCCAGTGGGTGCACCCCAATCAATTAAGTTCTAGATCTATGCTAACGCTTTCAGACGTCGTTGTTTC
>DVDV01000052.1 GCA_015296075.1 Leptolyngbyaceae cyanobacterium M33_DOE_097 | reverse complement strand
TGAGAATGATTCTCATAAAAACGTCCGGTTTTAACGTTTATGAATGGCTGAAACCCGCATTCTGCCGTTTATAACATTGAGTGCACAAGTCTTTAGACACTCTGGCTACAGTACAAATGTTTCAAAATGAGAATTGCTGATTAAACAACGACTTTGTATGCTTAATAAAAAAGATCTTCTAAAATTTTGCTCATAAGTAAACGTTTTTTTCTACAAGATTGGCTTAAAGAGTTAGTAAAGTTACAGAAAATGACGGGACTTTATTTTCTGTCTATGGAACATTTGTGGAGTTTCAACTCAATTCCAGTGCAATAAAAATAGCTCAAATTTGTAGTTGTCGCCAGTTGGTTTAGGACATTGAAAATAAAAGGGAGTGTGGGAGCTACTCCCCAGGCAGGGGTTCCACCCCTGCACCCCGTCTTAACCTAGATGACTACCGCCATAACTCCACGACTATTAGAGCAAGGAAGATATCTGATTAGTCTGCTTTTTCAGGAAGCCTCTGTCCTCACTTTTAACTATCAGTCAAGGCTGAGTGAATCTTGTTTACAAAGAATGTCGCACTCCTTATTGAGGAATCTACGATGTCTATTTCAAAACATTTGTTTAAGTTTCAAACTCTTTTTCTAGCCAGCATTCCTGCTTCGGTGATAGCAGTTGCCTCAACCTCGGCTCAGGCCGCAGGGCTAAGCTTTAGTGGGATGTATGTGTTTGGCGATAGTCTATCTGACACAGGCAATACTTTCGCTGTCACCGAACCTTTAACTCAACCCCCCCTAGACCTTTTGTCCTTTCCCATTCCCCCGGCTGAGATCCCAACGCCCTCTGGTCCACTTGAAATTGGCTACTACAATGGACGGTTTTCAAATGGTGAAATTTGGATTGATTTTCTCGCCGACAAGTTAGCGCTACCTGGGCAACCTGTTAGTTTTGCGTTTACAGGAGCCACAACTGGAACTCAAAACACATCCATTCCAGGGCTTTTACCAGGGGTTACCCAAACGATTCAAAGCTTTACGAGTAACTTTCCAAATGCCGACCCTGATGCCCTCTACGTCATTTGGGCAGGGGCGAATGACTATCTGGGTGGCATACCCAACCTTGATCCACTCGACCCTGTTGGGCAACCTGTTCAAAACATTGTGAATGCCATTACTGATTTGGCAGGAGTTAGGGCAAAAAACATTCTCGTTGCAAACTTGCCAGATATAGGTAGAGCGCCCCTGGTGACTGAGCAAGGAGAATCAGCGCTTGTGTCGTCTCTAGTGGGTTTACACAATACCCGCTTAGCCGAAGCTCTAGCCGTTTTAGAACCCAGCTTGAGCGGTTCAGGAGTCAATCTGATCCCGCTGGATGTCTTTTCATTTGTGAATGCCGCTTACTCAAACCCGGCTGATTTTGGCTTTGAAAACGTGACAGATGCTTGTCTCTATCCATCTCCTATCTTATACATTCCGCCACCAAGCCTACCGACTCGCTGTGCAAACCCTGACCAGTACTTATATTGGGACAGCTTACACCCATCGTCGCGATCGCACGAATTTATTGCCGATTTAGCCTACCAAACCATTAAAGCCGAAGCAATTCCTGAACCGACAACTGCCCTTGGTCTAGCCGCCGCTTTCTTTGGCGGGGCAGGTTACCGCAAACGTCAACGCCGCAGAGCATCCACTTCTTTGCTAACTCAACCATCAGAAAAAGCATAATTTTAGACAACAAAACCTTAAAAGAAAAGAATGGAAGTAGTGAACTAATGTTCTCATTTCCTCCTCTTTCTTATCTTTTTAACTGTCTTTGCTTGATTGCGTGATAGCCATCGAGATCGTGGTGATAGTAGTCCCAAATGATGTGTGAAATAAGAAAGTGTTGCGCAACGGTTTTTGACAGAAACCGTTGCGCAAGCCAAATAGGATGGCTTTAGAACGGGATACAAGTCAAAGCGTTTCAAACATAGCCTTGGTTAGAACACCTATAGCAGAGTTGATTTATCAAAGCTAAGTCTGGTCAGGGGTTCTGATTCGCTGCGTTGCCCATAGGTACAGCTTTAAAGCTCACTGTTGTGCAAAACGTCTTAACGCATGAAAAAACCTCTCCTGGTTAGAAGAGGCTGAATCGGTTTATGGTTGTTCAAGCTATTGCTTAAGCATGAATGTAGTCTTGCAAGGCTTTCACTTCTAACGGTTGTGTCTGCAATGACCGAATTGCAGCAACGGTCGCCCGCGCACCCGCAACTGTTGTCACAATGGGGATCTTGTAAGACAATGCCGTTCGACGAATCAACCGACCGTCGGCTTGGGCTTCTTGACCGGATGGCGTGTTGATAATGAGCTGAATTTGCTCATTCTTGATCGCGTCTAAAACGTGAGGACGGCCCTCGTGCAGCTTGAGGATTAGCTCTGCATCCAGGCCATGCTCTAACAGGATCTTGCGCGTTCCAATCGTTGCAACCACCTTAAAGCCCAGCTCAATAAACTCTTTCACAACTGGGACGATCGCCGTTTTGGTGCGATCGCTCATCGAGACAAACACCGTTCCTTTTTGGGGCAGGCGCTGTCCGGCACCCAGTTCTGCTTTTGCAAAGGCCGCACCAAAGTTAGAATCGATACCCATCACCTCGCCTGTAGAGCGCATTTCAGGGCCAAGGATGGTGTCTGTTCCGGCAAACTTTTCAAAGGGCAACACCGCTTCTTTAACCGCAATGTGATTGGGAATCACCTCTTCGGTGTAGTTGAGTTCTTGCAACGTTTTGCCCGACATAATCCGCGCGGCCATCTTCGCCAGCGGCACCCCGATCGCCTTTGAGACAAACGGCACCGTGCGTGAAGCTCGTGGGTTGGCTTCCAGAATATAGACCTGATTGCCCTGCACCGCAAACTGAATGTTGATCAAACCAATCACATTCAACGATTTTGCCAGGTCAATCGTCCAAGAACGAATGCGATCAAGCACTTCGTCACTCAGATAAATAGCAGGAAGTGAGCAAGCCGAGTCACCGGAGTGAATCCCGGCTTCTTCGATGTGTTCCATGATGCCGCCAATCACAACATTGCCCGTGGGGTCAGCGATCGCATCCACATCCACCTCTACTGCATTTTCGAGATATTTGTCGATCAAGATTGGGTGATCGGGTTCAATCTGCACCGCGTAAGTCATGTAACGCTCTAGCTCAGCGTCAGAGTAGACAATTTCCATCGCGCGTCCGCCGAGTACGTAACTGGGGCGCACCACCACGGGATAGTTGATCCGCCGTGCAATCTCCAGCGCCTCATTAAAGCTACGAGCAATGCCGTTAGAAGGTTGTTGAATGTTGAGCTCGCGCAAGATCTTCTCAAACCGTTCCCGGTCTTCTGCTGCATCAATCGAGTCAGGCGAAGTGCCCCAAATCTTGGTTTGCACCGTACATTCAGAACCCGTGAGGTACTTTTGCAGAGGTACTGCCAGTTTTAGCGGTGTTTGCCCACCAAATTGCACAATCACCCCAACCGGATTTTCGGCCTCAATGATGTTGAGCACATCCTCTTTGGTGAGTGGCTCAAAGTAAAGGCGATCGCTGGTGTCGTAGTCAGTCGAAACCGTTTCTGGGTTGGAGTTGACCATAATTGTCTCAAAGCCATCGGCCCGCAGCGCGAAAGACGTGTGACAACAGCAGTAGTCAAACTCAATCCCTTGCCCGATCCGGTTTGGCCCACCGCCCAAAATCATCACCTTGGGTTTGTCGCTGGCCAGCACTTCATTTTCACCTTCTTCGTAGGTGGAGTAGTAGTAGGGCGTCAGCGCCTCAAACTCAGCCGCACAGGTATCCACCGTTTTGTAAACAGGAATAATGCCAAGCGACTTGCGGTAGGTGCGCACTTCATCTTCGGTCGTCTTTGTGGCATAAGCAATCTGGCGATCGCTAAAGCCCTGCTGCTTTACGGCTAACAGTTGCTCTTTATCCAGATTTTTGAGCGGTGTGCGCTTAAGAAACTTTTCAGTTTCCAACAGTTCATAGAGCTTGTCGAGAAACCAGGGATCGATAGCGGTGAGTTCATAGACTTCTTCGACGCTCATGCCCATCTGAAATGCATGCCGCAGCGTGAAGACCCGGTCGGGATTGGGCGTCCGCAACCCGGCGCGAATTTGAGGCAGACTCGGTAGCTTCTCGTTTTTGTCGCACCCCCAACCTGCACGCCCCGTCTCTAGCGATCGCAACGCTTTTTGAAAAGACTCTTGGAACGTGCGCCCAATTGCCATTGCCTCACCCACCGATTTCATTTGCGTGGTTAGCACTGGCTCAGACCCCGGAAACTTCTCAAAGGCAAACCGAGGAATCTTTGTCACTACATAGTCAATCGTGGGTTCAAAGCTGGCAGGTGTCTTCTTCGTGATGTCGTTGGGAATTTCGTCAAGCGTGTAGCCGACCGCGAGTTTAGCCGCCATCTTGGCGATCGGGAAGCCAGTTGCCTTCGAGGCCAGCGCCGAACTGCGCGACACCCGCGGGTTCATCTCAATTACAGTCACGTCACCATTGTCAGGATTAACCGAAAACTGAATGTTTGAGCCACCCGTATCAACCCCAATCTCTCGAATAATTGCGATCGAGTAGTCGCGGAGGCGCTGATACTCCTTATCAGTCAGAGTTTGAGCTGGGGCAACCGTGATTGAGTCGCCCGTGTGAACCCCCATCGGGTCAAAGTTTTCGATGGAACAAATGATCACCACGTTATCAGCCGTGTCGCGCATCACCTCAAGCTCGTACTCCTTCCAGCCGAGCAGCGACTTTTCGACCAGAATTTGCGATACCGGACTAGCTTCAAGACCCGATTGAGCAATCTGCTCGTACTCCTCTTGGTTGTAGGCAATACCGCCGCCACTACCGCCCATCGTAAACGCCGGACGAATAATCAGTGGGTAAGAGCCAATTTGGTGGGCAATCACCCGCGCCTCTTCCATCGTGGTCGCAAGCCCCGATGGACAAACTGGCACGCCAATTTTCTCCATCGCCTCTTTAAATAATTTGCGGTCTTCGGCCTTTTCAATCGCTGGCAGCTTTGCCCCGATCAGCTCGACATTAAATTTTTCGAGAATGCCATTTTTCGCCAGAGCCACTGCCGTATTGAGAGCTGTTTGCCCCCCCATCGTGGGGAGAAGCGCATCAGGCCGCTCCTTTTCAATGATTTTTGCCACAATCTCCGGGGTAATCGGCTCAATGTAGGTACGGTCTGCGGTTTCAGGATCCGTCATGATGGTGGCTGGGTTTGAGTTAATCAACACAACCTCATAACCTTCATCGCGCAGGGCTTTACAAGCTTGTGTACCAGAGTAGTCAAACTCGCAAGCTTGCCCAATCACAATGGGTCCAGAGCCAATCAGGAGAATTTTTTTGATGTCGTTACGGCGTGGCATAGCAATTCGATTGGGTTCTACAAATGGATGTCACCAGGGTAAGCGGGTTTATCGCCTGTCCTCCTACCTGGGCAAAATCGCCAGACAGCAGGCGACCAGGTGCAAAGAAACTTTTCGAATTTGGAGTCACAAATGATGAAACTCCCATTTCTCAACCCAATCACCCTAGCAGAGAAATCCACATCATTTTAGGCGGATTCTTTCTAGGAAATGTGTGCGCTTTAGCTATTCCCAAGATTTACTGATATGAGGCTAAGTTATCGATCGCGCTCAGTCGGTCAATAACGTGCTTCTCAATCAGAGCTGAGTGAGAGGGGCAAAGGATTCTATCATGGGCTCGATTCGGATCGCTCATTCATTCTGCGCCAAAAGAAATATCTATGAGGTCACGCGAAAAAGCTTGCGATCTATGCCAGCAAACCGCAGCAGTACTGTACCGGGTGCAGTATGACGCTTCATGCGTTTGGGTCTTTGTTTGTCCTCAATGCTGGCAGAAGGTCAGTCAGGAGAATGCATTTTATGTGTATGGAGGAACTTGGAAAGCGAGAAAGCGGAGATAAGGGGCGATCTCGGCCTACCAACCCGACCACCTACCTACCGTACGGGCGTTTCGCGAAACGCCCCTACCAACCAACGGACGTTTGCAATCGCGTCCTATCAACGCCACCCGCCTACCCTACCGTAACGTGAGTTCGGTTTAAGCGGCAGCAGGCAAAGCCTCGTCAATTAACAGAGACGGTTTCTTGGGCTGGTGGCAGTAGGCAATCAGCCCACAGATGACATTGACAAAGCCGTTGACTGGAGACCGGTGGCGGGAATGTTC
>DVDV01000110.1 GCA_015296075.1 Leptolyngbyaceae cyanobacterium M33_DOE_097 | reverse complement strand
TGAGAATGATTCTCATAAAAACGTCCGGTTTTAACGTTTATGAATGGCTGAAACCCGCATTCTGCCGTTTATAACATTGAGTGCACAAGTCTTTAGACACTCTGGCTACAGTACAAATGTTTCAAAATGAGAATTGCTGCGAACTCATAAGGAATTTTTTGGCAAAGTATCACAACAAACGAAAAATACTTTTTTGCCATGTGACATAGATAATTTTATTTCAAATTTGTATCTAAAGATCTATACGGTAGATAGCATTATTCAAAACCATACTTTGTACGCTTTCTATAAATTATTACTGACAGACTTAGAAGCCTGGAAAGTTAGGCGGGTAATGGGCAAGGTGAAAAGTAGTTCTATTTTAGAGGAGGCACGAGTTTCTATTGGAGAAAAATCTTTCTTCCCAAAATATCTGCGCTTCTGCCCAGAGTGTTTGCATGAGAACTTAAATCAGTATGGTGAATCTTACTGGAGCAGACTCCATAATATTCCAGGAATTTGCGTCTGCCTGCTACATAATTCATACCTGTTGGAAAGTTCTGTTCTAGTGCAAGCACAAAATATAGAATATCAAGCAGCCAACTTAGAAACGTGTCGTGCTAGTCAGAAAAAGGCTTTAGATGACCAAAAGACCTTACACATTTTGTCAAATTTTGCAGAGGAAGTTCAACGGGTAATGAATACCAACTTCTCTTTCAAGGGCTTAGCATGGCTTCGTAAGAAATATCTGGAATGCCTAACTGAGAAAAGCTACCTAAAGGTTTCTAAGACAGGAAAAGTTGATTTCAACTATCAAAAATTTACTAATGACTTTATAGAGTATTATGGAGTTAATTTTTTAAATAGAATCCATCCTCTCTTGAAAGATAGGACAGAAGCGTATCTCACGCACTGTTTGCTTGCCTGCGACATAGAAATAAAAATCGATCGTGTTACTCATCTTCTACTAATGAACTTCTTAGCTTCATCCATTACAAACTTTTTGTCTAAGGCTTGAAGCTTATGCTTACTTAAACAGTTCGCACAGTATTTTGAGTCTAGGTTTCGTAAAGATTAACTTGTCTGCCGATGCTTTAGAACTTCTAGCTAGAATGAAGATAACTGTATTTAATGGATAACTAACAGGTATTGGTTACATACGACCTCATTTCATGTATGAGACCTAGCGAAAAAATATTGGCAAAGGATACAAGTCCTTTTGCAAAAAGAACTGCCGCTGTTTAATAAACGGTCATGTGGGAAAAGGTGCCCTAGTCTGTAGGACATGTTGATAACTGAAGATGATGTGAGCAGAAGCGGAGAAGTTAAATCAAAATTGCTCTGAGCGCCCCTACCAACTTACAGAAGGTTAGACCACGATGCTGGAAACCGAGAACTGTGTTCCTACTTGATCAATCTCAATGTCATCCTTGAACCGATGTATATGACTCTCGCTGCCTGTTGCTTAATGCAGATCAATTCAAAAGCTAATGGGCGATCTTCACTCCTCAGTCAAGAGTGCTTAGCGTTTCGGCTTGTATCATTTACAGGATTTATTGAGGCAACATTATTCGTTATCTGAATAATAGCTTCACACATCTCGAAGTTGACAGCGATCGCTTAGGTCAAACTCGAATACACAAACTACCGTACTCGTAAAAATTATAGCCAATGAGGAAAATTTTTTGCTAGTAGGGTCAACGTGACTGGCACTTGTAAACAAAAAAATTGTTAACAGATCGCTTAAAGAAGTTTTGGCTTACCGCCACTCTTTATGAAAAGATGGATCCAAAAGTATATCGCTGCTGCCGCAAATTACTTTAGTACATAAGAATCAAGGGGTAGACAGTCTCTATAATAGAAGTCTTTCTAGAAGTATAAGCAAAATGAAAATTTAAATTCAGATAAATATGGGCTAAGATTTTACCATGCTTGTCAAGCCCCTTTATTGTTTTACTTTTTTACCCGTTGTTTTACTTTTTTATCCATTGTTTTACTTTTTTATCAGTTAACAACGCTCTAACCTCTTACGCAATACTCCCCCGCTTTCTGGCCTCTTTATAAGAAGTGGCGACGTTTGTTAAGCCAGCTTTGATCATTTGTTGCTCCAGCAGGGCAAAAAATCGGGTGCGATCGCCCCCCCGCACTACAGCCTGGTTATGCGCTTCAGCCAGGGCAACGGGGTAGCCATACCCTTTTTGCACCTGGGCCAAGGTCAAACTCAACGCCGAGTTAAGCAAGTTTGCATCTTCAGCAACCCAGGCCGGAAACTCAACCCGCGCAATTTCAGTGCCAACGTGCAGATAACAGAAGTAAATCGCTTGCTCGCCGTAGGACTGTAAGATCGAGGCCGAACTCCGCCACAAGGGGCTGCGCTGACCCGGCTCTAACTCAATTGCCCAGAGGGTTGTGTCTTTAAGCGGTTCAAAAATCTGACAAGGAGCCGCCGCATTTGATAGGTCATCAGCGATCGCGTGGCGGTTGCAGTGGGTGTTACAGTCGGGGGTGTCATAGGGGCAAGCGGGGAGCCGCAAAAAGTTGAGCGATTCGCCACTGCGGGAGGCACTCACATACCCAACGAGAGGAATACCAAGCTGACGCAGTTGATCCCACGCTTGCAAAACGGGTGGCAAAAGGCGATCGCGGGCTTCGAGGGGCAAGCCTTCTAAAAACCAGTAGATCAGGGAGCCATCTACCATTGCCAGGGTAGGGATGGGGGCGATCGCGGGAGAGGGGGCAAAACTCGGTGCCAGGGGAAGTTGGACAGCCGCAGACGTTTGACTCTTTTGCTTTTTAGGCTCAGCCTGACTTGTGACGATGACAGCACCTAACTCAGCCAGTACGGTTGCTTCTGATACCGTACGGCGATAGCCCATCCATTCTTCAGTGCGAATGCCCCACTGCCGAGAAATATAGAGGTCTTCGGGCTTGTAAAACACTTCTGGCAGGCTATCCAGCAGGGGAAGTCGATTTTGACCGTAGTGTAGAATGATACGCCCAACGTTGATCAGATAGCAGTAGGCGATTTCGTGGTGATTGGGCGCAATTTGGGAACCATCCGTCGCGATCACTGTGTGCAGCGGTGGCACGGCGGCGATCGAGGGTCGCCAGTGTAGTGGTTCTAGCGGTTCGGCAGCAGTAAAGCTCAGGCGATCTCCCCAGGTTTGGCGTAAGTCAACCCAGTGTTCTTGGCGATCGGTGGCTCGTTGCAACATTTGCTGCGCACGCTCTAGTCGCAGCCGCGTAGCAGCGGTTTCTTGCGTCAAATATTGGCTAATTCCCTGCATTTGCTGAGCCAGTTTAGTCAGATCAAGCATGAAGTGATGACCAAAGCTATTTCCACAGCATAGAACATTTGTTCGGCAGCAGCCAGAGCACCCCAGAGATCATTCTTTCATCAGTTGCTAAAAAGATAGGTATGAGCAGAACTTGCATGGGAAACGTGATCATGCAATCCAAATTAAGAT
>DVDV01000435.1 GCA_015296075.1 Leptolyngbyaceae cyanobacterium M33_DOE_097 | reverse complement strand
TGAGAATGATTCTCATAAAAACGTCCGGTTTTAACGTTTATGAATGGCTGAAACCCGCATTCTGCCGTTTATAACATTGAGTGCACAAGTCTTTAGACACTCTGGCTACAGTACAAATGTTTCAAAATGAGAATTGCTGCGCACTTTGCACGCTCTCGCATCGTCAGAAACTTTAAGTCAAGCCGATCTCAAGGCTTTTCATAACGAGGCAACACGAGTCGTAAAGAGTCAACCGAGTTGGGTGACTGTGATTTTGCTTTCACCAGAGGGTCAACAACTGGTAAACACGATCCAACCATTAGGTCAACCCTTACCTAAAGCAGTAGAGGTTGAGAGTTTTCAAAAGACCGTCAAAACCTATCAATCCACAATTGGCAACCTTTCTCAATCGCCCCTCAAACCTGGAATGATTGGCGTTCCGGTGCGAGTTCCAGTGATGCAAGATGAAAAACTAAGTTATGTTCTGACGGGTGTGATTAACCAGACGGCGATCGCGCGAGTGGTGAGAGAACAGCCCAGCATTGATGGCGAATGGACCCGTACGGTCGTCGATGGAGAAGGCATTGTTGTGGCTCGAACCCGCGCTCCTGAACGCTTTGTTGGCCAACGTGGGACGCCTTCCTTTCTAAAAAGTATTCGAGAGTCAGAAGAAGGACTTTACCGAGAAACGACACTGGAAGGGGTGCCCGTCTATATTGCTTTCCGACGGGTTGATGGTTCTCCCTGGACGGTGGCTGTCACAGTACCAGCTACGGTCATTGAAAAGCCAGTGCAACGTGCAATGTGGCTTGTTGTTGGGTCTGGTTTAAGCCTGCTTGTGATCAGTGGCGTGGGCGCTTATATTTTGTCAAGGCCGATTTCGCGGAGTATCACCTCGGCAGCTTTAGCGGCGGAAGCGTTAGCGAATGGCAAATACCCTCAAATCAACCCGCTCTCAATCAAGGAGGTTGCCTTGCTAGGGCAATCTTTAGCATTTGCAGCTCATCTTCTGTCGCAGCGAGAGCAAGAGCGGACTGATCATTTACAGCGAGCAGAGGCAGCCCGTGAAGAAGCCGAGGCTGCAAACCGGGTTAAAGATGAATTTTTAGCCGTGTTATCGCATGAGTTGCGAACTCCGTTGAACCCTATTCTCGGTTGGTCGCACTTACTCCGCACTGGCAAACTAGATGCAGCTAAGACTGCTGTTGCTTTGGAGGCGATCGAGCGAAACGCTAAGTTACAAACTCAACTGATTGAAGACCTGCTAGACATTACTCGCATTATGCGAGGCAAACTCAATCTCACGATGGTTCCTGTCAGCTTAGTGAGTGTTACCGAAGCAGCGATCGCAACAGTTCAATTAGCAGCAGAAGCAAAATCGATTCAGATTCATCCGGCGCTTGATGCTTCAACAGGGCTTGTTTTGGGAGACTCGACTCGGTTACAACAAATCATTTTGAATTTATTGACCAACGCCGTGAAGTTTACAGATCGGGGAGGAAAAGTCAGTGTGCAGCTAGTGCGGGCTGATTCGCAAGCTCAACTGCAAGTGAGTGATACCGGGAAAGGAATTCATCCTGATTTCTTGCCTTACGTGTTTGAGTATTTCCGGCAAGAAGATAGCACAACTACCCGTCGATTTGGTGGGCTAGGCTTAGGGCTGGCGATCGTACGACATCTAGTGGAATTACACGGTGGAACAGTCGAAGCCGATAGCCCAGGTGAAGGAAAAGGCGCTACATTTACAGTCAAACTGCCTCTATTGTAGAAAAAGTGCCAACTGCGATCTCTGAATTAGTGCCAGTCACTTCTCTTCTAATGGGTAGAACTGTGGGAAACTGAGCGAAGGGACAAACACGAGCGTTTTGAGCTTTAACCTTGATTCATTAGAACATCAGAGACAAAAGAATGAGAGGTTTTTGGAGATATTCCCCAAGAGACAAAAGATAAATTGCGAGCTATGAAAGCACAGTTGTGGTTCTGCTTGATTCTGAGTGTTGCTGGTCTATTTCTCAGTAGTTGGATTGTTGTTCCAGCTCCCACTCTTGCGCTATTACCTCTGGCGGTTGGGGCACCTGAAATTAGCCCGTTGCTACTAATTGGAAACGGTGTTGTGCTTGGGGTAACGCTCCTGCAACGGCTCAAAAACTGGAAACGTTTTCTGGCGATCGCCTGTAGTTGCGTTGGGTTACTGTTCAGCCTGCTTCCAATCCTTCAATTACCGACTACGGTACAGCAAGCTGATTTGATGCTGCGAAATGCCTTGGGAGATCAGTATTTGATGCAGGTGTCTGAGGTGCAGAAGGCCCAGATGCGTTCCCATCCTTTTGTTTTAACCAATTTACTGCAAGGAATCTCTATCCCCACGGTGCAGCCGAGTATCCAATCTTTCTCTACAGCAGATGCAACCCGTTTGAGATTAGAGCTTTATCAACCTGAAACGGCTCAACTGCACCCGGCGATCGTTGCTATTTATGGAGGGGCTTGGCAGCGTGGCGAACCCGCACAAAATGCAACTTTTCATCGTTATATGACGGCTCAGGGGTACACCGTCATAGCGATTAGTTATCGACACGCACCACAGTACCAGTTTCCTACTCAACTTCAAGACGTGCAGGCTGCGTTGCAATGGGTTGGTGAAAATGCGACTGCTTTCAAGATTGATCTCAATCGAGTGGCGTTAATTGGGTGGTCTGCGGGTGCCCATCTTGCCATGTTGGCTGCTTATCAAACGAGTCCAATTCCAATTCGAGCCGTGGTCAGCTACTATGGTCCCGTCAATCTGCTGGATGGCTATTATGACCCACCCCAGCCTGACCCAATCAATACAACAGCGGTGTTAGAAACTTTCTTAGGTGGTTCTCCAACTCAACTACAGCAACGCTATGAGCAGGCTTCTCCAATTCGATATGTGAAACCTGGTTTACCTGCTAGTTTGTTGGTGTATGGCGATCGCGATCATGTCGTGCAATCGGTCTATGGGCGTCAACTCTATAACCAATTACGTCAAACAGATAATATTGCTGTTTGGTTGCCAATTCCTTGGGCAGAACATGCTTTTGATGCGGTATTTCGCGGTTTGGGAAACCAGGTTGCTCTATTCTACACAGAACGATTCCTGGCTTGGGCACTTCAATAAGAATGATTGTGTTTTGTAAATATCTAGATGTTGTAACTTAGCCTATTTGATGGATAGAAAAATCTGATGTTTAAGTGCTTATTTTAGGTGTTTAATGTGAGTCTAATTGGATCTCTAGAATAAGACGAAATAGGTATAGTGGGATGTTGAAGCGGCAGATTCAGAGTGGTTCTTTCTATCTAGAGATTGGATTAATTTAAAGTACATCACATTTAGGGACGAACCTCTAGCTAGGATTGCAACTCTCACATCTGCTTGTCCCAAATTTGATGCGTAGCGCCATATCTAATGCTGGTTCTATGGTGCAAAGTTCTGGGCTGACTGCAATATCTCTAAAGTTAAGTGGTTCGTGAACTTGGCTCATTTCCTTTAAAGGATTGTGGTTGTTTCGGTGCGATTTGGTAAAGAACCGCTATATTTCACTAGGTTAACGTTACAGAACAAACTGCCCATGAACGAGCTATATCCACCGATCGCCCCTTATCAGACCGGGATGCTACCTGTTTCAGAACTGCATCAAATCTATTTTGAAGTGTCTGGCAATCCGCAGGGCAAACCAGTTGTCGTTTTACATGGCGGGCCTGGTGGTGGGAGTCAACCCTTTTATCGGCAATATTTTGACCCAACTCGCTGGAAAATTGTCATGTTCGATCAGCGAGGGTGTGGCAAAAGCACTCCCAATGCCGAGTTGCGTGAGAACACCACCTGGGATCTGGTGGCAGATATTGAGCGGTTGCGATCGCACTTGGAGATTGACCAGTGGGTTGTGTTTGGTGGTAGTTGGGGCAGCACCTTATCATTGGCATACAGCCAGACCCATCCTGACCGCTGTTTGGGATTAATTTTGCGGGGGATTTTTATGCTCCGGCGCAAAGAGTTGCTCTGGTTTTACCAGGAGGGAGCTAGCTTCATCTTTCCAGATGCGTGGGAATCTTACTTAGAACCAATCCCACCTGAAGAACGAGACGATTTAATCACGGCATACTACAAACGTCTGACTAGCCCTGATTTAGCTACCCGTCAAAGGGCGGCTCGTGCCTGGTCAGTTTGGGAAGCTAGCACCAGTCGGCTACTGCCTGATCTTACGCTAATGTCAAAGTTTGGCGAAGATGCGTTTGCTGATGCGTTTGCCCGCATTGAGTGCCACTATTTCATCAACAGAGGATTTTTAGAACCTGAAGATCAGTTGCTAAACGATGTTGACAAGATTCGTCATTTGCCAGCTGTGATCGTACAAGGACGTTATGATGTCGTCTGTCCGATGGTTTCTGCCTGGGAACTACACCGCGCTTGGCCAGAGGCAGAATTCATTGTTGTACCGGATGCAGGGCATTCAATGAGCGAAGCGGGCATTCGTGATGCGCTGATCCATGCAACGAATCAATTTGCTGAGCCGCTATAGGAGGCGATCGCCCGCTTCAAGGAAATCATTAAAAAAATTGATAGAGAACTAGGGCGGAATGCCCTATCATCCTTTTTTATTGCTAAAGTAACGTTTAGTTTGAGCGATTCAGCAGACGGTTAAGTAACTGCCGAGCGCGGCTAAAAGGTAAGTGTCTGGGCTTGCCCGCAAGCACAATTTGATATTCATCGCTATACTCGCTATCACCATAGCCAGAAATCAAGTGACGGTGAAAAGCTTCTTTTGCTAACTGGTGTACTTCGTCTTTCAGGTCTATGCTTGTCTGATTCATCTTTGAATCTCCTGCTACCTGTATCCTTTATAACAAAATCACCTTTTTATTTCACCTCTCAATGGTGATACGACATAAGCAAGAAATTAAAGAAATATTGGTTTGAGTGATAAAAAATAACTTCTGATAGAGGTGCCCTAAAGACTAAAGAGATTAAGGTCAAAGATGGTTCTAATTGTTGACCCTATGGATGGCTTGTCATGGTTTTGGATAAAAGCATCGATACAGTTCGCGTGAACGCAAAGCAAACGGACGTATTTGATATTTATAATCTCAGGTACTACGCCGGTCCAAACCCATACCTGAACACGATTGCAATGGTTTTTGATCTGGCAATCGTTGAAGGTAATCAGCCTCTCGCGATCGCTGACTACGTAGACGAAATTGGACGGTATTACCCTCATTTACGAGACTTGACTTACGAAACGTATGCGCATCTGTTTGCTCAGACTGTTCTAGCCGTAAGCAACCTGAATATGGAATTGCACTTTGAGCGCTTAAATGTCAAGCCTCATAAGAAAGATATGACAATTGCTGTTCAAACACTCCATGCACGCACGGGGCGAGCTGTAGTCTATGCCGTTTGGGACTGGTTTGAGGCCATTACCCAAGACAAACCGTTTTGGATGGAAGATCAAATCGAAGTGTTGCAGGGTTTGTTTCGTAACTCCATCTATGGAGGACCTACAGTTTATGCCTTGTTAAAAGCAGCTTCCATTCAAGAGATTCCTACGTTTTATTTGTGGGATGAAGGTCTGATGCAATACGGCTATGGCAAAAATCAAGTGCGGGGCGTTGCGACAACTTTTGATACCGATAGTCATCTTGACTCTGACTTTACAACTCGCAAGGATGATTGCAAAGCATTTCTAGATACCCTTGGTTTTCCAGTTCCTCAAGGGAAAGTGGTACATAGTCTTAGAGAGGCACTGAATGCAGCGGATCGAGTTGGCTATCCAGTGGCGGTTAAGCCTGTTTCGGGGCACAAGGGAAATGGCGTGACTGCCGCAGTGAGAGATGCGGATGAATTGGAAATAGCTTACGATCGCGCAATCGAAGCAATTCCGCCGGATGAATCCATTCGGGTGATTGTCGAACAAAGTATTCGTGGTAACGATTTTCGTTTGCTGTGTGTGAATGGGAGGTTTGTAGCCGCGACTGAACGACGTCCGGCATCGGTGACTGGAGATGGTGAATCGACGGTGCAAGAACTGATTGACCGCGAAAATCGAACAGTTGCCCGTGTTGATACACCTACCTCCCCTTTAGGCAAAATTAAGTGTGATGCAGCGATGGAGCATTACCTGGAAGAGCAGGGATTGTCACTTGAGAGTGTATTGGAGCCGGGGCAAGTTGTTCTCTTGCGTAAGGTGGCTAATTTATCTGCGGGTGGGCTGAGTGTCGATGCAACACGGGCTTTACACCTAGATAACATCATTTTGGCTCAGGATATTGCTCAGCATTTTCGCCTGACGTGTCTAGGCATTGATATTGTGGCGCGTGACCCGTCTCAATCTTGGAAAAATGGTGACTTTAGCATCATTGAGATCAATGCTGCGCCTGGGATTTACATGCACTTAAAGCCCGCGATCGGTGAGAGTGTTGATGTTCCGGGCAGTATCTTAAAGACTTTCTTCGATTCGAGTAGTAGCGCTCGAATTCCAATTATCACGTTCAATCAAGTTTCTGTGCAAGATTTGCAGGAAATTATCGATCACATTCTGCTACACCATCCCGATTGGACGATTGGGGCGGTGAGTCAAGAGGTTGTCTTAATTAATCGTTCAACTAAAAACTTAAATGCTGATTACAACGTCAACGTTCAAAATCTGCTGCGTAACCCAAAACTGGATCTTTTGATCACTGAGTATCGAGAAGAAGTTTTGGAAAAACTTGGCATGTTTTACTACGGCAGTAACGTTGTCATTTTGAACAACCCGACAGAAATTGAAATGACACTGGCTCGTGATGTGTTTGAGCATTCAACAGTCGTCGTGAACCAAGAGAACAAAATCTCTATTCAGCGAGAAGGCTTGATTGAACAGTATGATTTAGGTGAATCAGAGCCGTTTAGCCGGGTCTACTTGAAAGAGATCGCAACTATTCTTTAGTAGACTAACTAAAAATTCTACTAAAGATAAAAACGTTGACCAAACTATTCTCTCTAGAACAATTTAAGACGCCCTGTAAGAGAGCGATCGCTGATTTTGATTTATCGAGCGATCGCTTCACTTATTAGGGTAGTCTTCAAGACTGCCAAGCTTATCAGCTTTTTGATGCTGGTGTGTCAACATAACGTGTTGAGTCAGCTTCTTTCTTAAGGCAGATTGCTAGTCATACTTTAGTCACATTTAATGGAATCAGCCATATGGCCATACGGACAGTACCTCAATGAAGCGTGACAAAACAGGCCGATTTACTCAAGCTTGGAATGGAGAAACCAAACAAGCTGTTAAATTGTCTTTGACAAATACTGCTTGGCAAATACTTGAGCGGCAGTCGCGAGATTTAGGAGTTTCGCGTTCTGAGCTGGTTGAGCGGTATGCGCGACATTTTCAAGAGTGTAGTTCTACATGCCAAAGTATTATTCTCAATAATGGAAAATCTAGTCAGGTTACTCAACCTGTAGTAACACACGATATTCGACCATCAGCAGAAAGTTTGATAGATCAAGTAGCAGTTCTTCAACAATGGAATCAAGAGTTGCAAGATCAGATTGTAGACTTGCAGAGCCGGGTTGAAGCTTTGCGATCGCAAGAGCAACATTTTCGCCAAATGGTGGATGCGATTCCCCACATGGTTTGGACGTGTCAACCAGATGGCTCACTGGAGTATTTTAACCAACAGAGCCTGGATGCATTTGGCATCACTCTCGATCAGATTTTCACAAAAGGCTGGCATCCTCTTGTGCATCCAGACGATCTGCAACGTACGGTTGCCGCCTGGGAAGAAGCGGTTTCAACTGGAAGTCACTACCAACTTGAGTATCGCTTGAAGATGGCTGATGGTTCTTACCGCTGGTATCTCTCGCAAGCGTTACCCGATCGCGATGAATCTGGGCAAATTACCCGTTGGTTTGGTACCTGCACTGAAATTGAGTCGAGCAAACAGTTAGAGCAAAGCCTTCAACAGCAGGCAGAAGTGCAAACAAATGAACGGCAGTGGTTGGAAGCGGTATTGAATCTCTTGCCCACTCCGTTGATTTTGGTTGATCCAGAGCGATATTGTGTGACGTTCTCTAACCAGGCTGCAAATGCGATCGCTGGAGTGGATTTAGCTAAAGATGTCGGGGCAACTTACAACGCCGATTACCACTGTACCGATCTAGCAGGAGAAATGATTCCACCTGACCAAACTCCGGCGGCACGAGCGGCAAGGGGTGAAAAAATTGTTGGAATTGAAATTAATTGGCACACGCCTGTTGGTGATTTTCCGTTGCTGGTTTATGCCGATGTGCTACCAGCGATGCATAATCGGGCGGCAACTAGCGTCATTATTTTTCAAGATATCTACCAGCGCAAGCAGATTGAAGAGCAATTGAAAGAGAGCCAACGCTTGATTCAACAGGTTGCTGATGCGACTCCCGGTATTCTCTATATCTATGACCTGGTTGAACAGCAGAATGTCTATGTCAATTGTCAGATTGGTGAGATTTTAGGATATACAGTGGACCAAGTGCAGGCAATGGGTCGCCTGTTGTTCCCAACCTTGATGCATCCAGATGACCTGGCAACTTTGCCTGTCCACATCGAACGATTCGATCGCGCTCAAGACGGGGAAGTTGTTGAGTTTGAGTACCGGATGCGGCATGCAAATGGTGAGTGGCGCTGGTTATGGAGTCGTGATTTAGTCTTTTCACGCACGTGTTCAGGGGCACCCCGTCAAATTCTGGGCATTTCTCACGACATCACAGACCGTAAACACGCTGAACTGATGAATATGCGGCTATATCAGGCTGAGCAAGCTGCACGGACACAGGCTGAAGCAAGTGAGCAGCGATTTCGATGTCTAGCTGAATCAATTCCACAAATAGTCTGGGTCGCTCAACCGACTGGGTTTACCGAGTACTTCAATCAGCGCTGGTTTGAATACACGGGTTTGACATTAGGGGAAAGCCAGAATGCTAATAGTTGTTTTCGTCATCCTGATGATCAGGAACACTTTGTTCGTGCCTGGATGAAAGCGGTCGCTAATAAGGAAACGTTTCAAGCAGAACAACGGATCAGACGGGCCGATGGTATATATCGCTGGCATTTAAGCCGTGCTTACCCATTGCTGGACGAAAACGGGACGATCGTCAAATGGTTTGGTTCCTGTACAGACATTGATGATTGGAAACGGATGGAGCAAACCCAAGGGTTTTTAGCTCAAGCCTCGCAAACCTTTGTGGCAGCAAGTTTGGACTTGCAGACAATTCTGGATACGGTGACGCGACTCAGTAGTGATTTAGCGGGGGATGTGTGCGTTCTGAGCCTGGTCAGTGAAGATCAGCGATCGCTGGAGTATGCCTCCTTCTACCATGCTGACCCAGAGGTATGCGCCTTTGTGGGTGACTTGTTCGCCTGTTATCCACGTCGAATTGATGAAGGCATGCGGGGGCAGGTGATGCAAACGGGGCAACCTTTGCTGATGTCGGTTGAATCGCAGCAAGCTTTTAGTGAGCTAATTAAACCAGAATATCGCCTTTATTTAGACCGCTTTCCGATTCGAAGTACGTTGCTGGTGCCCTTAAAAGTTCAAGGTCAATCAATTGGCGTTTTAAGCTTGATCCGCCATGCTCCGGCTGATCCCCACACGCAAGACGATCTCCATCTTTTTCAAGATTTGGCCGATCGCGCTGCCATGGCGATCGCTAATGCCCGACTTTACCAGCAGGCTGAACAGGCCCGTCAACAAGCCGAACGAACGGCTGACCGTACATTACGTTTGCAGGCTGTCACAGCTGCTCTGTCAGAATCGTTGACGCCAGAACAAGTTGCCCAAGTCATTGCGCAACAAACCGTTTCAGCTGTGAATGCTGCTTCAGTTTTAGTAGCACTGGTCACCCCACAAAAAGATGAATTGGAAATCATTCACTACTTTGGCAATGAGATGGATGTGGGTGAAGAGTGGCGACGTTTTCCGTTAAGTATTGCTACCCCTTTAACTGATGCCGTTCGGACTGGACAACCCATGTGGGAAGCAAGTCTTGAAGAACGCGTAGCTTGCTATCCTCATCTAGCAGATGCTTATGCAAAAATGAAGCATTCTGCCTGGGTTTCCCTTCCATTAATGATTCAGGGGCAGCCTGTTGGTGGCATGTCCATCACTTTTGAGCAATTGCCGCATTTAGAAGCTGACGATCGCGCATTTATGCTTTCACTGGCTCAGCAGTGTGCCCAGGCGATCGCTCGCGCCCAACTCTATGAAGCAGAGCAACAAGCCCGCGCTCAAGCTGAAGCTGCAAACCGGATAAAAGATGAATTTTTGGCTGTGCTTTCGCATGAGTTGCGCACACCAATGAACCCCATTTTAGGGTGGTCGAGATTGCTGCAACGAGGTAATTTAGATGCAGCCAAAACCGCGATCGCGCTTGAAACAATTCAGCGAAATGCCAAGCTGCAAGTGCAACTGATTGAGGATTTGTTGGATGTTTCTCGAATTCTGCAAGGTAAGCTCAGTTTGAATCCTCTGCCGATTAATCTAGCTACCATCATCAATGCGGCGATTGACACTACGCGACTTACAGCTGAAGCCAAGGAGATTCAAATTCAGACTGAGATTGAGGCGAATGTTGGTCTTACGTTGGGCGATGAAGCTCGCTTGCAACAAGTGGTGTGGAATCTGCTGACTAACGCTGTCAAGTTTACACCTGAAGGTGGGCATATCAAAGTACGTCTTGAACAAGTAGAAAGTCACGTTGTTGAGGCAGGGCAGTCGCCGCGAAAGGTATGGGGTCATCCTGCTTTACAGGTGCCTACTTGCTCGGATGCCTGTAACTTCCGTTATGCGCAGATCACGGTCAGTGATACAGGGAAAGGAATTAGCCCAGAATTTTTGCCTTTTGTTTTTGAAACGTTTTGTCAGGCCGATAGCAGTATCACTAGAACGTTTGGCGGACTGGGACTAGGACTTGCGATCGCCCGACATATTGTTGAACTCCATCAAGGCACTATCCAGGTAGAAAGTGCTGGAGAAGGGCATGGTGCAACTTTTACGATCAGGCTTCCGATTCTACTTACTTCAACGGCTTCAAGGCAGGAGGTCGCATTGGCGACAAATATGATGAGTTTGCAGGGAATTCAAGTGCTTGCGGTTGATGATGAAATTGATAATTTAGAAATAGCGACTTTCATACTTGAGCAAGCGGGTGCTTCTGTTGTCGCAGTTGCTTCCCCGGCAGATGCGCTGCACAGGATGACCGAAATAAAGCCCAATATCCTATTGCTAGATATTGGTATGCCTCAAATGGATGGCTATACATTGCTACGTCAGATCCGAATAATAGAAGCAAGTCAGGGCGATCGCCCAGCTCCAGCAATTGCTCTGACGGCTTATGCTGGGGAGTACGATCGCCGCCAAGCACTTGATGCTGGATTTCAACGCCATATTGCTAAACCAGTAGAACCAGAAGAATTAGTGAACGCGATCGTCAGGGTTGTGGAGAGCCTCCAAAGCGAAAACACTCCTCCAGACCTAAAGTACGTCCCCAGGGGGGAGGGATGTCAAGGCTAAAGTCAGGCTTTAGAATAACCCTGTTTTCCAGTTGGGATAACCGCTTAGGACTTCAACATAGACGCGCTACCGACTGTTTGTCTGCCATAGAGGATAATTCCGAAGCCAGTAATATTCATCAACAAGCTATAAACGGCAGCAGGCACAGCCATATCGGGGTTATTGAGTAGACCAGCAGTGATAGCGATCGCCAATGTTCCATTTTGAATGCCTACTTCAATAGCTGTACAGATTTGTTGTGCCAGCGACAGTCGAAATAGCTTTGCAGCCAGCAACCCTGCTAGCGTTGCCAGTAGGTTGAGCAACAGTGCGCCAAGTCCCACCTGCACCAGAAAGCCTGGGAGCTTACTACCTTCCCTGATCAATAACAGTATAATAATCAGTGCTAATAGCCCTATGGCAAGGCGGCTCATTTGCTTTTCTAGGCGGCGTGCTGTGTCAGGAAACTGTTGCCGAATTGCCATCCCGATCGCTGTCGGTAACAGCGTGATCAGGAAGATTTGCAGCATGGTAGAACCAATCGGCAGGGCGATCGCAGCACTTTTTCCAAGGAAATACTGGAGCGCCAGATTGGTAAAAAGGGGAATGGTCAACACGGTGACGATGCTGCTGACGGCTGTAAGCGTCACCGATAGAGCAACATCGCCCTTTGCCAGATAGGTAATGAGATTAGAGGAAGGACCACCAGGACAGATTGCCACAACGATCAGACCCACAGCGATCTCCGGTTGCATGGGAACTACCAGGGTGATCAGTGCTCCAATCAGCGGCAGCAGCAATATCTGGCAGACCGATCCGACTGCAACGGCCTTGGGGTAGCGAGTGATGCGCTTAAAGTCTTCTGGAACTAAGCTGAGTCCCATACCCAGCATGACAATTGCTAGAGCCAGTGGTAGTAAAACAGAGGTGAATAAGTTGCTCTGCATAAGTGCTAGGAGTTGACAACAGAGGAGAATTTGATCTGCTTGAAACAGAAACAAAATAGCCCCCACTTTACCTTAATTTTTACAGGTATCATCAATAAGTATTGGTTTAGTGAGTCTTGTTCTAAAGAAGCATTGCCTAACAATATAGTTGCCCTTGTAGGTTTATAGCAATCGGGCAAGCTGACAGCAGAAATTAATGATGAATTCTGCTTAACTCAAATGGTGTCAGCTTATACTCAAGATTGCCTTTAATGGGGCTGCTACTACCGCTATCCCTTAAGCGATCGGGACTAGCCGGATGGACGCGCCAGACCTGAACCAGCGAGTCCGGCTACAGTGGCACCTGACACCTAATTTCATGGCAGGTAGGCGAGACTGAGATCAAAATCGAAAGGGAGTGGAAATCTCTGTATTGATCGAGTGATTTGCTTGAGTCCCACAGTTTTTATGAATGCTCTCCAGGTTGAGCGTTGCTGATTGGGTGGATGAATTCTGGAACGGCGTTGTCTCCGGTGGAGACGCTACGCGAACGCGAACCTCCCCTAGCATGGGGATGCTTATCCAAAAAGCAGATTCCGATCCCCCTGCTTCGTCGTATTGAATCACGAGGGAGTCAGCGACGCGGTTTAAGCGTACTCCTTTGCTTAATCTCTGTTTTTTTGAATGCTGACGCAGCATTTGCACTAGACCAATATCACCTGATTAAGCGTTGGTCGTATCTGTTGACATGGAGGTCGTTTCTTTACCTTTAGTTGTGGCTAAAGCGGCAATTTCGCGATCAATGAAGAACAGCCCCTGCCCTTCCGTTCCAATTAATTTGATCTTGTCAAGAATTCCCTTAAACAGAAATTCTTCCTGATGTTGTTCTGCAACATACCATTGCAAAAATTGCACCGTTGAGTAGTCTGACTCTGTAGTAGCGAGATGCACCAATTCATTAATCTTACTGGTAATGAATTGTTCATGGGCGTAGATTTTCTCGAACATCTCCTGCAACGAATTGAATTGACTTGAAGGTGCTTCCATCTTTCCAACGATCGCAAGGGCACCTGTTTCTTGCAGATAACTGATTAAGCGGCGCATGTGCATCATTTCTTCATCAGCATGTTGACTTAAGAAAGTAGCACAACCGTCTAATGCTTTGTACGCACACCAGGAACTCATCTGTAGATAAAGGTGTGATGAAAACATTTCCAAGTTGATTTGTTCATTCAACCGATCAATCATAGCTGGCGATAACATCTGAACTCTCCTAATTCATCCATTCATAAAACTCGATTGCTTCTGGCGCACATTGACAACAGTGAGTACATTTGCTTCCCTCTGTCTTTTGCACGCGCCCTTTGCGAATTAACTGATTCAACATTCCCCGCAGTGCATCAGCATCGGTATGAAAGTGCTGTTCAATCTCGTGCAATGATGCTCGATGGTGTTGTTTTAGATAGGTCTGTAGATCTTGTAGCAGCATCGTGGGAAGTGGGTTTTGGACTTCGCGTCAACCTCGCAGTGATAGCCGACTGGGCGAAGTCGAAGCGTGGTTCTAAGGTGCTATACCAAAGGTTGCTGGGTAAATCAGTCTTCATCGACTGACAACAACTTTTTCGACCACTCGTTGCGGTTGAATTTGGCGACGATCGCTAAACTTCTTCAACCCAAATACGGTTCCTACCATTGCCAAAAGCAATCCGACTAACCAGGCGATCGCACTGACTGGGTGCTGATTCATCGTCATCAACTGGTAGTAGAAAGTCGCTGCCCAGTAGGCCAATCCAGTTGTCCAGGCTCCGACGAAGATTGTCCAACCCAGATTCGTTTCGCGGTAAACCGCTGCCGTTGCCGAGACACAGGGGAAGTAGAGTAGAACGAACAGCAGAAAGGCGATCGCGGCAGTGGTGCTACCAAATCGTAGTGCCATCTGACCAAAGGTGGTGTAGTGGACTTCCTGCGCTTCGGCAGCGGCTTTTTGGTCACTGGTACTGCTTAAAATTCCCAGTCCGATCGGGTCAAGCACCTGATTTGTTAGATCTGCCAAATTTTTGGGGATGCTGGCAAAGGCTGCTCCAATTCCACCCCAAAAATTGAATGGCTCCGCAGGTTCATTACTGGCTCCAGCTTGCTGCTGCGCCAGTTGAGTGTAAAGCGAATCCATCGTACCGACCATGACTTCTTTGGCAAATACACCTGTAAACAATCCGACTGTTGCGGGCCAGTTGTCTTGCTGAATGCCCATTGGCGTAAATACAGGCGTAACGGTTCGACTAAAGGCGCTCAAAATTGAATCCTGACTGTTGTGTTTGCCGAAGGAACCATCCACCCCGACAGAATTAATCAACCCCAGAATCACGACCATAATCACGATCATTTTTCCGGCACGGCTGATGAAGGTTTTGAGCCGATCCCAGGCGCGAATTAGCACACCTTTGACAGTTGGGACGTGGTAGGGAGGCAATTCCATCACAAAGGGAGCTGCTTCACCGCGAAACAGGGTATGTTTCATCACCAATCCGGTAAAGATAGCCGCTAGAATTCCCAGGATATAGAGCAGAAACACAATATTCTGTCCGTTTGTTGGGAAAAAAGCTGCCACAAACAGGGCATAGATGGGCAATCGTGCGCCACAGGACATAAACGGATTCATCAGGATCGTCATCAGGCGATCGCGCCTGTTTTCCAGCGTCCGGGTGGCCATGATGCCGGGAATGTTGCAGCCAAAGCTCACCATCATCGGCACGAAGGATTTACCGGGAAGCCCCATCAATCGCATTAAACGATCCATCACAAAAGCGGCGCGAGCCAGATAACCGGAGTCTTCCAGGAGTGCCAAAAAGATGAACAGCAAACCAATTTGAGGAATAAATGTGGCAGTGGTTTGAATTCCTCCACCAACCCCATCAGATAATAAGCCAATTAACCAGCCAGGAGCATTGATTTGCTGTAGAAGATGGGCAGTTCCACCGACAAAGATTGTGCCAATCCCAATATCAAAGAAGTCAATAAAGGCTCCACCGAGATTAATTGAAACAAGAAACATCAGATACATCACCACCAAAAAGATGGGAATGCCCCAAAAGCGATTGAGGACGACGCGATCAATGCGATCGGACACCGTTTGTTTCACAAGATGCGTTCGTTCAGACACACCCTGGAGCAGTTGATGAATCCAGGTATAGCGGCTATCTGCAATCAACAAGTCGGTGTCTTCACCCAACGTTTGATGCACCCGATGGCGATGTTCGGCAATGCGGCGTAACGTTTCCTGGCCTAAATCGGGAAGATGGCGATCGTCGTACTGCAACAGGTTGAGAGCCGCCCAACGAATATTGGCAGGTCTAATTTCAGTTGCTTCTAACCGAGAAACTAAATCTGACAGTGCCGCTTCGATCACAGCTGGATAAGCCACATAAGTCTGAGGAACGGTGGGATGCGCTAATGTCTGATTTACGACTTCGCGCAATTGCGGAACCCCTTTCCCCGTATGAGCGCAGAGGGGCACCACGGCACAGCCCAACCGCTCCGCCAAGAGCCGGGGATGAATGCGAATCTCTCGTTGTTCTGCCAGATCCATCATGTTGAGAGCGATCACAATCGGTACCCCCATTTCGAGAATCTGTGTCGTGAGATACAAATTCCGCTCCAGGTTTGAGGCATCCACAATATTGATAATCAAACCTGCCTCACCAGAGAGTAAGTAGTCTCGTGCTACCAATTCATCCAGGCCAGTGGAGGTGTCTTCAGCATCAACCGAATAAACGCCTGGTAAATCTACAACGGTAATGGGTTGGCCTTGATAGCGATAGTTGCCTTCCTTGCGCTCAACGGTTACGCCTGCCCAATTGCCGACTCGCTGATTGGCTCCAGTCAAAGCATTGAACAGCGTTGTTTTGCCACAGTTGGGATTCCCCACCAGCGCGATCGTTTGTTTTTGAATTGGAACTTGTGTCATGATGCTTCCCCCGTAACAGGCGCAACAATCAAAGCATCCGCTTCGGCTTTGCGTAAACTCAATTGAAAGCCCCGCACAGTAATTTCAGTTGGGTCGCCTAACGGGGCATGGCGAGTGATGCGTAGCTCAGTGCCAGGTGTTAACCCCATTGCCAGAAGTTTGCGTTTATAGTCGCGGGCTGTGGGTTCATAACCGATGATGCGCAAGCTTGTGCCGATCGCAGCATCCCGCAGTTTGACCGGAGCCGCAGCTGTATCTGAGAAAGTTTGCATAGTTGTCATCCTTGTTGTAGAGGGATTTGGTCGTTCGCCTAACAGCTCTGCTGCATCCATCACTTGAATTCGTTGCGCCATTTCTGCTCCCAACCCTAGCCGTTGATGCTGAAGTGCTACAACCACTGACCCCGTTGCGGTGCAACTAATGATCTCCAACACCACATCCGGCATGAAACCCATTCCCATGAGGCGATTATTGGATTCTCCACAATTGAGTGAAACAATGCGGACGCGATCGCCGACCTGCATGGTAGATAGCGGAAAAACCCTGGCACTGCGGGAAATGCTGAGCTGATCCAGCAACTCATCGGCTTGATTTGATTGAGCAGATTGCTGATCAACCTCATCACTGATATAAACAAAACTCGACCAACTCTGGGGCTGCGGCTCATTCAACCCATGATTCACCCGATCGTCTCCATTGCACATTAAACATTTCTCCTGAGCCAACTTATTGAAATATTTTCTCAAATGCTAAGCTCCAACAACCATCGAGTTAATATAACTCAAAAGTTATTAAGCGATCAAGTTGTGAACTTGACAGATTGAAACAAATAGGTATTTCTACTTATTTTTCTGATCGGAAGACAGTCTGAACTGTCAGCAACGAAAAATTCTGTTGCTTTTTTAGCTCACCGATTCAGTTTTGTACCAAAATTGTAGAAACTCTAAGGACTTACGTGCCACAGGTGATGAGAATTAATTTCAATAATCTCATCACAACCAAAATTGTGTCTAAATTTTATCAATCCTTAAGAAGTCTAGAAACCGCCGGATTTGAAACGGAGATCAGTGCGAGAAAGGATTTGTTGCCGTTGACTGAAGCTAAGGAATGAGAATTAAATAAGTTCGATGCTTGCTAGGGGCGGGTTTTGCCCGTTCAATCCCTTGTAGGACGCGGATACGTCTGCTAAACCCGCCCGTATAGTTTGCGGATTGATTAAATTCTCGTTCCTAAGAGTGTTTCGCGTCCGCATAGCGTCTTCATCGGAGACAACGCCCTGACAGAATTCATCCGCCTACTCAGCAACGCTAATTTAACCTGGCAGTTCGAAGCAGACCAAGCAGTACAAAGTTTTCGAAAGCACGGTGATCAAAGATTCATAGCTCTGATAAAAACTCCGATAAAACTGACGACCCCTACCAAGAGCAGCGAAACCCCAACAATCTCAGCCACTTTGGAACTTTCATATATGAAGCGATCGCTTTGAATGCGTCGCAGCATTCGATGATGTTCTTTAAGAGCAGCTGCCATCGCATACATGCCAATACTAATAAAAGATAGTCCAACAATATTGGTGAAGTAGTGGGGATTAACAAATGGTTGAAGTCGAGTTGTTTCAAGCGTTTTAACGATTGTGGGAATCCCAAAACCAAAGCCAATCAGAGAGAGCGAGGTGCGAATCCATGCCATCAGCGTGCGATCGGCAG
Organism: Leptolyngbyaceae cyanobacterium M33_DOE_097; assembly: GCA_015296075.1. Classification (GTDB taxonomy): domain Bacteria; phylum Cyanobacteriota; class Cyanobacteriia; order Leptolyngbyales; family Leptolyngbyaceae; genus DSRU01. The sequence goes on along the minus strand of DVDV01000435.1, from coordinate 12,945 downwards.
CTGCACGAGTCCGTTCTTTTGCCAATTCGTTATTGAGGTTATAGGGTTCTCGCTCAGGAATTTCTGGTAATTGCATTAAATTAAATCGCTAAATCAATTGATGATTGTTTTCCAACGCCTACTGGCTCGTAGACTTTTGTTCTTTTTGCACGCCCTGTTCTTGAACCAGTCATTGCATCACTGCGGCTGTATAACACCCTGATGTAAGCGATCGCCACTTCTGTATGAAAAATTTGAAGCTAGTTGAATATCTGGAGTTTGGACTAATTCAAAAAATACACTACATCGTGGAGAATGTCTGTTCGCCTTACATAATAGTGAAAAATTGCGTTTAGTCTAAAGTCCAATCAATATAGTATTAGCTCGGTTATTTTCAAATAGAATACATCCCCTTTTCTTGTCATTTCATGCCAGGTTGAAGGCGGAGTTAATTAACTTAAGTAACGGTTGTATCTTTTGAAGTGCGTATCATCCTCATTTCTAGACAGCCTGTTTCGGTGATCCTGAAAAGACGCGATCGCTGTTCTCCTTTGCTAGAAGGGGTTTATCAGGAATCAGAGATTGATCGCGCTGAAGCTGGATCCGGTGAATTGATATCAGATGAACTCTACAGCCAGTTACCAATCAACACATAAGGTGCCCAGAAGTAGGGATGTTGCCGGAAGCGAGGTTCCTTTAAGACTTTAATTTGAGCTTGTCGCAGTGCCTCAGCTTTGCTGGTTTTGCCTTTTGCCAGTTCTTCGTAGAAGTAGTTCATCAAGAGGGCTGTCGCCTCGTCATTGATTTGCCAGAGAGAGGCGATCGTGCTGCGTGCGCCTGCTCTTACTGCCATGCCAGCCATGCCGAGAGCCGCTTGCTTATCACCTGTTGCGGTTTCACAGGCACTCAACACCAGTAACTCAATCGGGCCTGCCTGGTTCAGTTCTGAAATTTGCAGCAAATCATTTAGAGTCAGGATACCCAACCGTTCATCCCAGGTGAGGACGTAGGTTTCTTCGCGCTTTGAACTGAATTTACCGTGGGTCGCCAGATGAACAATGGGTGTACCTTGATTGTTCAGCGCCTGCTTAAACGATCGCTCAGTGAAATCGTTGTTTAACAGCACTCTTGCTGGAACAGTTGATTGAATTTCTTTGATCTCCGTAACGACATTCGGTAAGGCCGAAAAGCCCTGTCGAGATTCACTTAAACCTGCTGTCAGCACACTCAAATTGCGTTCCTGTAGGGGGCGCGGGTCGAGCAGCTGCAAGCCCGGAGTGAGTGCAACACCGTACTGCTCAATCAAAAATTGCTTGCCATCATGCAGGGCTGCCATTGGCAGATTGCGCAAGGCACCATCTAGGACAAAAACCAGAGTTTTGACCTTACTAGCGGTCAAGTCGGCTTCTAAAGGGCGAATCAGCCAGTCATACATTTTTTGCATCCCTGGCAAGTACTGCCGCCCCACGCGAATCACCAGATATTGACGGAGCTGGTTAACAACGGCTTCAAATTCGTCTTGGGTGATGTTGGCCGAATAGTGTCGCAAGCCTTGTTGGGGCAGGCTGACAATCACTTCGAGGCGATCGCCCAAAATAATTGGGTAAATCACGGCTGCTGCTTGATCGATCTGGTCTACAGCAGTGGGCACCGCCTTTAGACAAGCCTCTCGAAAGAAGTTGTCTAGCTCTGCCAGTTGCAGCGATTCGATCACAGTGCGGGCATTTTCTAAGTCTTCTGTTGCCACCGCGCCCCGCTTAGGGTTAAGTAGCAGGCTGACAAACTCCCGGTGAATCGGATCGACACTTTCTTGAAATGAGACTTGCGCCTGAGCATTGACGGCAACCAGGTCAGCCCGAAGATCTTGTAGGGTCTTGATCGACTCTGAGTAAGCCGCGATCGCTTGGTTGTAGTCGTTGGGGTCGGCGGTTGCATCTCCTTTCGCTTTGTAGAGTCGCCCTAGCTGCCACTGCCAGCGATAGGCAATATCATTTGCATTGTTGGTCTGAGCAATTTGCAACGCTTGACTGGAGAGTTTTTGAGCATCTGCCAGTTGACCCGTTGTTTCGTATAGGGTGCCCAGCGTTCCGATCGCGTAGGCTTCGGCTCGTTGGTCGTTAAGGCGACGGGCTTGCTGAACCGCGACCGTTAGAATTTGGGCAATCTCTTGAGCCGAGGGATTTTGCTCAACCTTTAGCTGAATCAGGCTTTGCGCTAAGTTGATGCGAGCAAACACATTTGGGTGATTGACTGGCAGCGCATCCAGGGTTGTCTGCACCGTTTGCCAAAGCATTTGTGCCTCGTTTGGTCGTTGCGTGCCAATGAAAAGGCTAAGTTGGTTCAATTGCGCTTGAACTTTGAGGGTAGAGTCGATAGATGCGGCTTCTGCCCGTTGATAGGCACTGAGAGCCTCATCAGTTTTGGCTTGGGCACGCAGCACATTTCCCAAACTTAACTCGGCCTTGCCAATTGCTTCTGGGGCATTGAGCCGTTTCGCAATTTCGAGGCTGGCTGTCACCGATTGGCGCGCTTGTTCTAGATCTTCGGCAAACTGTTGGGCGTCTCCCAGGGTTCGCAGACTCACCGCTTTGGTGATGGAGTCAGGCTGGGCATCGAGTTCTTGAACAATTGGGGTGAGGAGGTCGATCGCGCGTCGATAAAAGCCCAATTGCTGCAATGCCTGCGCCTGGTTGACTTGATTGCGAATGTATTTGTCTTTGTCGCCCAATTGTTGGTAGAGGTCGCCTGCTCTTTCCCAGGTGGCGATCGCATCACGAGTTTGCCCCTGTTCTAACTGCAAGCTGCCCTGCACATCTAATAGCGAAGCCTCGATTGCAGGTCTTTCTTTGGCCTCCACCCGGTTGACTAAGGCGAAGCCATCCGCGATCGCTTGATTGGCTTTTTGCCACTCTCCCAGATGTTGATAGACCAACCCTAAATTACGCAATGCCGTGATTTGTAGGGAGATGTTGCCATCTGCTTGCGCCTGTTTCACGACTTGTTCAAGGGCGATCGCGGCTTCGGCATACTGTCCCGATTGGTAGAGCGTTTGCCCCTCTTCAAGAGTTCTATTGGCAACTTGAATGGATAATTTGGATGCGGACTGAGATGCAGGAGGGCTAGCAACAGAAATGGCTGTTATTAGACAAAGACCAAGACTCAGCGCAGCTAATAAAAAATACTTACTCCAACGTTGAAACAGGGTTGAAACAAAGATAGAAAAGATGCGTTTGCAAATCATGATCAATTACCTGTAGCAGCGGTTAAAACGCGGTGTATCGAATGGAGAAGTAAAGCCCTTGCTCTTGCAAAGAGTTATTGTCTGTGTCCACATCAATTAGCGGAATACCCCAGTCAAATCGAGCTGAGAGGCGATCGCCCATTTGCCAAAGTAACCCAACGCCCAGACTGGCTAAAAAGTTGGGATCTGGATCGGCTAACTCCGTATTCCAACCTGTGCCCATGTCAAAAAAGGCAATTCCCTGCAACAGACCATTGATGCGACGATTGCGATAGAGCGGAAACCGCACTTCTGCGCTGGCCTGTAACCCGTTATCGGTGAATAACAGGTCTTGGCGGTAGCCCCGGATTGATTGCCAACCCCCTAAAGTGAACTGTTCAAACGAAGTGAGGGCGCTGCCAGTCAGTTGTAGCTGAGACCGAAACAGAAACAGCGTGTCTGGTGCTAACAGGCGTACCCATTGAAACTGCCCTTGCCACGAGAAAAACTCATCGTTGGGAGCATTCTCAGTGATGACTGCATCCGAAGGTACAAAGCCAAAGTTAAACTGCGATCGCACCGCAAAGACTTCGCGCCGCCCCTGTTTCGTCCACTCTTGCCCAAAGCGAATGGCTGCCACCTGCACGCGCCCATCTTCATCAGCCCCTAACGCCGGAAAGGGAATTGCTTCTCCCAAAAGATCTTCTAAAAACTCGCTCCGACTTTGTTGATACGAACCGGTTAAACTCAAAGCTAATTCTTGAGTCGGAGTTTTGATAATCGGTTGTCGATAAGTTACATCATAATATTGACTGGTTGACTTAAGATCGAGAACATCAAATGGATCTTCGATCACTTTACTGGAAACAAATTGGTAGTTAAGGCTGAGCGTACCATCGCGAGCATTTAATGGGAGGGTATAGCTTGCATCAACTTCATTACTACCATTGGTATTAATATAACCAATCGTTAATCCGTCTCCGAGTCCGAGCAGATTGGCTTCTCTCAAGGTGACTAACCGCTCCCAAGAGCCAATTGACGGAGTGCGGTTATTATCTGTTGCCAGGTCGAGACTAAAGGTGTCTGCCTCGGTTACGGTAACATTTAAAATGCTGGTTCCGGGCTGCACTCCGGCTGCTAGCTCCGCAGACACGTTTTCAATTAAGGGATTGAGTTGTAGTAGACGGAGTTTTTCGACTAATTTATTGACGTTTAATGGCGGTTTGGTTGCCAGTTCTAACCGACTTTGCACGTAGCGCGATCGCAACCGCCGATTGCCTGTGATGTTAATGGTTTCGACACGTCCTTCAATCACCTGTACGGTAACAATGCCATCTTGTGGCTCCTGGGGTGGAATGTAGGCACCTGATGTCACGTACCCTGCATCGTGGTAAAGCTGAGTGACAGCGGTGCGCGCCTGGAGTAGCTCCGTTAAAGTAAGGGGACGATTTGTGAAAGGCTGAAGCACTGTTGCTAATTGCTGCTCACTGAAAACAGTGCTGCCAACCACCTTAAATGCTTTGACCACAATCGTGACTGAGTCATCACCAGGGGCAATTTCAGGTGGAGTTTCGGATGGGGGCGATCGCAATAAGTCGTCGGCTGGCGGCAGTTGAGGCTGAGGTCTTGGCTCAGGTAAAGGCTTGGGGGCAGGCAGTTGAAACGCTTGGGCGATCAGGTCAGTTCGTTTAGAATTTGGCGTACTACGTCGAGTAGGGGCTTGAGATGCATCGTTTGAAGTTGCCGCTTGAACCGTCTGACAGAAGGGTGATTTTTCAATCAGAAATAGGCTGAAAAGACTGATAAAAACGGCAACACACTGCTTTTTTGACATCGAATCCTAACGCTTTTACTATCGGTTCATAGGTTTGAGAGCGCAAGAAGCGCAATCTTAATAATGAAAATAATATGTCAGCAAAATATTGAAGATAGACTTCAGTAAACGAGGAGTGGGGATGTAAAAAAGTTATTTTTGATACAAAAATTAGATATTCTGTTCACCCCCACTCAAGCTTCTAAACAGACCAATCAGGGCGGCGTTGGGCGGCAAGTTGGGGGTCGATTCCAAAATTCTTGATTGCTGCCTGTCGAGTCATGCGCGACCAGCACAACCTGACCATCCGATCGCTGGCTTAATGCCTGCACCTCGACCAGTTGCACTGGCAGTTGTGGTGTTTGAGCGACATTGCTAGATGGCTGGGCTTTGCTGCTGACACCTGGCAAATTTTCCCAACCGATCAGCAGACTGTTACCCCGTAATTGATCGCTGGGGCTGGGCGGCAGGCCACCCTGTCCAGTGACGATTAAGCTGCCTAACCGTTGGGCGATCGCCCCTCCGGCTGAGCAGTCACGGGCAATTAACCGAGATGCATCGACAATCTCGGGAGGTAGTGGCAGCGCGCCTCGACTCGGGTCAGGATTGGGCGATCGAATCACGACTTCTCCATTTAAGTTAGGGTTGACCTGAGAGATCGCGGTGATGTCGCTGGTGGGTAAGAATGCGGGATTGAGGAGGCTGGGGTCGCTGGTGCCCAAGGCTGCTTCGAGTTGCGATCGACTCAGCACAAAGAACCCAAAAATCCCTTCAGCGGTGATGTCAACTCGTCCTCCGCGGCCAGTAAAGGCGTTGGCGGTGATGTCGCTGTTTTCGGTTGGTTCAGCCACAAGAAACTGCGTGTTGATCGTGATATTGCCCCCATCGCCACCTGCGCCTGCTGTTCCAGCACTGGTTGAGATGCGGCTGTTGTCTCGCATCACAATTACATCATCAATCTGCAAGGTGATATCGCCGCCTGTATTGCTGACTGTTTCAGCGGTGATGGTGCTCTGATTTTGCAAGACCAGGTTGCTAGATTCAATGCTAAGGTTTCCGGCTGTACCGCTGCCCTGGCTATTCACCGCGATCGCCGCTTTATTCTGAAGCGTCACTTTTTCAGGTTTTTTGATCAAAATGCTGCCTCCATCTCCTGTGGAACCGACGGTGGTGCTAGCAAAGATGCCACTGCCAACCCCCTCTGCCGCTAGAGTCTGGGTAATGTCTAAAACAACATTTCCAGCTTTGCCTGCGCCGCGCGTCTCAGCGTTGAGTTGTCCGCCATTTGTGAGGGTCAGATTGGGAGCTGTCACCGTCAGGGTGCCCCCGTTCCCGGTTGAGTTTGCCTCGGTCACGACGGTTGCCTGACTGATGCGATCGCGCTGACCAATGGCAGCAAAGGATGCCACCCCATCAAATAAGACGGACTGAGTGGCATTAATCGTAATTGACCCCGCATCCCCATCACCGTCAGAAAGAGCCGTAATGGTGCCCCCATTGGTTGCCTGTAAAACAGCTGTATTGATCGTGATATTGCCACCTTTGCCAATTGCCCCAGTAAAGAGCTCGCTGGTGATGCCAGAGGGTTGTACATCGGGTGGCACAGCAAAGTCAACAAATACGGCCCCATCGATGCTGACGAGTTCACTCGCATTAATCAAAATGTCGCCCGCATTGCCCACCCCAAACGAGCTAGTCGCAACGGCGGCTCCATCGCTGAGGGTTAATTTCCCAGTGGTGATGGTGATTTTTCCACTATTTCCTTCCGACCCCGGCTGTGCTGAACTGATGATTGCCGAGTTTTGAAAAATAGGGTTGAGGTCGCCTGGTGTAAACCCAGACAGTGAAATGGTTTGTGCTTTGATCGTGACATCGCCAGCATCGCCAAAACCGAGTGCGAGCGAGGCAATTTGTGACCCAGTTGTGCCTGTGATGGAATCGGCTTCAACCGTTACATTGCCGCCTCGTTTGCCAGAGTCGCTGGCATTTGCACTGCCAAAAAACGCGTAATCAAGGGAGACCGTACGAGCCTTGACGATTAGTTCTCCAGCATCACCTGGCCCAAACGTGGCCGTGGCGATCGTTGCGAGGCTGGATGTCAGCGTATCGGCCGTGAGCCGAATGTTTCCGCTCGACCCTGTGCCCAGCGTCCCCACGGGAAAGATGTTGCCACCCAAAACGAGATTAGGGGCACTTAAGGTCACATCGCCGCCTGCTTCAGCACCGTAGTTGATAGCCTGGATAGTGCTAAGTGCTGCTCCTGGTGTGCCAAATGGGGCAAACTCTTGAATAATGGCAGTCTGACTGATCAAGGTGATGGGGCCGCTCCGCGAGCCATCCGCCACAATAAACGTCGGAGTCGGAACAAACGGCAACAGAATGTCGCCCTTTGCAAGCAGCGTGATCTCGCCAGCAGGAGTGGTATCGCTCCCAGAGGTGTTGATAAAAGAGGTGGTAATTTTGCCACGTGAATCGATGATGACGGAACCACCACCCGTCAAGTTACTGGTGTCAATTTGATCGGCTTGAATATCACCCGCCAGAGCTGAATTCGGTGCAAACTGATTGGTTAAAAAGACGAGTCCGCCATTGTTGATAATGCTGCCGATGGTGATATTTGCTCCACTGGGTGTTCCGGGGGTGGGGGTGCCCACGAAACCTGTGGTTCCGGCTCGAATGTCGAGCGTGGGTTGTGTCGTGCCAGCAAGCGTGAGGGGCGTACCATTTGAGAGGGTTACAGTGCCATCGTTAAACGGCCCTCCAGCCGCGTTGATCGTGACGGTACCGGGGATGGTGACGCTTCCCCCCGCAAAGATTTGGAGCGAGGCACCTGTATAGTCAGCGATCGCAAAGTCTCCACCGACTTCAAACACGGGGTCATCGACACTAATGACGCTGCCAGGGCTGCGATCGAGCCGCTCAGTCCGAAAGTTGCCTCCCACCGAAAAGTAAGCATCGGTGACGATCGCAGCATCTGAACGCAACACCATCTCACCACCTGAAAACAACCCACTGTTTGAGTTGTTGAGTGCCGCGATATCAAGGCGCTGATTGCCTTGTAACAACACACTGTCGCCAGCAGATGCCAGAAACCTAGACGTGGCGCTGTCTCGAATAGTCAGGGAATTAGCCGCGAGGAGATTGAGATTTTGCCCAGACTGGAGCTGACCTTGCAAATTGAGATTTTGCCCGACCAGGGTTAGGTCTCCCCCGACCGAGAGGTTGCCAGTATTGGTCACGGTGCCACGGTTGGGCAACCACGTGGTTAGTCCTAAAGGGGCGGTGATGGCTAAGAGTGGTGGTGCCGTTGGGTCGGTCGTGCTAAAGGCATAACCGTTGCTAAACGCAAGGCGATCGCCCGTACTGGCAAAAAAGGAGCCACGTATATCGAGTTGGGCATTGGGGCCAAACACAATGCCGTTAGGATTAATCAGAAATAGATTGGCGTTTCCTAATACTCCCAGTGTGCCATCAATGTTGGATACATTGTTGCCCGTGACCCGGCTAATAATGTTATGAATCGTGGCTGGGTTCGCAAAATAGACGCGTTGCCCAGGGTTAACATTTAGCTCTGAAAAGCTGTGAAACAAATTGCTGCCGCGAATAGCCCCTCCATCAATTCGATCAATTAAGCCCTGCTCGCTGGGCAGCCCCAAATTGACAATCGATCGCTCGACCCCTAGGGTTTGGTCGGGAATCACTTGGGCGATCGCGGCTGGCGAAAATGTTGCAAAACTACTCAACGTAACACCTGTCACCAATGCCGTTAAAAACATTGTTTGTCCAGGTTCATGCACCATAACGACTCCTAAGATTGAGGGGGGCTATTTAAAAACGGGCGATCGCGCTACTAGACAAAATTAGATTTGAGCAATCTTGACTCTCCTCGAATTACGATTTGGGTCAGCGAACCGTTCGGTGGCGTTAGCCCCAAGACCGCGTCAGAGAATGAAGAAAGATTGAGCGTCAAACTACGAGTTGAACCACTATTTACCACATTTGACACAAATTGATCTCCCAACCCAACGGAACCGTTACGATTGGTATCGAGCAGCGAAAGTACGTTTGCATTAGTGATGCCAAGCGATCGCGCATCAATTACATCATTGGTTCCTTTGAAGTTTTGGAATGTATCAATTCCGTAGTTTGGACCAACAACGTAGGTATCCTTACCATTGCCTCCAATCAAAACATCATTGCCTAACCAACCGTCTAGTGTATCGGTTCCACCATTGCCTCCATCAACAACGTCATTGCCAGAGCTAGCTCTTAAAAGATCGCTGTTGTTGGTACCTCGAATATTCACTCCTGCCGTTCCACCATCTGTGGTTAAAAAGGCGATGCTTCTCAAGTCGAGATTGCTGGAAGTATTGCCATTCTTAGCATAGAACTGCGCCGAGGGTGAGTCAGACGGCAAAATAATGGCTGCAATTAGAGTCGAAGAAGTATATTTTGACCACGTCACTTGACTATTTGGCCCTAAAACACTGGGGTCGTTGATAGTAACAATCCAGGGGGGTGACGTTGGAGTTAGCCCTGCAATAAATTGATCAAATGGCTGAGGTGGAACGTAAGTTGCATATTGGTACTGGACTGGATTATCAGTGATGTTGCCTGCAACGGCTGTTTGGTTAAAGGTCACCCCACCTCTTGTGCCAGAGATACCACCTGTTTCCCCTTTCTGCGTCACGGCTGCTGCATATTGCAGACTAAATAAACCTGCTCTAATCAGTTCAATCACACTATCTAATTTGGCATCAGCCGCGATCGAATCATCAAACGCATCCACTCCTGAGTTATTCGCAAAATCAGTCAGCGGAATGCCGGGAGCCTGCTGCCATGCCAGGGTAAAGTCTCCAATAAATGGATCACTCTTAAACGTCGTTCTCCCCGACAGCAAAGTATCTGCATTTCCATTTAATGCATCCGTTAAGAAGGCACCGTGCTTCGTGCCCACCGATTGTCCACCGCTTCCCTCGGTTAAGTAGCCAGCCCCCCTTACAATCGTGGCAGCCTGACTAGCCTCAATTGTGTTGTCACTATTTAGGTCAACAGCAAGATTGCTAAGCCCCAATGAACCAAATGAAAACTCAGTTGAGCCTGACGCTTTTGTAAAACCTGTGCGGGTCAGGTAAAGCTCTAAACTGCCTGTCGCATTGCCATAATCCAGTTGTTTGGTTGGATCTGTTGGATCAGGTACATTTTGATCTTGCAATTGAAACGTTAGCCTTTCTTTTTCTAGCCCAATTCCACCCACGACATCAGAAATTGCCTTAATAACAAAATCACCTTTAGGGATACTGGGCAATGAAACTTTAATCACTCCATTCACAGCACCATCAAGATCACCCGCTTGGCCATCGGCAATCTCTGTCAAAACTCCATTCAGTGTCCAATTAATACGCTTAAGTTTCACAAACGGAGCAAACGGGTTGCTACCTGTAATGCTCAAAATGGTATTTGGTGCTGATGCTCGGTTCTCGGCTGTCAGCGTAATGGTTTGAGTAAAGCTACCGGGTTCTGGCCTTAAGAAGAAGAGGTAGCCATCCGGGTTGCCATCGGTTGTATCACTGGCGAGCGGCACCGTACCCCGCACCAAAATCGACCCAGCCAGGTCTTCCCCGGCAGAACTGTCAACAAAGCCCTCGTACCCTAATGAGGTCACTGTCAAAGTGCCATAGAGTGTATCAATCGTGAAGTTTGGGGAAGTGCCGATCGCCCCTGCATTGCCAGCACCATCGCGATAACCCGTACCAACGGTGATCACATTGGTGTCATCTAGAATGTTGTCATTTGGCGTAAACGTGGCTGTGTAAACCTTCGGGTCAGAAGTTTGAATCAGGGATGTGATTGTTCCGTTAGCGGCTGCAATGTCACTGATATCAAAGCCTGCGGGTATTTCGCTAAATGTAAAAGTGACCGTTGTTGTTTCTCCGGCGGTTAATTCGGGATCGGCTAAGGCGATCGCGACTGTGGGTGCCAGCGTGTCAATGGCTTGAGCGTTGTTTGTCACCGAGACATTGGGGTTGCCTGCAATATCGGTGACAGCCCCATTGGCCAGAACTAAACTGATGTTGCCACTGGCAATGTTCGCCGTAGGGGTGACCTTCACCTGCCAGGTCGTACCTGAGCCGCTCACACTGCTGAGTGTGCCATTGGTGACGGTGAAGTCATTTGCCGCAAGCCCCGTAACCGCTTCACTAAAGGTGTACGTGTAGGTAATGTTATTTGTAGTGAGGTTAGCAACGCCCGCAACGTTGTCTGTGATTGTCACAGTCGGGGCGATCGTGTCAATTAACACCGTGCGGGTGCCAGGTGCGCTTGTATTGCCAAAGGCATCGGTCGCGATCGCGCTGACGGTAGTGCTGCCATCGGCGGGAATTTGGGCACTGGTAAAATTCTGGCTCCAGGTTCCACTCCCGTTAGCTGTCGTTGTGAGTATTGTTGTGCCCCAGGTAATGCGAACCTTGCTGTGTGCTTCTGCGGTTCCAGAAACAGTGACTCCTGCGGTTTTCTCACTGCTATTTACGATATTATCGGTTGCAATTGTGCCAATTTGGGGGATATTTGGGGCAGTGGCGTCGATAATCGGAGCTGTTCCCAAGATTTTGCTAGAGCCTTGGTTGCCACTCAGACGCACGCCAAATCGCTGCCCACTAAAATCTTCTAAGGTCAGCCCTGCCCCTGAGATCACAAAAGATGTAGAACCAATGAAGCTGGTTCCCGTATCGGCGATCGCCACCCCTGCATCAAAACCGCCTGCGGGGTTTAGATTGATACCATTAATGGTGTTGATTCGGTCTTCTTCAAAATCAAACTGCCTAACTTCACTACCGCTAACAGTGTAGGAATTGATTAGGGTATTGCTATCACCGTTGTTTGCTGGATTGAGATCAAAAAAGACCGCTGTTATGTCTTTCCCAGCGCCCGATACATCAACTCGAACACCACCACTCACCTCTGTGAGTGTAACTGAGACTCCGAATCCGATAGAGAAGGTTATGGTTGCCATCGACGCTTGTCCTGCAAAGGTTGTTAAGAGTAGTCAGCAGCAGCAAATTGCTCTAGAACTTTCGTTCTAGCGTGTTGAGTGGCGCAGCAAATTCAGCGCAATTTATCTTGAGAAGCTGGACTTAAGCAGCCCGCCTAAGTCTCAGTAAATCGCCTCAATCAATTTTTGTTACATTTAAAAGAGTTTGAATGCACTGCTTTTGCATCGTCTTTCTATCAAATAAAAATTACTCATTTCATTTGAGATACATTAGTGAAGCACCAATAATGAGGGCTACAAATCATTTGTAGCCATAGCACCCGATCGCCTGATACTCATTAATTTAATAACTTTCTCTCACGGTGACATTATAGTCAGTAATATTGCGTATGTATTTCAAATATATGAAGAATTTACTTCTAGCAGAAAATGTAAGATTTTCATAAAGTTAAAGTTGGTCAGTTGAGCTGTATATTGCCTAATCTGGCTACATTTCAACTCAGGCAGGACAACACATAAAACCAATTCTTGGTCAGTTTTTAACTACTCAAAAGTGTAATAGACAACATTTTTGCGATCCTTTTTGTATGAATAGATACTTTTCTTGCTTAATTTTTGTTGCAAAAGACTTAAGGAGATTTACTGGAAGTGTGACTTTTTTGACGGGTTTGGAGGGGCGCTTTACGTATAAATACGCTCTTGCGGACAAGCAGGCAGGTTCGATCTCAGGAGAGACATTCACCTGCCAAAACACTTCCACCAATGAGATGAGGTAAAGCTATCTGATGATAGAGGTGCTTCCTTAAGAGGCTGTTTCTAAAGAAATATGAAGTTGACGCAGTTGAATAAGTACTTTAAGTCAAGCTGAAGTGAGAGTTCAATACCCCAACGATGTCTCGTAAAGCTTATCCAAGTGATTTAAACGATACCGAGTGGAAACTG